>SVMZ01000007.1 GCA_015067185.1 Oscillospiraceae bacterium | reverse complement strand
TGTAGAATGCAATGGTTCCTCTGTAGTTTGCACCGTTTCTGGATACTGCCACGTTTGCAACCAGGTTCTCGCCGTTTTCAGTTACAGTAACAACTACATCATATACGGATGTATCATAGTTGATGCTGTCGCTGCCGCCGTCAACTTCTGTAATGCGGTATCTGTAGGTACCTGCCTCCGTGAAGGTGATGGTATCGAACACGAACTGACCCTGATTTCCGCTGATTGCGTAGTCAACCATTCTGCCGTTTCCATCGGTCAGGGTAAAGAGGAAACCGGAATCCGGATTAAGATCAAGATACTTAACTCCGCGGAGGGTTACCGATGCGGGATTGGTGATCTCAACAATCTCAGGAACATGGGTGTTGGTGATGATGTAGCCTTCGACTACTGTGGTGTAGCCTTCTACTGCAGCCTCATCCACAGTGTAAACGATCTCTTCGCCGTTTTCATAGACATACAGCCCGGGGAAGGTTGTTTTCCAGCCATCTTCAGCTGTGATCTTTGCGGTGGCATATTCATCGCCGTTGGCATAGAGGGTAACGGTGATGGAATCGGGACGGATGCCGTCTTTGTCATCTTCGTCATCCCATACTTTTTCTACGGTGATCTCGGTGGTTGCGGGATTATGGGTGTTGGTGACAGTGTAGCCTTCTACACTTGTGGTGTTGCCTTCAACACTTGTGGTGTAGCCTTCTACTGCATCTTCGGTGATGGTGTAGACAATATCTACACCGTCTTTGGTCTTCTGCAAGCCGGTGAAGCTATAGCTCCAGCTGCCATCTTCGCCCTCGGTTACAACCTGTTCAGCAACTTCCAAACCGTCTGCGAGGAGATTGATAGTGATGCTTTCGGGACGTACGCCGTCACGGTTATTGTCATCGTTCCAGATCTTGGTTCCAACAATATCAATGCCGGGAACAACATAGTTTACGTGGGGCTGCTCGAATACTTCGAAGGAACCGTCAGTGCCGTCACTGTTTTTGGGATAGAGGGTAGCGCTCTGGTTGGTGTAAACCTGATCATAGCTGCCGGGGATCTCGCTTCTCTTGACGAGCTCGAGGGTATAGGTAAGGGAGGTGGGAGCCTGTGCGAGAACGTCTTCACCGAAAGTCCAGACAAATCTCTCTTCGGTGGTGCCGTTGCCATAGTAATAATCCAGGAAGAAGGTTGCTGTCTCAGCACCGGGAGCGGTGAAATCATAACTTGCGGTTGCGCCGTTTCTTGCAGCAACAACAGAAGTGATATAAGCAACTTCGCCAACCTTCAGGATAATCTTATCTGCACTCTGAATGAAGTCAAAATCATAACCGTCTGCTTCGCTGTAGCCGATATAGTCTACTACATAAGTACCCTTGGAGATGCTACTGATAACACTTTCGGTAATTTCACTGAAGAAGGTCTTGTCAGCCTGAGCGTCGTATTTCTTTGCTGTGCCGCCGGCCAGCATATTTACGAAGCTGTGGTTGATGTACTGATCTGTCCAGTTACACCATTCGGTATTTCCGTTTGTAGACTGTGCATTCAGTGCTTTGTAGATGGGATAGAAGTTAATACCTGCGCCGATGATGTTTGCCTGAGCATACTGATAAGCTTCCCACATAGCACGTTCATAACCAATAGCATGTGCTGCTGCTGCGTTGGTAAGAGGATTTGCGCCAGCTTCAAAAGATGCATAGTTGGCAAGTTCTGCCGGATCACTGATCGGATGATACGCACCGAAACCACCGTTTCTAAAAGTATGATCATTGGGATAAGCGGAACCAGAGCTATACCAGCTATAGAAACCAAGGGAATCAATGGTTGCAACTTCACAAACAACGCTGTCACCTGCTGCGATATCTGCTCTTGCCCACATATCAATATAGTTCCAGTAGTAATTCCAGAGACCAATAGTGGAACCGGAGGCGTTATATGCATTTACAATAGCTTTGGGGATAGGATAAGTGTTGGTCTGCTCGGTACGGGCACGCATCCAAGCTTTATTGGTATAGAAAATACCGTTTGAATTGATTACTATTTTCTCACCATTTTCATCAACTTTATCTGTTGTTTTAATAAAGTTTACGGGAACAGTGGAAGCATAGTCATTGTTTGCGCCGCTGTTGAAGAAGTAGGTAAGACCGGAAGTAACCATTACCAGATGCTGACGCTCGGGGTGAGTTGCCAAGGGAGAGGTGCTGAACATCTGCTTCGCCTTGAGCAGAGCGTTTTCCATGTTTACGCCATCATAAGCAGCCTGACAAGTAGCAAGTGCTGTATTTATCATAGCAGGCAGATCAGCCAGGTTATCTTTGGTGATGGTGGTAAGAGGCATTGCAACGTAGGGGTCGGAAGAGAAGGGAACCATACCGAAGTTGACAGGAACACCTGCATTGACGATATCGGTCATAGCGCCAACCAGACTGCTGATCAGAACGTCGCCCTCTGCATTAGGACTACCATCCTTATGGGTTGCAAAAGCACCTACGATGTAGACGATATCTACGCCCAGCTCGGAGGATGCGCCGCCGACTTTCAGGGTAACGTCGGTGTATTTGTCATCATAGAGCTGTGTAGCTGTTTTGGATTTGGTGGTGGAACCGGTAGCAACGGTAGCTGCACCGCCGGACGGATTGGTTGCTGCGGAATTGCTGTCCAGCTCTACGCCAAAAGCAACAACTGTGCTCAGAAGCATGCAGCATACCAGAATCAGGGAGATCATGGTTTTCATAAAGCGTTTCATTGTAATCCTCCTATCACACCGTTCAGGTTGTGAATAATCATTTTTTTTGGGGGATTCCTCTCAGGAATTGTCTATATCATACGCCCTTCCAGTCACAGCAATAGTCACATTTTAATTCTTTTCTTCTTTTATTTCTTAAAAATGCAACTTTTTTTTGAAACTGTAACTTTCCGGTGTTTTATTTTCCATCCGCATCCAATGCACTGTCCATCAGAGTCAACAGCTCCAGCACACTTCGGAAGCTTTCTTCGTTCTTTCCCTCGCACCATACGACTGAACCCTGCCAGCCAGCATTCTGCCGGAAAAGGATCTTGATTGAGAACGTTGCCAGTTTACCTTCTTTCAACATTTCGGCAACCGTTTCTTTTTCTTCTTTATTATCATCGTTGTAGCGGAATCTTCTCTTCCCTGTAAATGACTGCGGCATTTTCAAATCTTCTAACATAGATTCTATGCCGAACAGCATTTCGATAGTACTCTTAAATGCCACACCACGCTGCAAAAACGAATTATACAAGCTTCCTGTGATGCATTTGTCTGCGTAACTGTCGACACACACCATCATCGTCTGAGGCAATGCTCCATAAACCTGCATCTTCACGAGATCTCTCCTTCCAAACAGATTCCCATAATTCATGATATATTATAGGATAAGCTGGTCACAAAAGTAGTTATATTTTGAAGTATTTTAAAAAACGCCGCCCAAATTTTCCATTCGGGCGACGTAATGACATAATATTTATATAAGATTGCAGACCGTTATTTCAAAGGGTTTCCGGGCACAGACACAAAGAGTGTCCTCTTGCGTAATCTGCCTTTTTTCAAACCATGCATCCAGTGCGCACCACCGAAGCGTTTCCCCCTGACAGAGGATATCCCCGAACCCAAGCGAAACTGGGGAGATCTGAGAAAAATTATCATCGATCCCCTGCCCCGTCATCTTCAGATAGCATTCCTTTGCTGTCCAAAGGGTAAAAAAACGGGACACCGTATCCTCTTCCAGCAGCGGCACTTCATCGGGATGAAAAAAGCGTTTTGCAATACCGCGCAGTCTCTTTATCCTTTCTTCAGCACTCTCTTTTCTGTGCAGATTATGCGTCTGAATATCCACACCCACAGGGCAGGAACACAGCGCACATACAAAATATGCTCCGCTGTGGCTGACAGAAACAAACAAATCTGACGGTTGAACAAAATAGGGTTTTCCTCTTTCTGTTCTTTCTATAACAACGGGTTCGCTCGTTCTGTTTGGGGCATACCCGCACTCTGAAAAATATTTTTTGACCAAAAGCTGTATTTTTTCATTCGTGCTCACGGAATCGTCCGACGGCATGAGATAAATCCACAGCTTTTCTGCAGCAGTGCTCATACTTCTGTAAAACCTTTATCTATCATATAGGCAATGACATCTTTGACCTGATGCATCCCCCAAACATCCCGATTGGGAATATCCACGTCAAAATGCTCTTCGAATGCACAGACAATATTCATGATATCAAAGGAAGACAGCCCAAGATCTTTTACAAAATCGGTCTCATAAACAAGTCCTGCTTTGCCTGTTACATCAAACACAACGTTTTGAATAAATTGAAACAGATTTTCTTCCATGTTATTCCTCTTTCTTTTATACTAAGTGACGCTTAATTTTCTGAAGTGCCGTCTTTTTGAACTCCTGTTCCCTGATGTTCACCATTTGTATCTGTTGATACAGCGGCAGTTCACCGTTTATTTTGCTGATCTCACTTTGCAGCTCTTCAAGTATTTCATACCGATTCATACCTTCCGCTTTTTCCATATTCGGGAACACGGAAACCGCTACCTGCACATCATCGGAAGAGCTTCCGCTTACCGCTCCGTAGACCAATACGTCCTGTACCAACTCAATCCGGCTAAGCTTTTCCTCCAGCTTTTCGGGAGAGAGCTTCTTGCCGTTTTTAAATACAATGAGATTCTTTTTTCTTCCTGTAATATACAGGAAGCCGTTTTTATCCTGATAGCCAAGATCTCCCGTAGCAAACCAACCATCTGCAAAAGCTTCTTCCGTCAGCTGTTCCAGCTTATAATAGCCCTGCATAACGTTTTCGCCGCGAACCATAATTTCGCCGTCACGGAAAGAGATTTCCGTGTGAGGCATAACCAGTCCCACAGACTCAAATTTATTTGCATTGTTTTGATTGACACTGACCAACGGAGCACACTCTGTGATACCATACCCCTGAAGCACAGTAATTCCCAGGCAATTAAGATTCTCCATAATCTCCCGACTCAGATGAGCCGCACCGCAGATGATGAGGCGCACTGAACCGAAACATTTCTCACGGATTTCATCGGTCTTTTTACCAAACCTGGTTATACCAAGTGAAGATTTCATCTGATTCCATTTCAACAGGCTTTCGAGTTTTCTTTCCATCCCTTTTTCCGCAGCATTGGCCCACATTTTTTTATGGATTGTTTCCAATATCAGGGGAACCGTGAAGAGGGAGTGTACCGGCGCTGCCTGCATATCACGCATAACCGTTTTCAGGTTACCGTTGATATAGAGATGACATTTTTCCAAAAGAGCGCCTACAATCGAACAAGTCATACCATAGGTATGATAAAACGGCAGCGAGGAAAAAGTCACCCTGCCAAGGGCCACGCATGCTGCGGCATCCGCGGCATTGGTGAGGATCGCGCGTTGTGAGAGCATAACCGGTTTTGAATAACTTGTGGTTCCGGAAGTGAAAACAATGGCAGCCGTTGCATCGGGATTTCCCTTGTTTTCCCATACCATACCGTTGCGGCGCAGCTCTTCCCCTTCCTGCAGAAGTTCCGCTACGGTCGGAACCGCACCTTTTCCGCTAAGCATGAATCCCTTTACCCCTTTATCCGCATAGGACAGGCAGATAGACTCCAATGATGGGACAAAAAACAGGCATTCCACATCTGTCATATCCAACATCTGCGTCAGTGTTTCGTTGGACTGCTCAATATCCACACAGACTGCAACCGAACCGATGCAGACTGTGGCAAAATACACCACCAACCACTCATAGCTGTTTTCGCCGAGGATGGCAATGTGTTTTCCCTGCAAACCCTTACTTATCATAGCTGCCTGAAGGCTGCGCACATCCTCCCGCAACTTGCCGTAGGAGACCCCCTTCTCCTCGCCCTTTCTGGTAAACCAAGAGATGGCAGGCTCATTTTCGATTCCCTTGGGAATGGACTCAATCATATCATCGAACGTTTCAAAATAATCTACGGGGTTTAAATAAACCTTTTTCATTTATTTACACTCCTTTCTGTCCCTCCGCCTGCAGAGAATAAGTCCGATAAAATTCTTCTTTGCCCACACGGTTAATCATAGTGAGCAAGGCGTCTGCAATGACGGGGTCAAACTGGGAACCTTTTCCACGTTCAATTTCCATCATCGTTCTATCCATACCTAAACCTTTGCGATATGTACGGTTCGATATCATAGCATCAAAAGCATCTGCCACGGCAATAATCCTTGCACCGATGCAAATTTCATCCCCTTCCAGCCCATCCGGATAGCCCCGGCCATTGATTTTCTCGTGGTGTCCGCGGACAATAGGAAGAATGCTGCGGAAGGGAGAATAGGTACTGAGAACTTTTTCACCGTCTGCCGGATGTTTCTTTATCTGGGAAAACTCCTCATCCGTCAGGGCCCCCTCCTTCAAAAGAATGGCATCCGGTACGCCGACTTTTCCGATATCGTGGAAAAGTCCTGCCGTTTTAATGTTGGAGACATCCTTTTCCGGCAATCCCAACTCAAGGGCAAGGGCCTCCGCCAGACCAGCCACCCGTTCGGAATGACCGCGCGTTTCGCTGTCTCTGGTCTCAACGATGTAACGAAGCACCTCGATGGTCTGCATGTAGGCGCGTGAGATATCTTCCTGATAGGCGCGGATGGTGCGCAGCTGCTTGATGGATTTTACACAGGATTCCACCAGGAGTTCCAGCTGATCAAAACGGTCATCCTTTTCATAATATCCCTGAATATCCAGATGACGGATGGTCTTTACCGGAGGTGCCATACTCTTATGACCGGTGAGAAGGATAATGAAAATATCGGTATTGAATTTGCGAATCTCCTCTACCACCTGATCGCCACAAATGGGAGACATCAAAAAGTCCAGAAGAAGAATATCGTATTTTCCGTTGCGCACACGTTCAATGGCTGTCAAAGGATTGTTTTCAATGTCAACATCATATCCGGATCTGCTGAAATAGGCTTTTATGGTAGTGGTGATGATGGCATCGTCATCCACCGTCAATATGGAAATCTGAGTTGACGAAGAATTTAACTGACTTTTTCTCATACTACTTTTCCTCTTTATTTACTAGTTCCTTGCGGATATGAACAATTTCACGGGGAATGGAAATACCAAAAATACTTCCTCCATCCTTCCGGTTTTCGCCCCACATCTGACCGTTGAATTTACCGCGGATTACGATATTGGAAAAATACAATCCAAGGCCTGTTCCGTGCGTACCTTTGCTGGTTACCATCATCTTAAACAGCTTGGGCAGAACTCTTTCGTTAATGCCCGTTCCACGGTCTTTCACCAAAATATTAAGCTTCTGCTCATCCAAAAAGACACTGATCACAATCTCGCCGTTTCCCTTTTCTTTCTGGGCATAGATGGCATTGCTCAGCAGATTGCCAACTACCTGAACCAGATTATTGATATCTCCCTCCAGAGAAATTTCTTTGGAGCGATCGTAATCAATCTGCAGGTTGCAGCCGCTGTTGAGCAGTTCGTGACGCATGAGCAGAACGCTCCGCTTGAGCATTTCGTCTATGGTAAATGTAGATTTTTCGTCTGTTACAATGGTGGTGGCCTGTCCCTTGATCGCAGTAATAATATCAGACATATACGCTGAAGATTCTCTTATTTTTCCAAACCAGCCGCGCATCTCTCCATATATCTCGCGGAAATCCTCTTCCGTAACATCCTCGTCACCGATGCTGTCTTCACATTCTTCCACCAGTGCTTCCGCCGCAGAGACACAGCCGGAAATACTCATAATCGGTGTTTTCAGGTTGTGGGCAAGTCCGCCGATCATCTGACCGAGGAACACAAAACGCTCCTGCTCCATCATACGTTCCTGACTGAGCTGGAGCTTTTTCATACTTTCTCTCAGCTGGGTAACATCCTTGAACAGTGCAACGAACCCGGAAACCTGTCCGTTGATCTTCAGCGGAGATACATCCACAACAAAATACATTTTTGTGAGTTCTCCGTTTCTTTCAAGCATAATGGATTGCTCATAGGAAACATGCGTTTCCCCCTGGCGGCTGGATTCCATTGCTGCCACAAGATTGTAAAACGGATTTTTCTGCAGCTTATCTTCGTGCTGTGTGCACTCCGACAGTTTTTTGTTCTCCTGAATCCCGTATACTCGCCCGAACAGTTCCTCAAAACTCCGGTTGTATTTGATGATGAGTCCCGTATCGCTGAGAACCAGGTAGCTATCCGAAATCGCATTGAGGATATGTTCGGTTGCTATGGGACGGATATCCAGCATGTGGAGCTGGAAAATAGCAATTCCATTCAGCAGCAGGGCAACCAGGAAACTGAGCGGTGTTGCGGCAATGGAAATGTCTTTACCGCTGAAGGTTGCATAAATACTTACAATCAGCGGCACCATTCCACTGATGATAAACATGGTACATTGCCGCCAGTAAAGCGGGTTCTTATTTTTTATTCCAAAGCGGATCATATAAAGAATCGGTACTACAAGGAAAAAATAGTTGCCGATACCGGTTACGATAACATACGGTCCAAATTCGATTTCGCTGCGGATCACGGAGAAATTTTCATAATAGAGGTGATGCAGCGGATTGGTCCATACAACAAGAATGGATACAATGGGCAGGATGAACAAAGCCTTCATCCAGTTTTTCAGTCTCTCCGCACCGGATACAAAGGTAACAGCCGTGCAGAAATACAACGGTGCACAAAGGGCACCGCCCGGTTGTACGGCACAGTCCAGGATATACATCCAAAACCGGTTTTCCTGCGGCACAAACCGCATGATGATCAGCGGAATGACCCACGCAATATAGGACCAGGCGATCGCCAAAAACAATCTATGCAGGAGCATTCGTTTCTTTGTCACCTTACGACTCCAGATGAAAAACACAATGAGACACACAATGGTGGCACAAAAAATGACAAGCGACAAATCCGATATCATCCGTTATTCTCCTTTCCAAACTCTTTCAGCACCGTTTCAATCGAAAACTTCGGTATCTCAAATCCGCACTCCTTGAGTGCTGCAACGGTTTTTTTGCTGGATGCGAAAATTTTGGGTTTATTTGCTTTGAAGGTAACCCACTGATTCATCACTACTGCAAGCTGCTCTGTATTTTCTTCCGCAATTTTTTCTTTGAGTATCGAGGTAAACTCATCCCCGCTGACAAGCTGTATTTCGTGATCCAACGCAAAGAGAACCCTGTAAAGCGTAGGCGGTGCAGTACATATTATATGGTGTACCGTATCCTCACTGTTTTTAAGGGTGATGATTTCTTTTGCGCAAAGATCGACGGGGGTAAGATCGATCGGGAGCGTTGCAGCATCTGCGGGAACCGCACCTACCTGCAGCATGCCTTTCACCAAAAGATAGAATGTGTTTCCTTTGTGATTAGCTTGGTATTTTCCGTCACTCATTCTTCCCACAAGACGTCCCAAACGGAAGATTTTAACACGCAATCCTTCCTTTTCGGCATCAAATACCCGTTCTTCTGCCAAATATTTGCTCTTCACATAGATGTTGTCGTCCCAGTTCTGTCCGATATCAAAATCATCTTCGGTGAAAATTGCTTCAGCAGAGCTATCCTTTTTCAAGTATTCACCGCCAATACTGCAGGTTGACATATGATAGAAAACCGCTCCTGCGGCGCGTGCCAAAATAAGAGCTCTCTCCGTGCCGTCAACATTGACTTTCAGGTGATTCTCTTCATCTGCGGCAAAGTGGCGTACATCTGCGACACAATGATATATCTCGCCCACATTTTCGGTGAGAAGGGTATACTCAGCCTCTGAAAGCCCCAATTTATCCAATGTAACATCGCCGGTCAGAACCTGGACACCTTCGGGAAGTTCTTCACCGAAAAACTCCTGGTATTCCTTTTCAAGGCGCTGACGTCCGCCGCTTCTCAGCAGACAGAAAACCTTCTTTTCTCCCGTTAAAACAATCTCATGAAGAATGTGAATGCCGAGAAAACCTGTGGCGCCTGTGACGAAAACGGATTTTTCTGTAACAGACTCTCCTTCATCCTTAATCTCTTCCTGCCGAATTACGGGAAATTTATTCATTAAAAACTCGGCCTGTTTTTTAGGAGTGGTATTCTTGTAAAATTCGGACATTGTCATTTCATATCCGTCGTTATAATAACTGTTCATCACGCTGAGAGCGGACATAGATGTTCCGCCCTGCTTAAAGAAGGAAACCTCGTCTGCAATTGTTTCTTTGCCCAGAATTCTCCTCCAGACAGAGACAACATATTCCATATCAGGAAGGTTGGCTTTTTCCATTTTCTGCGCAGGTTCACTCTCTGCGGCACTCTCGACAACCGCTTCAATAATCGGCCGCTCCGACGGCAAAACGACCGGTATTTCCTGCTCAGGGAGTTCTTCTGCTGTCTCAGGCAGCTGCTTTCCTGCAATTTTCCCCTTCAAAAGCTCGGCCTGCTCTGCAGGGGTAGCTGCTTTATAAAATTCGGACATCGACATTTCAAAATTGTCGTTATAGTAGCGGTTCATCACGCTAAGCGCGGACATAGAAGTACCGCCCTGTTTAAAGAAAGAAACATCGGGGTCGATTACCTCTTTGCCCAGAATCTCTCTCCAGACAGAAAAAATATATTCTATAACTGAATCAGCATTTGCTGTTATTTTCGGTGCAGACTCTGCAGCCGCCACTTCAGCAGCCTTTTCAACAGCAGTCTGTTCTGCCGGCAAAGCCTCGGGGATGGCCGCCGTTATTCCGGTCTCCTCTGCAGAAAAATCATATTCTTCGGCCAGTCTGCGGAGCATCTTTATATCTGTTTTGGCTGTTGCCGTCATCGGCATGCTGTCCAGCTTAATGAAATGAGAAGGCACCATGTAGTCCGGAAGTATCCGGGAGATACTGTTGATCAGCTCATCTTCCGTGCATTCCTGTCCGTCTGGAACATAAAATGCGCACAAAGCCATAGAGCCATCTCCTTTACGGAGAGGCACCACGGCGGACTGCACAACCAATCCGGATTGATTAATAGCAGATGTGATTTCGGAAAGCTCCACACGCTGCCCGTTCAGCTTAACCTGATGATCTTTACGGCCGATATAGTCAAAACAGCCGTCCAGACGTCTGCGAACCAAATCACCGCTGCGATACATTTTTTCTCCCGGGAAGAACGGGTCATCCATAAAGAATTCTTCCGTCATTTCCGGTCGGGAAGCATATCCCGCAGCAAGGCATTCGCCTGCAATATACAATTCACCGCAGGCAGTGGGAAGAACAGGAACACCTGCTTCATCCAATACATAGGCTCTTGCATTTTGCATCGTTGTACCGATGGTGATATGTTTTCCGGGTTCAGCCTGTCCCATAGCCGTCAGGATCGTCGACTCGGTGGGACCATACATATTCATCAGCTTTCCGTTGCTGTACTGATAGAATTTGTCCCGCAAAGATTCTGTTAAAACTTCTCCGCCCAGAAGAGCAATGCGGATATGTTTCGCTGCACTACAGAACGCCTCGTTGGCAAAGCACATCTGTAACCGCGAGGGAGTCATCTGGAGAATTTCCGTTTTGTTGTCCTCCATAAGCTTTGCCAGCTTCCAGGGAAGCAGCATCTCTTCCTCGTCTGCCATGACAATGCTTCTGCCCAATGCAAGAGGAATCAACGTTTCGATGATGAAACAATCAAAAACAGTGTTAGTGGAGCAGAGCACGCTTCCTTCCGCATCCTCAAAGAGCGTTTTTATCTGCGCACACAGATTTGCTACGGAACGATGGCGCAGCATAACCCCTTTAGGTTCACCGGTGGAACCTGATGTAAAGAGAATGTTGACGAGTGAATCATCGGTAACAGGGCGTTCCTCGTAATCCTCCTCTTCTCCCTCAGGAAGCATGCAGATTTCGCAGGGATACGCTGCATCCTGCGGCAGCACCGTCTCACTGTCGCAGATAAGGAGCGCTGCCTTGGAGAGTCCCAGCATATTGAGCTGACGTGCAACCGGGAAGCTATCCAGCAGGAACATATAGGCACAGCCCGCTTTCAGTATACCGTACATCGCCGCAATCATATCTGCGCTGCGCTTCACACAAAGAGCAACACATTCGCCGGCCGCAATACCCTTATCCTCCAGAAAACGTGCAATCGCACAGGCACGGCGTTCCAATTCGCCGTAGGTCATACAGGCACCGTGGCAGATCACAGCAATATCGTCCGGCTTCCGAAGCACATGGCTCTTCAATATACGGTGAACCGGACGGTTAAAGAACGGTGTAGTAATAAAATTGGGGGCTTCCAAATATTTTTCCCTGTCGGCAGAGGTAATCAGCGACAGTTTAGAGATTTCTTTTTCTTTATAACGGATAAGCTGCTCAACAGCACAGGTGAGACAGCGTCCATAGAAGCGGATGGTCTCTTCTTCAAACAGAGAGGTGGCATAGGAGAAACGGAGTATATAACTCTCCCCTTGCTTTGCCAGCTCCAGAACGAGGTCCATTTTTACAGCACCGGTGGATATAGAACAGAAATTCAACTTTGCTCCATCCAGCATAAACCCGCTTTCATCCACAGGGCTTTGGGTCATCATAACACGGTAAAGCGCATTCTGTTCTCCCCTTGGGAGATCAAGCGCAGAAATAATGTTTTCAAGACCGACAGATGCATGATCCACCATACCGGTTATCTCATCACGCACACGGTTCAACCATTCGAAAGCGGAAAGTGTCTTTTCCGGGTTCAGACGCATGGGCAGTGTGTTGATGAAAGGACCGCAAATGGCATTGCTGCCGGCGAGATTTCTTCCTGCCACCGGTACTCCGATGATAAAATCCTCTGCGCCTGAAAGGGCCGAGAGCAACAGTCCCCATGCCGCCAAAAACAGATTATATTCCGAGTAACCGCTCTCACGGCAAAACTCTTCTATCTTACGGCTTTGCGCTGCGGAAATTGCCACACCGGTTTCTTTCCCTTTGAAATCAAACCGTGCAGGAGGAATTTTGTCTGTGGGGAGCATCAGCTGATCCGGTATATCTTTCAGACGGTCAGTCCAATACTCCAGATCTTTTTTCTGCTTTTCCTCCCCCATTTTACGGAGAGAGTAGGTGTAATCATAGAAATTCCAAGCGGCTTCGGCTTTTTCACCGCAATAGAACCTATCCAATCTCTGCAGCACCAGCGGCGTACTCATACCGTCACCAATAATGTGGTGGCTATCCATAAAGAGATAGCACTTTCCGTCAGGAGTGCGCCAAACAGCACCTCTAAGCAAAGGTGCTTCGTCGAGCTTGAACGGCCTCACAAACTGTATACAAGCTTCATCATAACTATCCGCGCGGATCTCTTCCAGCACAAATTCTGCTTCATCCAGAATTTGCGCGGAAACACCGCTCTCATCCCGTACAAACACTGTACGGAATATGGGATCCTGTCGGATGAGTGCACGGAAAGCCTCTTCAAGGCGAACACAATCAAGCTCCTTTTCCAACAAAAAGGCGCCTGGCATATTATAATTGATGCCATCTGTATCCAAAATGGTTTGAATATAGATTCCCTGCTGAATATGGGTAAGCGGATAATTGGTATCAGCAGGCGCCTTTTCCAAAACAGGGGCTGCTTCCTTTCTGACCGATCCGGCATCGCCGAGCAGTTCTGCCAGACGTGCAGGCGTGCGGCAGGCATAAAGATCCGCCACACGGATTTTTTTGCCCAACTCATCCTCAATATGAAGAATTGTCTCCAGCGCGTTAAGAGAGTTTCCTCCGCAAAGATAGTAATCGCTGTCTGCAAAAATATCTTCACTGTCAAGCACTTCTCTGAAAATTTCAGTAATAATACGCGCCGTCTCGCTCTCTGCGCCTTTCCCCGTATGGGCAGCAGAAATCGGAACCGGCAGTTTGCTTTCGTCTATTTTCCCGTTTGCCGTAGTCTCAAAACAGCAAACCCGTGTGAGGAACACCGGAATCATATACAAGGGAAGATATGTAGCGGTATGAGCAAGCAGTTCCGCCTCCGCAATTTCTTCATCGGAAACATAATATGCCCCAAGTACATCCTGTCCGCCCACTTTACAAATACGGGCATAGGCGGCAGCCACACCGGGATAGGATTCGATGCAGGACGAAACCTCCTGCAGTTCAATTCTGAGTCCATGCAGCTTGACCTGTCTGTCTGCACGACCCGCAAGGACGATCTCACCCTCTGATGTCCAGTGGGCCAAATCACCTGTATCATAAATTCTGTCATCAATGACAAACGGATTATTTCTGAATACTTTTTCCGTAAGATCAGGACGGTTGCGGTATCCCCGTCCTACACACAGTCCTCCCACAAACAGACGGCCTTTTCCGCCAATCGGCAGCGGATTCATCCATTGATCCAAAACATAAAGTCTGCAGTTGCCGAGAGGAGCCCCTGCTGTTATCTTATCTGCTGCAGAAAGTTCTTTCATACTGACCGCGACAGTTGCTTCAGACGGTCCGTACTGATTGTATATTCTTGCATTGGTACAGAGTTTCAGTTTTTTCAAAAGCTCCGGCGGGAAGTGTTCTCCTCCACAGACAATACTCTCCATCCGCCACATAACACTGCGGAAGGTTCTGTTCTGTAAAAATGCAGAAAGACGGGAAGGCGTAAGCGCAAAAAAGCCTACCGCATATTCGTTCATCAATGCGGCCAGACGCTCCGGCGAATCAATTTCCTCCTCCAACGGCATAACGATTGTTCTTCCGTTGAGCAGCGCCACCATGCTTTCCAACATAAATGCATCGAAACCGATGTTGCAAAGCGATAACACGGCACCTTGACCGTAAACATTTTTCATCTCCTGCGCCAGATTCAGAAGGTTTTTATGAGTTATCTCCACACCCTTAGGTTCTCCTGTGGAACCTGATGTATAAACCACATAAGCCAGATTATCTTCGCTGGCCTCTTCTTTTTTATAAACAGAAGAGGAACCGAGATAAAGCGCAAAAACAGCATCCTCTGTAAAAATAACAGGGATATCTCCCTTAGGCAACCGGCGTTTTCTGGTATCGCTGGTTATCACTGCAGCCGTATCGCTCTGCTCCAGAATCACTTTTATGCGTTCTTTGGGCAAACTTTCGGAAAGCAGAACAAAAGCACATCCGGCCTCCAAAACACCGATCATAGCCGCAGCAAGCTCAGCCCCTCGCGGCAGATAAATTGCCACCGTGCTTTCCGGCTGAAGATTAAGGGATTCCAGTGCAGCCACAAACTGGGAACTGCGTTGGAACAATGTACCATAGGACGTCCTCTCGCCATTATGAATAATAGCTGCTCTGTTGAGATGACGCACGTTATTGGCGATCAGAGCTTCATACACCGTTTTGGGTTCCAGATAGCGTTCAGTCCGGTTGAAACGGTAAATCAGCTCTTCTTTTTGCTCCATGGAGAGAATGTTAAGCTTATGAATGGGACGATCGGGATCGGAAAGAGTCTCAAAAAGGATATGGCACAAATTTTTGTGAAGCGTTTCGATCTCCTCTTCGGTAAAAAGCTGCGTTAAATAGTCGTAATCCACCGCATACTCGCAGTGGTTTTTGAGGTTTGTCAAATGGATGGTGAGATGCTCTGCCTGATATCCGCAATAATGCCAGCGTCCGCTGAACATCACCGAAGCATCTCTGCTTTCAAATATTTTACTGTCCTGATAGGAGAGGGCAATATTAAACAAACGGGTATCTTTTCCACAAAGACTGCTGATTCTGGAGAAAGGATACCTCTGATGGCGCAGCAATTCCAACCAGCGTTCTGCCAGCACCTCATTGAACTGACGGAGGGACCACTGGTCATCAATTTCATTAACAAACGGCAGTGTTGTTACAAACATTCCCGTGCTTTGTTTGAATTTGTAGTTGGTGCGGTTAAAAATCGGCACACCGATGGTGAAATTGTCCGCACCTCCCTGCCTCTTGAAATAGATGGCAAGCGCCATATAAAACACAGCAAAGGGGGCAACCCTGTTTTCCAGACAAAAAGCGTGTATCGCGTGGTTCAGAATTCCCGGTAAATCAAAGCTTTTTCTGCAGCCGACCGGACTTATCGCAGCCCCGTTCACATCTTTCAGACTGGACGGCTCACCGCTGCTCTGCAATATTTCTCTCCAATAGCGCTCGTCTTTGCTGCAGGCCCTTGAATCCAGATACTCCTGCTCTTCAATAACATGGAGCTCATAGCTGGGGGCTTCGGGAAGCTCCGGTGTTTTGCCGGCAAGCAGCTCAAGATATGTTCGACCGATTTTGTTACAGATCAAAATCTGCGACCAACCGTCTGAGATAATGTGATGCAGTTTAACAAGAATTCCTCCGCTGCTTTCGCCGTCCCGGAACAAAATAAAACGATAGAGCGGACTATCCATCAGCGGAATGAGTTCATGGGTAACAGCTTTTTCCCAATTTTCAATTCCTTCGCGGCTGGTATTGGTAAAATCGTAAACAGGAAAGTTTTCTTTTACATACGGTGCATGGTACTGAACAATCTCGCCATTTTCCTCAACCAAGCGTGTATTAAGAGACGGGTCGCTCTCCAAAATCATCTGGATACTCTGTCCGAGCATATGAAAATCCACACGTCCCGAAATACGGATGGTCGTACTGATGTTGTTGACCGACGTACCTCTGAGCGTGCGTTCAAGATTAAGGATATTTATCTGGCTCAATGACAGCGGAAAACGCTCCCCTAATCTCTCTTTACCCATCGTTTACCTCTTATTTTCTCTGATAATTCTTTTTACTCTTCTATTTGAAATTCTGCTTTACCTGATCCCTTCACACGGTACATTGCCTTATCTGCGGCAGCAAACAAAGCATCATATGTATTATTCTCCTGCGAAGAAAATACTGCACCTACCGAACAGCTGATCTCATTTTCAGTCATAGAATTGCATCGTATATTTTTGATCTCCTCTAAAATCTGAGAGCACCTTGTTGCGAGAATCTCTTTTTCGGAGACATCTTTCATCAGCACCAAAAACTCATCTCCGCCAATACGCCCGACAATATCTCTGCTTCTAAACAGTTTGCGTATTATCTTTGCAACGTTGATAAGCACCTCATCTCCCGTCATATGCCCGTAGGAATCATTGATCTGCTTGAAATCATCCATATCGATAATGATCAATGCGCAGTTTTTGTTCTCTCCCTGCAGATATTCCTCTGCCTGACGGCGCGTTGCTGCCGTATTGAGAATTTGTGTCAGTGGATCCTTTTCCGCATAAAGTGTAAGCGAAGTGACGATATCTTCCGTCTCTGAAAGCTTGACGCGCCATTTCTCCACATCACTTCTCAGCGCAGAAAAGATTTTTGCTGTTTTTGCCGCCTCAACCATAACTCCTTGAATTTCACGGTTTCCCTGCTCCGAAAGCACCACCCATCCGCGCATAAAAACAAAACCGAACGAACCATCTTTTCTGCAAAGAGAAAGCAGCATCTCCACCTCGGGATCATCGCCGTTTTTTCCCGTTAATACAGAAAGAAACTGTTCCCTTTCTGCGGGAATCATCCGCTCTATAAAAGAACTTCCTCCTAATTCAGCAACGGAAAATCCCAGAAAAACTTTTTCTTCACTCTCCCCCTCCAAAACCATTCCACTCTCTATACTGAAAGAAAATGGAACACAGAAAGAGGATATTATCTTCCGGTCTCTTCTCGACTCCATCCAAAATTCTCCTTTTCATCCGGCTTAAGCGGAAACACCTCGTAACGCAGCTCTGCGTCTGCCCTTGAATATGTCTGGTAATATGTCCTCAGGATACGCTCACAAACCATCTGGCTGTTTTCAAAATTGGCTTGCGGCAGCATAATTACATACTGCTGAGCACTGCACCTTGCTGCCGAATCACCTCTGCGCAGAGATGCATGCAAAACCTCCTTCAGGTTTTCTATAATCTTTTCACGTTTTTTCTCAGTCAGCTGGATTCCCTTTTTTTCTTTAATGGAGAGAAGCACCATATGAACCGCTATACCGCTTCGCAAAACCGATCTCGCCATAGAGAAATAAAGCACGCGGAAAAAGTCATATTCACAAACCAATGCACCGGGAGCAGAGCATTCCTCCTGAAGCTGCTCCTGCAGCATGGACACGGTAAGCATGTGCTGATTGGTGCTCTTGGTTGCTTCATGATAAATGGCGCGTATCTCTTCGGAAGGCATAACACCCAACTCCGAGAGCAGACGATTACTGAATTTCTGATATACTTCGATAGCAAGTCCCTGCTTCTCCACCGCAGTATAGGCTTTCATCAACCAACCATGGATTTCCTCGTTGAAGGGTTCCACCAATACGGCATCGCGGCAGAATTCCGCCAATTCCTCATACATCTGCTTTTCATACATGATTGGTACCGTCTGAAGAAGGTGTTGAATATAAATATTATGATAGTAAGCAGCTAGAGGAATAACCCAAAACTCAGACGGGAAACGTTCCAAAAACTCTCCTCTGTAGAGACGGAACAGCTCCATTGTCTCTTCCAGAGAATCCTCTTCTTTTTGTGAGATGATCTCACTGAGCTTATCAAACTCCTCACAATCCACTTCTGTCTCATATTCCTGATTCCATGCATACCCGTTACCCTTGCTGATGATAAGCTGTTTGCCTGCACCATCCCACAGTTTATTCAGTTCGGCACGAATTCGGTAAAAAAGAGTCTTGAGGGCACCGTTGGAATTTATTTCACTATCATTCTCATTCCACAGCATCTCCATAAGCTCATTTTGTCTTATGATTCTGCCTCTGTTGTATATTAAATATGCTAACAGCAACCACATTTTCCGTGAGCGGTTTTCATTGTCGGAAAGGGTCTCCGTTCCGGTACTGACAGAGAAGCTGCCCAACATTTTTACGCTTATTTTTCCCACAGAAAATCTCACCTCACCACTCTAAAAATCAAACGCTAAAATGCAAATGCATCAAATACTTATACTTACCGCATTATATTTTTAATTTTATCACTTTTCAATGTTTTTTGCAAGATTATAATGCTAGATTTCCCGCGTTATTTTACTGTTTTTCCGTTTTTTTACACCCTCCTCCTTCTATTGACACATATTTTAAAACATAGTATAATTGAAAAGGCTATATCCTTGTATTTTGGACTAAAGGAGTTATTTTTGTGAAGAAAAAAGTCATTATCCCACTTATAGTATGTGCTGTTGTTTTGCTCTCGCTCTCTATTTCCTTGATTATTTTCCGCGATTCCAATAAACCGATTCCTATGGAATCCTCTTCTGAGACTGAATCTTCTTCTGAGATTGAATCCTCCTCCGAGGCCGAATCCTCCTCTGAGGCCGAATCCTCCTCCGAGGCTGAGTCCTCCTCTGAGGCTGAATCCTCTTCTGAGGCTGAGTCCTCCTCTGAGGCTGAGTCCTCTTCTGAGGCTGAATCCTCTTCTGAGGCTGAATCTTCCTCTGAGGCTGAGTCCTCCTCCAAGGCTGAATCTTCCTCTGAGGCTGAGTCCTCCTCCGAGGCTGAGTCCTCCTCCAAGGCTGAGTCCTCCTCCAAGGCTGAGTCCTCCTCCAAGGCTGAGTCCTCCTCCAAGGCTGAGTCCTCCTCCAAGGCTGAGTCCTCCACTCCTCAGGAATCTTCTCCGGAAGTTATTGAAGAGGTAGCCATAACAGAACCCGAACAGATCAAACAGGAGGCGGCCGCTTTGGAACCGGTGCTTCAGCCTGCGCAGATCACCCTTCTGCGTCCCGTGGCTTCCGGTACCCAAACTGTTTCCGGCAATGCAGCCGTTGTAGATTACTCCAATGCACGCGATGGATATGTTATGGTAAAATACGGTGCTCCCTCTTCTGCACGCCTCAAAGTACAGGTAACCGGCCCCAGCGGTACCACCTACACCTATAATCTGCCCGCACAACAATGGACCGTCTTCCCTCTCTCCGACGGAAGCGGCGGTTATCTCGTCAAGGTATTCCAGAATGTAAGCGGAAATCGTTATGCTACAGTCTTATCGGCAAACTTCCATGCAAATCTTGCCAACCAGTTTGCCCCATTTATTCGTCCCAACCAGTATGTCAACTATGAAAATGCCACCAACACCATGAACAAAGCCGCCTCTCTTGTGGCCGGTAAGAAAAACCTGCTGGACAAAGTTGGTGCTGTATATAACTTTGTCGTACACAATCTCTCCTATGACTATCAGAAGGCCGCCACCGTCAAAAGCGGCTATCTTCCTAACCTCGACCAGGTCCTTGCACAGCGACGCGGCATCTGCTTTGACTATGCTGCTCTTATGACCGGTATGCTCCGCAGCCAGGGTATCCCCTGCAAGTTGGTCGTTGGCTATGCCGGAACCGCATACCACGCCTGGATCAGCGTATGGTCTTCCGACCAGGGCTGGATCGACGGGGTAATCTATTTTAACGGTGTCGCCTGGCAGAGAATGGATCCCACCCTTGCCTCCACCGGGGGAAACACCGCCGTCAATTATACTGTTAAATATATTTACTGAGAGAGGGTCCTCCAATGAATCAGAACAAACTTGAGCTCAATGATGGAATGCTTGCCGATCTTTTCCATCAGCTTGCTCTTCTGATGCATTCCGGCATCCGTCTGGACGATGCCCTGATGCTGCTCTCTGATGAGGAAGAAGATAAAGCATTCAGTGAGATGCTTCAGAATACTGCGGCCTGTCTTGAGGTGGGAACCCCCTTTTATCAAGCTTTGGAAGAAACAGAGCTCTTCCCCTCTCACGTAACCGGCCTGCTTCAAATGTCCGAGTATGCCGGAAGAACGCAGGAAGCCCTGGAAGCCCTCTCCGCTGACTATGAGAATAAAGACCGCCTTCGCCGCAGTCTTACCCGCGCTTTCGCCTATCCTTCCGTGCTTCTTCTTATGATGATGGTAGTTATTGCCGTCCTGCTGATAAAAGTGTTCCCCATTTTTAACGAAGTCTATGCATCCTTAGGTGGTTCTTTGACCGGAATTGCTGCACTTCTTTTGAAAATCGGCGATTTCTTCGGGCAGGCCCTTCCTTACATCGGTATTTTTCTGGCTCTTGTGCTTATTTTTATTTTAGTTGTGCAGC
This sequence comes from Oscillospiraceae bacterium, assembly GCA_015067185.1. Taxonomy (GTDB): domain Bacteria; phylum Bacillota; class Clostridia; order Oscillospirales; family Ruminococcaceae; genus SIG526. The sequence continues at coordinate 74,529 of SVMZ01000007.1, read as the reverse complement.
TCCTTCCCTCCCTCAGCCAATGCATCACCAATGTTGTTAAAAAGCTTTTCGGTGACAGAGGCGTTATGCGTAAGATAAATAATGCTTACTTTGCCCGCGCTTTTGCCATGGCTTTTGCCTCGGGACTTCCTACCGAGGAGGGTTTACGTTTGGCGAGCACCCTTTTGCAGGACAGACCCTACGCTTTGGCTCGCTGCGAAAAGGCTTTGAAAGCCGTTGATGCCGGTACAGATTTGGTGCCTGCATTAAAGGATGCAGAGCTTCTCACACCTGCCGCCTGTCGCCTGCTTTCTGTCGGTCTTCTCGCCGGAAATGCAGATACTGCAATGGATAACATTGCATCACGAATGACTGCTGATGCAGAGGAAGCCCTTGAAGGCACAGTAGCAAAAATTGAACCCTTTATGGTACTTATCACCTCTTTGATGGTAGGAGCCATCTTACTTTCGGTTATGCTCCCCCTCACCGATATTATGAATACAATAGGGTAAGGTGCTATCTATGAAAAAAAAGTCTTTGCGCCGCTTTTATCCTCTCTTTTTTTTCATTGCGGCAGCATCGGTTTTCCTTTTCTTTATTTTCAGCATTAACAATTTGAGCTCCGGCAGCGCTTCGGAGGAAAAAGATCAGCTGGAGCGTGCATTAACACGTGCTGCTGTCTCTTGCTACGCTATGGAGGGGGCATATCCTCCCTCTGCAGAATATTTGATCGAGCATTACGGTGTCCAGTTGAACGAAGAGCGTTTCGTCATCAAATATGATCTGTTTGCCTCTAACTTAATGCCTGATATTACTGTATTGGAAAAATAATATGAAAACAAAAATCACCCGTACTGATTTCAGTAAATTAGCACCGCTTTTTCTGTTTACCGTCTTTTCTGTTTTTATTGCGGTCATTCTGCTTGGCGGTGCAAAAGTTTACCGCGCCCAGATCACGCGCGACAGAACAGACTATGACCACAGAACCATATCGCAATATCTTGTCACCCGTATTCACCAGAACGATGCCGCAGACGCCTGGTTCATCTCTGATTTTGACCTTTCCGAGCCCTCCGACAGCGGCAGCACGATATGCTTTGCCGAGATGATAGACGGGGAAAAATATTACACCCGCATCTATTGTCACGAAGGTTATCTCCGCGAGCTGTTCACGGTGGCAGATTCCTCTGTTTTTGCCCCTGCCGACGGTCAGCAGATCCTTCCTTTGGAGAATCTTTTTTTCCGTCGTGACTCCCAAAACATTGTGCTGGATATCACCTTTGAAGACGGTACCTCTCAAACGCTGTATCTCACCTTCAGATCGGAGGGTGCGGAATGAGAAACAAAGCTTTTCTTTCACTGATGGAACTCATCTGTATGGCAGCTGTTTTTGCCTTGGCTGCAACCATCTGTATCCGCGGATTTTTATTGGCCAATTCCATCTCAAATGAACGTCAAATGCTGGATAACGCAGTAAGAACGGCACAAAATGCCGCCGAGCTTTTAAAAGCCCATCATGGCGATACCGATGCCGCTGCGAATATTCTCTGCGGTTTTTCCGACGAGGACTCCCTTGTTGTATTTTATGATGCCAACTGGTCGCCGGTCGCGGTTGAAGACGATGCCGAATATGTTCTGTGTTCTGTTCCTTCGCACACCAATGAAAACACCCCCACTCTTTCCATATCCGAGATCCGTGTCTCCTGCGGTGAAGAGTGTATATTCTCCCTGACTGTGGGATGGCAGGAGGATGAACAATGAAAACACGCAAATCTCCCGCACCTCCTGTGGTGGGCGGCGTTTCTCTCCTGATTATTTTTGCTGTGCTCTGCCTCATCATCTTCTCCCTTTTGACAATCAGCACCGCCATGGCAGAGAGCCGGCTTTCCACTGCCAATGCCACAGCTGTGGAAAAATATTATCAAGCAGACCTTCAGGCGGAAGAGATCTTTTCCCTTCTTCGCCTCGGTCAAATTCCCGATGGGGTAACACAGGAGGGCAATCTCTTTTTCTATTCCTGCCCCATTTCTCCGACACTGAATTTAGAAGTTACTCTCCGTTTGGACGGACAAACCTGGACGGTGCTGCAATGGCAGTCTGTTTCGTCCAACACTTAATTTTGAAAAAGGTGTGATTTTCAATGCCCGAACTGCAGAATTATCTTCAGAAAGCCGTAGCAGACCACGCTTCCGACCTCTTTTTTATCGCAGGATGTCCTATCAGTGAAAAAGTGGACGGTCATATTCTTCCTTTGGAAGAAAACAAACTCACCCCCGCTGATACCCAGGGGTTGATCCATAATATTTACACATTGTCCGGCCGCTCTATTGACCGTTATCTTGAAACAGGCGATGACGATTTCTCTTTTGCCCTTCCCGGCATATCACGTTTCCGCGTCAACACCTACCGTCAACGAAATTCTTTCGCTGCGGTGGTAAGAGTGGTTTCCTTTGATATTCCAAAATGGGAAGAGATCAACATTCCGCCGCAGGTTATGGATATTGCCGATATCACCCATGGTATGATTCTGTTTACCGGCACGGCCGGCAGCGGTAAATCCACTACCCAGGCCTGTATTATCGACCGTATCAATCGTACACGCGACTGTCATATCATCACTTTGGAAGATCCCATCGAATATCTGCACAAAAATCAGCGCAGCATCGTCAGCCAGCGTGAGATCGCCATCGATACGGCAGACTATCTCTCCGCCCTGCGTTCCTGCCTGCGCCAGGCACCTGATGTTATCCTTCTGGGAGAAATGCGCGACGCTGAAACTATAAGAACAGCCATCACCGCAGCAGAAACCGGTCATATGGTCATTGCCACCATGCACACCAAGGGCGCAGTCAATGCTATTGATCGCGTAATCGATAGCTTTTCAGGCGCTTCTCAGTCTCAGATTCGTTTCCAGCTTGCCACCGTTCTGCGCACTGTGGTTTCCCAACAGATGGTTCCTGATGTTTCCGGCAATAACCTCCCTGTTTTTGAGGTAATGCAGATCAACGGCGCTATCCGCACCATGATTCGCGACAACAAAAATTATCAAATTGAAAATGCCATTCTTGCGGGACAGAAGGATGGTATGCTCTCTATGGATAACTCGATTCTTGCCCTTTACCGTGCAAAAAAGATTTCCAAAGAAACTGCTTTGAATTATGCCGATCATCCCGATCAACTTATTCGCCACTTGAACTGACAGATATATAGCACACAAGGCCTATTTATTAGTCTGATATAAAAACACGACCTGTATCCATCGTCTGTTCCCATAATTTTAAATCCTTCATAACACATCCTATACATCCGCACGAAAGAACCGTACACCTCTGTACGGTTCTTTTTTGCTGTCTCTCTCGGCAAAACGACAACACTGTTTTGAATCTGCTATCCCTGTTTTTCCCAAAACAACAGCAACATCTTTGTTGCAGCTCAACTTCCGTTATTAAAATCCGGAAAAGCAGAAAGCAGCCGAAGGTATCCCAAACTCTTTCTACCTTTCAATATAAAATTTATTCTTCTGTTTTTCCATTGGACAAATCCTCTTGAAAATGGTATAATGCATATTACAACTTTACTATCAAACGGAGAATACTGAAATGGAACATAATCATGCCGCCATGCTTGCCGAAGAACTTCATCTGCGCGAAGAGCATGTGCAAAACGTAATAAAGCTGATCGACGAGGGAAATACGATCCCTTTCATTGCCCGTTACCGCAAAGAATTGACCGGCACCATGGATGACCAGCTGCTCAGACAGCTTGCCGACAGACTCGATTATCTGCGCGGTTTGGATAAACGCCGGGAAGAGATTCTTTCCTCCATCGAGACACAGGGAAAATTGACAGAGGAACTTCGCGCCGATATTGAAAAGGCCGTTACCCTTGCCTCGCTTGAAGATCTCTACCGTCCCTATAAGCAGAAACGCCGCACCCGTGCCACCGTTGCACGCGAAAAAGGACTGGAACCCCTGGCAGAAATCATTTTTGCACAGGATATCATGCGCGGCAACATCGACGAAATCGCCGCTGAATATGTTGATGCCGAAAAAGGTGTTGAAACCACAGAAGATGCCATTACCGGCGCCTGCGATATTATTGCAGAAAACATCTCCGATGATGCCGCCATACGCAGCACCCTGCGTGATCTTTTTATGAAGCGCGCCATAGTTACCTCCAAAGCCGCTACAGAAGAGGATTCCGTTTATCGCCTTTACTACGATTTTTCTGAGGCAGTCTCCAAAATACAGAGTCACCGTATTCTTGCCGTCAACCGCGGTGAGAAGGAAGAATTTCTTAAAGTACAGGTAGAAATCGACACCAATGAAGCGCTTTCTGTCATTCGCCGCGCCGCACTCAAACCCGGCAGCATTACCTCCGGTCTGGTGAATACAGCTATTGAAGATTCCTGGGAACGCCTGATCTACCCCTCTGTTGAACGTGAGATCCGCTCCACGCTTACCGATTCTGCCAACGAGCAGGCTATCAAGATGTTTGGTCTCAACCTTGAGCCGCTCCTTATGCAACCGCCGCTGCGCAACCGCGTCACTCTCGGCTTTGACCCCGCCTATCGTACCGGCTGTAAAATTGCAGTCGTAGATGCCACCGGCAAAGTATTGGATACCACCGTTGTCTATCCTACTCCACCTCACAACAAAAAAGCAGAGGCAGCAGCAACGCTCAAAAAGCTGATCGCCAAACACAACGTGGAGGCAATTGCCATCGGCAACGGCACCGCCTCCAAAGAATCCGAAATTTTTGTCGCGGAAATGCTTCGGGAGCTTCCCGGCGTTGCCTATATGATGGTTAATGAAGCCGGTGCCTCCGTATACTCCGCCTCCAAACTGGGCGCGGAAGAATTTCCCGATTACGATGTCTCCCTCCGCTCCGCCGTCTCTATCGCCCGCAGACTGCAGGATCCCCTGGCTGAGCTTGTTAAAATCGATCCTAAATCCATCGGTGTGGGACAGTATCAGCATGATATGCCCCAGGCACGTCTGGGCGAAACACTGACCGGTGTTGTAGAAAACTGTGTCGGTCGTGTCGGTGTTGATCTCAACACCGCCTCCCCCTCTCTGCTTGCCCGTGTATCCGGCCTCAATATGACCATTGCCAAAAACATTGTTGCCTACCGGGATGAAAACGGTATTTTCACCGACAGAAAAACACTGAAAAAAGTCTCCAAATTGGGCCCCAAAACCTTTGTTCAGTGCGCCGGCTTCCTCCGTATTCCGGAGAGTAAAAATATTCTTGACAATACTGCCGTTCACCCTGAATCTTATCCCGCAGCAGAAAAACTGCTGACACTCTGTGGTTACACCGATAAAGATATCCGTTCCGGCGGACTTGCCAAGCTAAAAGAACGGGTGCAGGGTTTGGGCGAAACCACTGTCGCCGAACAATGCGGCATCGGTGTTCCTACACTGCGTGATATCATCACAGAACTGCAAAAACCGGGGCGCGATCCCCGCGATGAGCTTCCTGCTCCCATGCTCCGTACCGACGTGTTGGAGATGAAAGATCTGAAACCTGATATGGAACTGACCGGTACTGTCCGTAATGTTGTGGATTTTGGTGTATTTGTGGACATCGGCGTTCATCAGGATGGACTGATTCATATTTCACAGTGTTCCGAGCGATATATCCGCCACCCATCCGAAGTGCTCAAGGTTGGTGATATTGTAAAAGTTTCGGTTCTCAATTGCGATCCTGATAAAAAGCGAATCGGTCTCAAACTGATCCAGATTCTCTGATTTTCTTCTCAATTTTCCCTACCATTTGCCTCTGATAAAGGTATCTTCCCCGTTCTCTCTGCATATAGATAAGTAAGGCTCGCGTGATGACGCAGACTGACGCGAGGCCATAACTTATATGCAGGGAGGGTCGCGCATTGAACGGTCTGCCGGAGGAGCGCGCAGTAACACTTGCGCTGTATATCATTGAAAATAACGCGACTGTTAGAAAAGCGGCGGCATGGTTTGGGATCTCAAAAAGCACTGTACATAAAGATGTCACAGAGCGGCTGAAAAAAATCAATCCTCAACTCTGCTCTCAGGTAAAAGAAGTTCTTGAACAAAACAAAAGTGAACGCCATATCCGGGGCGGATTGGCAACCAAAGCCAAGTATGCCGGTATTTCGTCCGATTAAAGGTGTTTTAAATTGCTGTTTAACAGCGTTTTTTCAACTCAAATCTTTTAACAGAACGGATATAATATCAGAATCAAAACGGTTCAATGCAACTTTCTGCACTGAACCGTTTTTTCTTTTCCGTATTAGTTATTCCGCTGTTATCCTGTAGTAGTTGAGACTCCATGCAAAGTACGATATCGTTTTGTAATATCGTATCCCTTTTATCACAGCTCCGGAGCGTGTTACAAACTGAAACTCCACATTATTGTCTGCCAGTTCTCCACTCAGCTTTTGCTGCTCCTCCTCGCTTCTGCCTTCAAACACCTGTCGTTGAAAATCATGGTTTCCCATGGCTTCTGCCTCGCAAAGAGCAGTATAAACTTTTTCAATCTCCGTTCTGTCTGTCACCGTTTTGTTTCCGACAGTCATACTTGCAATATCCTCGCTTGTATCCACGCCGTATAGTCCAAATAACACGCTTGCCTCCTCGTACACTCTGTCATTGGGATGGATAAAATTACAAAACAAGGCAAAACGGTAATGGATTCCATCGCTGCTCAAAAGATAAACCGCATCACACGTCTCGCCATAGGGTAAATAGCGGTAAAAATCTCCCAACTCCTCATTTCCCTCATCTGTCACCTTGCCGAAACATTCGCCAACCATATCCAGTGTTATCTCATTCGGCAGATGATATCTTTCCAATATCTTCTCACTTTCCACAACTTCATAATAGGCATCCTTGTATACCGCCATAATGATCGGTTCAAGCAGCTCATCGCGAGAATCCTCACTGGCTATTTCTCCTTTCCATTCACTCCAAAGGATTCCGGTTGCAACTGCAACAACCAACACCATACAGGCGGCCAGCCCTGCCCACTGCTTCGCCGTTACTCTTCTCCCTTTCATCCTTTCATTTTCTTCCGTCACAAAATGATCCTCAATTTCTCCAATTACTTCGAATAGCATCTCTCCGCTCATCGTTTCATCTCCCTGTCTCTCAAAGTTTCTGCCAGTTTTTTTCTTAGCCTGTTTAGTATGACCGAAACATGGTTTTCACTCATCCCATATCTTTCCGCTATCTTTTTTACGCTTTCGGCATACCAATATCTGCGAACAAATATCCCCCTTTTCATTTCCGGAAGTCCGGTTAAAAAAGCATTGATTTCTCCGATCAATATATTTCTGTCTACCCTCTGCTCCACCGTTTCGTTATCCGGTATACATTCTGTCAATTCATCCAACACAAGGGACATTTCTCCGCCCCGTTTCTGTGTGTACTTTCGCTTATACCTGTTAAAAGAGATATTCCTTGTCATCTTCCCCAGAAATGCCTTCAGATTATCAGGACGATTCTCCGGCATAGCGTTCCATGCCGCAAACCATGTATCATTGACACATTCCTCTGCCGTTTCTTTGCTGCCAACAATATTTTCTGCAATAGCCATGCAGTACCTTCCATATTTTTCTGCTGTCACAGCAATAATGCCGCTGTCTCTTTCCCAATAACGGTTTACAATTTCTCTGTCTTCCACGGATACCCTCCTCTCTTTCACTTCTACAGACAACTTTCCATCTCAAATCTTACACATTTCTTTTTAAGTTTATCACATAAATCTTCTGTTTTCTACTTTTCTTGTCCCCCTCTCCTTGAAGCCCCACTTGCATCATGATATAATATTATCAATTTATCTTTCATCAGTGAGGTATTACCATGAGATTTCATATTCCGTCTTCTTTTCCTCCTTCAGTCACCCTTCCCCATTTTGGAAATGAAACCATTACCGTTACAAACCATATGCTGCTGAAAAACGGAAAGCCGTACGTTCCGGTCATGGGTGAGCTGCATTATAGCCGCGTCCCGCGTGAAAACTGGAAAGATGAGCTTCTCAAGATGAAAGCCGGCGGTATTGATGTGGTAGCCTCCTATGTATTCTGGATCCACCATGAGGAAGAGGAGGGCTGCTTCGATTTTTCCGGCAACCGGGATATCCGCAGCTTTATCGAACTCTGTCTTGAACTGGGACTTGAATTTTGTCTCCGCATTGGTCCCTGGGCTCACGGAGAATGCCGGAACGGCGGCTTCCCCGACTGGCTCTGTGATACATGCGCCAATCAACTCAGAAGCGAGGAAGAACCTTACTTTGGCTATGTCTGCCGCTATATCGCCGCCATTGCCGCTCAGGTCAAAGGACTTCCGCTGTTCGGTATTCAGGTGGAAAACGAGATGACCAAACGTCCCGATTATATGGAAAAGATACGCCTTTTGATTCTCGAAAACGGACTGACCGCGCCTCTCTTTACCGCTACCGCATGGGGCGATGCCACCCTCCCCGAAACACTGCTGCCCATGTTCGGCGGCTATCCCGGTCTTCCCTGGGAAAACCACACCAAACCGATCCCTCATAATGTCAACTACTTTTTTTCCCACGATCCCGATGCCTGCGATATCGGAACTGATCTTCTCGGCGATATTACCGCTTCTTCTGCGCTTCCGTTGATGGATAAATTCCCCTTCCTTACCTGTGAGCTGGGCGGAGGAAATCAGGTCACCTACCACCGTCGTCCCATGTTCAATGCCAAAGACGTGGAAACGCTGGCTGTCTGCAAGCTGGGCAGCGGTGCCAACCTTCTTGGATATTACATGTACCACGGAGGTTTGAATCCCCAAGGTAAAACCTTTATGCAGGAGAGCAAGGCTACCGGTTACCCCAATGATTATCCTCTGATCTCCTATGATTTCCAGGCTCCTCTGGGAGATAACGGTCAGGTTCGTGAGAGTTACTACCACCTCAAAAAGATCCACGAATTTCTCCATAACTACGGCGAAATCTTCGCCCCAACATACTCTGTCCTTCCGGAAGAGATGCCTGAAAACCATTTTGATACCGACACCGTCCGCTGTGCCCTGCGCACCGATGGGAAGGGTGGTTTCCTTTTTATCAACAACCATCTGCGTCTCAATAAGCGCCCTGCTTATCCCACAGTCCCCTTTACCTTCTCATTCACCGACCGCACCCTTTCTTTCGATATGGATATTCCCTCCGATTGCTGCTTCTTTATCCCTGTCGGCCTGACTTTGGCGGGACTTTCTATAGACTACATCACCGCACAGCCCGTTGCCCTCTCCGACCACAGCATTACCTTGATGGAAGTGGAAGGACTTACGCCTGTACTCTCCCTTGCGGATGGCCGCAAATTTACACTCACTGCTCCCATTACCGAAATCGATGGCATACAAATTATCCTCGAACAGCCCATAAAGTATATTCCAACATCTCTTACCGCTCTCCGCGTTGCCGAAACAGAGAACACTCTTTCTGCCGACGATATGCTCTCCCACCTCAATCTTTCCGACCGCACCACCGAATACCGTGTCTGCTGGCCGGAAGATACCACCTATCTCGTTATCAAAGCTAAGGGCAACCTTGCTGCCTTCTATGCCGATGGCCGCATGCTCTCCGACTTCTATCTCTACGGCAATGCTGAAACGCCCGAATCCTGGGTGGTTGATGTCCGCGCTCTTCCTGTCAACGAAGGCATTCTCAAAATTCAGTCCTTTGCCGCGGAAGACGAAGGCACCGTCTATCTCGAAATGCCCATGCCTTTTGGTAAGCACCTTCCAAAAGTTTATGCCGCTCAGGATGATGTATTATATATTTGATTTTTTGCGCGTTTTTTGATATAACGGAATTATAAAACATCGGTTATTCGGAGGCGATTATATGAAAAAATGGTATCAATGGCTGATCCTCTCCGCCGTGTGGCTGGCTGCCGGTGCCGTGAATTTTTTCACCGACAGACCTCTCCCCGTGCTCATTTACAACGCATTCTGCGTGCTGCTCTTTTCTGCACTTGCGCTGTGCCAGTTCTTTCTTGAAAAGCGTGGCGAAAAGGGCAAAAAGCTGCTCAAACGCATCTACATCGCTGCCATCGTGCTGTGCGTGCTGATTTTGATAGCCGCACTTGCGCTCTCGCTGCTGTGAACCGCAATATTATTCTAAACACCAAACTCCGTGCCGAATGTTCAGCACGGAGTTTTTTATACAGTTTTATTGGTTGTAATTGTGTTTGCAGAAGGGGCATTTGGGATAATCAAAATCGTGCATTTTTCCGCAGCTGGGACATTTTTTCTGCGGCAATGCGTCCTCTTCTTCGCCGCCTGCCACGAAGAATTCCAGCTTTCTGCAGTTGGGACAGCTGAAAATCTCAACCTCCATTGCCCCTGCCAGCAAATTGGGCAGGTCGCCAAGTATCCAGCCGGTCTGACCCAGCTGCAATTTCTCCGTTCCGATATGGTTCATCTTTTTGCCGCAGCGCAAACAAGACATTTTGTTTTCCATTTCATTTTCTCCCTGACCATTTAATAAATTGGAATTTATCGTTCCATACGAACAAGAAATTCCGTTGTATCTTCTTCATATTTTTTGTCATTTGTTATATTAAAACCATGTCGCTTATAAAATGCTATTGCTTTTGTGTTTTTCTCTAAAGCCCACAAAAAATTGACATTACTTTCGGCTATCGCATATTCCAACAATTTCGCTCCGATAGAATTACCTTGAAGTGCAGGCTCTACATACAATTTTTTAACTTCTGCATTTTCTATTTGAATAAATCCTTTTACAACACCATCATCATAAACCCAAATGCTGTCCAACTCATTCATATAGTTAGCCTTTTGTTTAGCAACCGTTAGTTCTTCGAAATAGAAACAATCATCACGAAATATTGGATAGAAATTTAGCCTATAATTGAATACTAAAATTTCTGCAATTCTCTCTATGTCATCATATCTTGCTTGTCTAATATAATTCATTTATCTCACCGCCAAATTCTTATTTATCAGTCTCTTATTTTCATCATATCACATAGCAGCAAATTATGCAAAAACAGTCACAACAGATGATTCTGTTGTGACTGTTAAATGTTTAGTTACGCATTTTCAATGCTCTTGAGAAGCATTTCACGGAGCACCTGCGGGTTGCAGTTGCCCTTCAGCTCCTTCATGCACTTGCCGAAGAGAGCCATGAGAGCCTTCTCTTTGCCGTTCTTGTAGTCGTTGACAGACTTGGGATCGGCTGCGATGACTGCTGCAATAACAGCTTCCATTGCGCCTGTATCGTTGGAGACGATAAATCCGTTTGCCTTGGCGTATTCTGCGGGATCAATCTCCTCCTCAAACATGGCACTGAGGATCTTTTTGGCATTGGCACGGCTGACCTTTTCATCCAGAACAAGTTTAATAAGCTCGCCGAGAGCCTTGCCGCTGATGTTCAGCTGGTCAACGGTCTGCTGTTTCTGGTTGAGGATCTTGGAACAATCGAAGATAAGCCAGTTTGCAGCCTCTTTTGCGTTGCCGCAAACTTCGTATGCGCCCTCGAAGCAATCGCAGAATGCACGGCTCTGGATCAAGTGCTCTGCATCGCCCTCGGCAAGACCAAGCTCGTCAATATAACGTGCTTTCTTAACCTCGGGGAACTCAGGAAGATTGGATTTAACGGTGTTGAACCACTCGTCGTCGATAACGATGGGCATTACGTTGGGATCGGGGAAATAGCGGTAGTCGCCCGCTGTCTCCTTGTTTCTCATCGCGAAGCTGGCACCCTTGGTGTCATCCCAACGGCGGGTCTCCTGAACAAGCTCTTCTGTGCCGTTTTCAATGGCATCGATGTGACGTGCGGTCTCGTATTCGATGGCGCGGGCGATGGCGGAGAGGGAGTTCATGTTCTTCATTTCGGTTCTTACACCGAGAACGTCGCTGCCTTCGGGACGTACCGAAAGGTTAACGTCGCAGCGCATGGAGCCCTGCTCCATTCTGCACTCAGATACCTTTGCAAAGCGAAGCAAAGATCTGAGGCGCTCAAGATAGGCAATAACTTCCTCTGCGCTGGAGAGGTCAGGCTGGCTGACGATCTCAATGAGGGGAACGCTGGTTCTGTTGAAGTCAACAAGGGATGTGTTGGTCCAGTCGTCGTGGACGAGCTTTCCTGCATCCTCTTCCATATGGATCTGCTTGATGCGGATGCTCTTTTTGCCCTTGGAGGTCTCGATATCCACTCTACCGTTTACGCTGACGGGAGCAAACCACTGGGTGGTCTGGTAGGAGCAGGGAAGATCGGGATAATAGTAGCTCTTTTTATCGAATGTGGTTACACGGTTGATGTCGCAGTTGAGCATCATACCTGCTGCCATGCCGAGATCCACAACGTGCTTGTTGACGATGGGGAGCATTCCGGGCATTCCGCAGCAAGCGGGGCAAACATGGTCGTTTTGCTCGCCGCCGAATTTAGCAGAGCAGGAGCAGAAAATTTTGGATTCAGTGGCAAGCTCTATGTGAACTTCCAGACCGATGACCGTTTCGTATTTCATGATTATTTGCCCTCCTTTTCGCAGATTTCAGCAACAGCCAGCAGTGCGCTGTCGGAGAAAGCCTTGCCCACAAGCTGTACGCCGTTTACAACAACTGCGGGAAGTCCTGTGATGGAAGCAGGTGCTGTGTAGACGTTTTCCTCAAAGGAAAGGGCGATGTTGCTATCGGTATCTGCCTTGGTGTAAGCTGCTTTGGAGCAGACGGGCATAAGCAGGGCGTCATACTCTTCCAACAGCTTTGCCATATAATCGTAAACAACTCTGCGGACTCTGAGTGCCTTATCGTATGCGCCTCTGTTTTTCTCGGTGTAAAGCAGAGACTGAGAACCGTAGAGGATTGCGCTCTTCAGCAGCATTCCGAAGGATTCGGTGCGGCTGTTGGTGTAGAGTTCGTCGATGTTGGTGTAATTTGGTGTGCGGTAGCCGTATTTTACGCCGTCATAGCGGGAGACGTTGTTGCAGAGCTCTGCAGACATAAGCACGTTCCAGGCGGCTTTTGCTACAAGCAGCTCGCTGCCATCTATCTCGCAAACCTCAATGCCGTTCTTCTTGGCAACAGCCTTGAATGCATCAATGTCAGCGGTAACCGTCTCTTCAACTTTATCTGTCATAGCCTTGATAACGGCTATCTTTTTAACTGCTTTCACTTCACTGTCTCTCTTAAGCAGAGCGCACTTTTCGTCGGAAAGGCTGGTACCATCCTTATCATCATGACCGATAACAACTTCGAGCACATCTCTCAGATCTGCGGTGGTGTTTGCCATAACGCCAACAGTCTCGCCGGAGCAAGCCACGGGGATGGTGCCGTATCTGGAAACGGTGCCGTAGGTGGGTTTGATGAAGACAGTTTTTGCAATGGCGGCTGCTCTTCTGGGCATACCGTTTACATCGAGGGTGAGACAGGCTTTGACATCGTCAGCCTTAACAACCTCTGCAACTGCGCCTGCTAGCTTGCCACTTTCGTCTGCGCACTCGCCGTAGAAGGATGTTTCCCCCAGCATATCAACGGAGAACTCGCCTACATTCACCTTGCCGCCGACCTTATAACCTACGGCTTTAATCTTTTCAACAACCTCTGCACCGAAAAGGCTCATATAGCCATCCAACATTTTTGAACCAGCAGCAGTAGGCTGATCTGTTGTCAATATCATATCGTCTACAGCGACACAACCTGGTGTGGTGCTGTTCTGACTAACATACAATTTCATAACCATTCATCCTTTCAAATATCTTAACACGAATATTTGAAACTGAGTTTATATCCTCAGCTTACTCCACAAGACGGGGAACCTGCCAATAGCCGTCCATGGTCTCCGGAGCATTACGCTGAAGTTCTTCGCGTGTGAACAGCTTCTTCTCCACATCTTCACGCACAACGGTGAGAATAGGCATAACATGCACCATTCTATCCACATTGGCGGTATCGATATTTTCAAGAGTTGCAAACTCGTCATCCTGCTTTGCAAAGAATGCGATAACGCTCTCTTTTTCCTCTTCTGTGAGGCAAAGCTGATTCAGTTTTTCAAGTTTCTGCAAAGAATCTTTTGTCATGTTTCAAGCTCCTCTCTCAGTCTCTTACTTTAATATGAACCTCTCTGAGCTGCTGCTCTGTAACTCCGCCAGGAGCACCCATCATAACGTCCTGAGCATTGCCGTTGAGGGGGAACGCAATAACGTCACGGATGGTTTCTTCGCCTGCGATGAGCATGATCATTCTGTCAACGCCGGGAGCCATACCTGCATGGGGAGGTGCACCAAAGGAGAATGCGGTATAGAGAGCACCAAACTTGGCCTTGACATCCTCTTCGCCGTAACCTGCAATCTCAAATGCCTTCTTCATGATATCCGGATTGTGGTTTCGAACAGCACCGGAGGAGAGCTCTACGCCGTTGCAAACGATATCATACTGATATGCGAAGATCTCCAGAGGATCCTTGTTCAAAAGGGCATCCATTCCGCCTTGGGGCATGGAAAACGGGTTGTGGGTGAAATCGATCTTGTTAGTTTCTGCATTTCTCTCGTACATGGGGAAATCAACGATGAAGCAGAACTCATAGGTATCCTTGTTGATCACTTCAAGGGTCTCGCCCAGCCAGGTTCTGATTTCACCGGCAAGACGGTTTACAACAGAGATGGCGTCGCAGATGAAGAACACAGTCTCGCCCTCTTTGATGCCTACAAGATTGGTGAGCTCTTCCTTCTTTTCTGGGGTGAGGAACTTGGCGATGGGGCCCTTATATTCGTCACCGGAGAGGGTGAGGTAGCCGAGGCCCTTCATGCCGATGCTGAGCGCAAACTTGAGGGAATCCTCGAAGAATTTCTTAGATCTTCCCGCGCAGTTGGCAACAATTCCGCGTACCGGCTTGCCCTTAAACAGCGGAAAATCGATGGTTGCAAAGAAATCGGTGAGATCCTGAATGATAAGCGGGTTGCGGAGGTCAGGCTTATCGGAGCCGTATTTCAGCATGGAATCGGCAAAAGTAATGCGCTTGAAGGGAGGCTGGGATACCGGCTTATCGGAGAATTTTTTGAAGGTGTTGTAGACAACGGTTTCTGCAACCTCAAATACGTCCTCCTGTGTGGCAAATGCCATCTCAAAGTCCAACTGATAAAACTCGCCGGGAGAACGGTCCTGACGTGCATCCTCGTCGCGGAAGCAGGGAGCGATCTGGAAGTATCTGTCAAAGCCGGAGGTCATGAGCAGCTGTTTGAACTGCTGGGGTGCCTGGGGCAGTGCATAGAACTTTCCTTTGTGTTTTCTGCTGGGTACGAGATAGTCTCTTGCGCCCTCGGGGGAGGAAGCGGTGAGGATGGGGGTCTGGATCTCAAGGAAGCCAAGCTCTTCCATCTGGCTTCTGAGATAACTGAGTATCTTGGAGCGCAGAACAATATTGTCGTGAATCTTTCTGTTTCTCAAATCGAGATAGCGATATTTCAATCTTACATCTTCTCTTGTCTGTGTGGAAGCGTCAATTTCAAAGGGAAGATTCATCTTGCAGGGTCCAAGCACCTCAAGCTTATCGGCGCGCACTTCCACTTTACCTGTATCGATCTTCGGGTTGACTGTGTCGGGATCTCTCTCTGTGACATTGCCTTCAACCAAAATAACATATTCCTTGGTGATACCGTTCAGCAGGCTGTCATCATTGAATACGATCTGGGTAACGCCATAATGGTCACGGAGATCCACAAACAAAACGCCACCGTGGTCTCTGATGGTGTCTACCCAACCGGTTAGAGTAACTCTCTGCCCGATATTATCAAAATTCAGTTCGTTACAATTGTGTGTTCTCAGCATAAGCGCTCTCCTCCAAATTTCTTTAAATTTATCGTTTTTACAGCCTTTTCAGCTGCCGCCGGGAGCTCTCGGCACTGTTTTTTGCAATAAAAAATGCCCTTCGCCCCCAACATGGGACGAAAGACAACTTCCGCGATACCACCCAAATTGACTGTATGAAACAGCCCACCTCGATTTCATCTTTACGCGATGCAACGGCGGTTCTAATCACCCATAGGCTTTCTTCCGCAAGCTCCGGAGTGTTCTTCTCCCAGGGTTCAATACTGTCTTTTCACCAACCGACAACTCTCTTTGAATGAATATCCTGCGATACTGTCTCCATCACAGCTTTTAAATTTTTACCCATATATTTTACATCATCAATCTTTCGATGTCAATACTTCCTTTTTAAGTTTTCAATTTTTCTTTTGTAAATTTTTACCGCTACTGCAATACTAAGCACTACACGCATAACATCGTCTCTTCTCTATTTCATATTGAACAGTACAATAAAATATGCTACAATGGTAAAAACTATACAGCAAATTCAGCTTTTCCCTTCCGTCCAATACGCTTTTGAAGCAAACATTTTTCGTTTTTCCTACCGCCGCTATTTTAAGCGCCGCCAGTCGTCATCAGATGATTATATACCCTTATACCCTGATGTGCAGAACTGTTTTTTAAAAACAAATATTCCAAATTTTCAAACACAGAAAGTCGGTGTTGTAATGAAAAATCTTAAAATCATGCTTTGGTTCGATGTGGAGGATTTTATCACTCCGGAATCAGACGACGCGCTGCTTGCACTGATCAACATGATGGATTCTCTTGGAATCCGGGGTTCCTTTAAAATTGTCGGTGAAAAAATTCGGGTCCTTACAGAACGCGGCCGGACTGATATTCTGAAAAAACTTGCCGGACACGAGATTTGTTATCACACGGAAAACCACAGCGTTCATCCGACACAGACCGAATATATGTGCGATAAAGGGTTTGCTGAAGGTGCTCTGGAATTTGAACGGAGGGAACACAAGGGATTTGAGGATGTTCAAAATTTGTGCGGACAGTTTCCCACCAGTTACGGTCAGCCTGGAGCCAGCTGGGTACCTCAGGCGTTTCCCGTACTAAAAAAATGGGGGATCCCCACCTATTTAGACAGCCATTATCTTCTGTCTGTAAACGAAGAGCCGTTTCACTACGGCGGTATCCTGAACCTGACCCGTCTGTGGAGCACCATGCGTCTCGAATTTGAAGAAGGTGGACTGGAAACGGCAAAATCGCAGTTTGATCGGTACTGCGAGCGTGCAGGAGATCTGCAGCTTGTCAGCATCTACTATCATCCCTGTGAATTTTCCTGCACCGAGTTTTGGGACGGCGTCAATTTCTGCAAAGGAGCCACCCCTCCGAGAGAGAACTGGAAACCGGCCCCACTGCGCACCAAGGAAGAAATGCACCGCCGTGTCGATCTTCTGGGTACATTTCTAAAATATACCCTGGAACATCCCGGCGTGGAATATATTACCGCACAACAATCCTGTCTCTACGAAAAAACAGATCCCAACCCGATTACCAGGGAGGAAGTTCTTGAGATAGCACACACTCTTACGAACGGTCCGGATTACTATCAGTGCGGCAACCGTTCTCTTTGCGCCTCCGAGATACTTTCTCTCTTTTCCCGCAGCATACTCGGGCTGCATCGAACTCCCGAATTTTTCTATGGGCCCGAATCCGATCACCCTTCCGAAGTCTATACTGCCGTGACACCGTATGAACTGGCAAAGGCTGTGGCAGAGCAATACGATCTCGTTCTCGGCTACAAACAGCTTCCCGCTCTGTATCAGGTAAGAGAAAACCTGCTTAACCCCATAGACATGTTCTGCAATCTCCGCCGCGCAGTGGCAGAAGGTATTGCAGCAGACCAAAAAATTACGCTTTCCGTGGGAGAAGGCCGGCTTCTTCCGGTTCGGCATGTCAACACCTCATATGACTGGGCCAAAGACTGGATCATTTTCCCTGAGAATCTGGATACTTCTGAAGTTGTACGCCATGCGTTGCTTCAAACCTGGACACTGAAACCTGCCATTTTTTAAAATATCCTAATTGCCAAATCATACTATACAACGGTAAAGAGCCGTGTACCTTTCAGGTACATGGCTCTTTTGTCTCTTCGTTTATCTGGAAAGCTGACCGGGCAGGACCAATTTTTCTTTGCTTGGAAATGCCTTATCAAATTCCTCTGCGGCATCTTTGTCCACAAAATAGCCTCTCGGCGGTGTATACACACCCGTAATTCCGGTGAGATATCCTGGAAGCAGTTCCTTGCACAGGAAAAAGGATGCATCCTCTCCTTCTGCCAGACCGTGATACCGGATTCCGTATTCGGAGGCATAGGTAAATCCGCTTTTCCCGTAAAAACGGATATTCCCTTCAAAGCACAGTGCGCCGCAGCCGGCTTCCGCAGCTTTTTCCAAAGAATAATCCAGCAGGATTTTACCGTATCCCCTTCTCTTGAGTTCCGGACAGATACAGATCGGCCCCATCGTCATAATCGGTATCTCTCTGCCGTCATCCGCATGGATAACCGCCCGCATGAACATGTTCTGTCCTATAATGCGGCCATCCTTTTCCATGACGAAATCCAATTCTCTCACAAACGCAGGGTCATCTCTCAACAAATGGATCACATAATGCTCCAAACAACCCGGACGGTAGACATTCCAAAAGCTTTCCCGAATCAAATTCTCCACTTCATAGTGGTCTTCTTTTCTCTCCAAACGAATGCAATAGTCATTTTTATTCATTGTTTTTTCCTCCTGATGATTGTTGACTGCAATACTGGGAGGTTTGTCTGAAACTGTATTTACGCAAACCTCCCGGTTAGCCTACAGTCTCTAAGGTGTTGTTTCTCTTCAAACAGCAATCTCCTGAAATAAATTTGTATTTGACCGGTTTTTATGCCGATCCTTTTATATTATACCATAAGATCTTCCATGCCACAACATGTCGGTTTCAGAATTATTTTTCTACAAGTCGAGATTTACCCTTTTAAGTATTAATTCATATAACCGAAAGTCAAAATCTCCTTCCTGGATCCCTCTTGTCATTGTTTCCAAAATTTGTTATACTATCGATATAACAAACCAAATATGCGGGAGTCAAACAGTAACAGGAGCCAACGAGTCATGAGTCAAATCAGAAACATAGGCATATTCGCCCACGTGGATGCCGGAAAAACTACATTATCCGAACAAATATTGTCCCATGCCGGCGCCATTCGTTCCCTTGGCAGTGTTGACTCGGGAACCGCTCACACCGATAACCTCCCCGTAGAACGCAGAAGAGGGATCTCGGTCAAAGCCACCTGCGTGTCATTTCATTATCAAAATGTACAGATCAACCTTATCGACACCCCTGGACATGTTGATTTTTCGGCAGAGATGGAGCGATCCATGTGGGCCCTGGATGGTGCTATTCTGGTAATCTGTGCTGTGGAAGGCGTACAGCCCCAAACAGAGGTTCTGTTTGAAGCTATGGTCAAACAAAATCTTCCTGTGTTGTTCTTCATCAATAAAACCGATCGTGAAAACGCCAATGTTCCGCTGGTCGTGTCACAAATTCACCGGTTACTGACTCCCAAAGCCGTTGTTCTTACAGATACGGATAGGGTCAGTGAGATTATTTGCGACAACTGGGATGATCTGATGGAGCGTTACCTGGACGGCGAACAATTCTCCCGGCTGCTCCTGGATGAAAAACTGGCCGAACTGACACATACCCGTCGTGCCCATCCCGTGCTGTGCGGCTCCGCATTAAAAGATGACGGTATCACAACGCTGTTGGACAGCATTGTAAACTACCTCCCCACACCGAAGCAGGAAAACGAGCTGTGCGGTGTAGTATTTGCCGCGCAACAGGATAAAAATCTGGGCCGGGGCGTTTGGGTGCGCTTATACGGCGGCTCCCTCAAAAACCGTGAAGTGATTACCCTTGATGCAGGCATAGACCCCATCACCGGCGATCCTAAACAGATACAGCATAAAATTACCCAGATCCATGACGCCAACCTCGTTCCATCCGGAAGCCTCTCTTCAGGCGAGATCGGTGTAGTCTATGGTCTCGGCGACATTCAGATCGGTCAGATTTTGGGAAACAGCAGCATTCTGCCAAGAAGGATCGAACCGGGACAACTGCGTTCTCCGCTCATTACTGTTCAGGTGATCCCTTCCAAACCCGATCAAATGCAGGAACTTCGCCGTGCATGCGGAATCCTCTCGGGAGAAGACCCCCTTCTGCAGGTACAGTATATCCGTATGTTCAACGAACTTCATCTGCGGGTAATGGGTACCATACAGTTGGAGATTATCGAAGAACTGCTGCAGACCCGTTTTGATTTAAGCGTCACCTTCGGGGCCCCCGCCATCATCTATAAAGAAACGGTATCTTCCCACTGCGAGGGCTTTGTAGCATACACCATGCCCAAACCCTGTTGGGCAATCCTTAAATTTGAAATTGATCCGGCCGAACGAGGAAGCGGCGTCACTTTTTCCTCCGATGTTCCGGTCAGAAAAATCATGGCTCGTTATCAACATCAGGTAGAACAGGCCATCCCCCTTGCGCTGAATCAGGGACGCTTAGGTTGGCAGGTCACCGACGTCAATATTAAACTGGTTGACGGCAACCACCATCTGATCCACACCCATCCGCTGGATTTTATTGTAGCAACCCCCATGGCAATTCAGGACGGCTTGCAGCGTGGGGGCAGCACGCTGTTGGAACCTATCCTGGCTGCACGGTTTATCTTACCCAGTGAATATGTCGGTCGGGTCATGAGTGATGTCATCACCATGCGCGGTGAGGTTGTTGACAGTATCCATGATGGCGATCGGGTGATTCTCAATGCCCTGATCCCTGTTCAGTCCAGTCTGGATTATTCCATCACGCTGGCCGCCTTTACAGGGGGGCGCGGCACCATGAGTGTTCAGCTTCACAGTTATAGAGAGTGTCCGCCGGAACTGGGCCGCACCTCCAGGAGACGAAGCGTTGACCCACTGGATACCAGCAAATACATACTGGCTGCCAGAAGCGCTCTCGAAGGCGGTATCTTTAATTTGGATTAATTTACAGCTTTATACCAAAAGAGGATGGGCCTTGCCTATCCTCTTCCTTTTTTCTTGTAAAAGCCTCAAACAGGATAAAACATTGAATCGGGAAATCAAAGATTCTTTTCAAGCTCTAAACATTTCCATTCTTCGCCAAGTACAGTATAGGTTTCTGCCTTTTCCAAAATAACATCTTGAAAACCAACGGCTTTGAAATAGTTTCATTTGGTTTCACTCAAAAAATGAAACTATCAAACGGGAAGTGAAACTCTCTTTTGGGACTGAAACTATGCTAATCAGTTTGTCAAATTGGAATTTATCTGTTATAAAATGCTTCTATCGCTTCTCCCATGTAAGATGCAAAACCTGTACCATATACAGAATCAACTCCTGCTTTAGCCTCAGAATTACTTCGGTACACCTTTGCAATTTCCAGCATCAATTTTGTTACATCTTCCATCTGATACAGTTTTTTTGCAACAAAATCATATTCGCCAATTAATTCACGAACCTCAAATGAATTTACATCCATTCCAATTTTAGAAGCGAGTTTCTTTTGAATATTACCTATACGTTTCTGATAAGCGATCATTACTTCAGAACCGCGAGAAGTCTTTGTGGCTTCTAATGTAGCTTCCTTACTTCCGTACCATTCAACAACTTTTGCAAAACTCTTTTGAACCCTTTCGGAAGCGGCATTTTTTAAGAAATGTTCCTTAAATGCATCTAAGCTTCCGTAATGCTCAATAAATATTCTCTTCTGTTCATCATTCATGTTTTCCATCATGCTGTCATACATGGTATGAATTTCTGTTTCATCAAATACCGTAAAGTCCATACTATTGTCTCCTTTCAGAATATCATCAATACTGGCAATCAAACGCTCCATGCGTTCCTTTTTTGTCACCAACATTTTTCTCTGCATTTGTAGAATTTGGTTTTTGTCAAAGTTAGGATTTTCGATAACAGCTTTGATTTCTTTTAAAGGAATATCAAACTCACGGAAAAACAAAATCTGCCGTAATGTTTCAAGTGCTTTATCGTCATAAAGCCTGTATCCAGCTTCACTTTTTGAAGTGGGAGCAAACAAGCCAATTTCATCATAGTAGTGGAGCGTGCGCGCGCTGATACCCGTAAGTTCTGCAATTTCTCTTACTGTCCTCATTCTGTTAAGACTCCTTTCCCTGATGAAATTACTATAATCTATGACGTTCCGTGAAGGTCAATAGGGTTGAAGGAAAAATTTCACACATATTTACATCAAATTCAAGTTTGTCGAATAGATTGTATCAAATTGCTATGTAAATATCAATCAATATAGAAAAAGCACGACGGTTTCGTATCAAAACCATCATGCTGATATGGTCCGAGTGAAGGGATTCGAACCCCCGGCATCCTGCTCCCAAAGCAGGCGCGCTACCAACTGCGCTACACCCGGATATACATTGTCTTTTCTGCTGCACTCAGCAGCTATTCAATTTTATCACAGTTGCAACCGTAAGTGATGTACAAACTGTTAACAATCCCTCTGACCTTTTCGGATTCTTCGCTTTCCCCATACCCTATTATAATAAGACAAACGGTCTTCTCATCGGTATCGAAAGAAGACCGTCCTGTCGCCTTTACCACACTGTTTCGTTCCTGCTGAATTCTCTGCAGACCCGACAAACACTGTCAACTTCCGTCTCTGTCATGTAAGGATAAAACGGCAGCGACAATACACGATCACAAAGCCATTGCGTCCGCTCTGATATTGCTTCGGGCGTTTGGAGTGCTTTGTATGCTCGCTGAAGACTCAGTGGGCGGGGATAGTAGACCATAGAAGGAATCTTTTTCGCCTGCAATGCCGCCTGCAATCGGCTGCGTTCCCCGGGACCCGACAGTATCACCGTATACTGTGCCCATGCAGAACGAAAGTCCTCCGGAATTTTGGGCAATACCATTGCTGCTGTGAAAAGTTTTTGGCTGTACATATCCGCAACCTGCTGCGCTGCCTCTCTCTCATATCTTTTATAAGCCGCCAGCTTTGCCAGCAATACAGCCGCCTGCACCGTATCCAGTCTGGAATTGCATCCAATCCGCAGATTATCGTACTTGCTTTCTCCTCTTCCGTGTTCTTTCAGGGAACGAATCCGCTCTGCTGCTGTGTCGTCATTGGTAAACACTGCACCCCCGTCACCATAGCACCCCAAAGGCTTAGATGGAAAAAAGGACACAGCTGCGGCCATTCCAAAACTGCCTGCCATCTTTTCACCAATACTGCCCCCAAAGCTCTGGGCGGCATCTTCAAACAAAAGCATTTTGTACTTTTCTGCTACCCCGGCCAATGCCGGATAATTTGCCGGTACCCCAAATAAATCTGCAGCCAGAATAGCCCTGGGACACAGACTCCCTTCCTCTGAAACACGTCGTATTTCCCGCTCTACACCCTCCACCGACAGATTAAACCCATTTTCCTCCGGTTCCACAAAAACCGGAACCGCACCTGTCCGTGAAACCGCTTCTGCCGTGGCAAAAAAGGTGAAATCGGGCACTATCACCGCATCCCCTTTCCCAATTCCCTCTGCCGTCAGCATCAGGGTCAGTGCGTCGGTGCCATTTCCGCAGGTAATACAGTGTTTCACGCCCACATAGTCTGCCAGCTTTGCCTCCAGCTCCGTCACCTCCCGCCCGCCAATAAATCTGCTTTCTTCCAGAATTCTTTCCGTTCTGTGTGTTATTTCCTCCCGCAGCGCATGATACTGACGTTTCAGGTCACGAAATTCCATACCTCTTCCCCCTTTTCTCATTTTCTTATACTATGCCTCTCCTGCCGCTATCTGTTCCCCATCTGTTGCTTTTTGCAACAAAAAACAGTATAATAATTATAAGTTGAAAGATTGCTTGCCTGCATTTTCCGTGATATGCCAGACCACTCTGCATTAGATTTGCTTTTTGATCCGATCCAAAGCACTCTTTTCCAGTCGTGACACCTGCGCTTGAGAGATACCAATCTCTTTCGATACCTCCATCTGCGTTTTCCCATTAAAAAAACGCAGGGAGAGAATTCGTTTTTCTCTGGCATCCAACCTCTCTACCGCTTCTTTGATGGCAATTTCCTCAATCCAGTCGGTGTCGCTGCTCTTATCCCCGATTTGATCCATCACATAAATGGTATCTCCCGAATCGGAATAAACCGGATCATACAGGGACATCGGCTCAACAATCGCCTCCAATGCTGTCACTACCTGCGCTTTGTTTATCCCCATTTCTTTGGCAATTTGCTCTACAGTTGGCTCTTTCAGGTCTCGGTTGATCAGCTCTTCCTTGGTCTGCATGGCTTTATATGCCGTATCCCGCATCGAACGTGAGACACGGATGCTGTTGTTATCTCTCAGATACCGTCGAATCTCACCGATGATCATCGGTACTGCATAGGTGGAAAAACGGACATTCTGGCTGATATCAAAATTATCGATTGCTTTCATAAGACCAATACATCCCACCTGAAACAGATCGTCCGGATTTTCTCCTCTGTTCGCAAATTTTTGCACAACACTTAACACCAGTCTCAGGTTTCCCTCTACCAACTGACTGCGAGCAGCTTTATTTCCTTCCCGGGCACTTTTCAACAACCGACTTTTATCGCATTCTTTGAGCACCGGCAGCTTTGCCGTGTTGACTCCGCAAATTTCAACCTTGCCCACATACACATATCCCAACTCCCTTTTCCTTTCAATCGGTAATCCACCGATTCTAAAAGAAGTATTGTCGGGCCGCTGCTTTAAAATTCAGCACACTAATATTTTCCATCCTGCCATATACTGTATTACAACAAACTACGTTACCCTATACAACGGAGGAATCATTATGTTTAAGAAGATTGAACTTTCTCAGTGGGAAGGCAATGCCTTTACCACAATCGGAGACGAATGGCTTCTGATTACTGCCAAAGACGGCAACAAAGTCAATGCCATGACAGCAAGTTGGGGTGGTCTCGGCGTTATGTGGGGAAAACCCGCCGCTTACATTTTCATTCGTCCCCAACGCCATACTTTCGGTCTGATTGAAAATACCGACCGCTTCAGCCTCTGCATTCCCGGTGAAGAATACCGTAAAGCGCTTGGCTATTGCGGCAGCCACTCCGGACGTGATGGGGATAAGCTGACACAGTGCGGTCTTTCCACCTGCGAAGTGGATGGAATTCCCGTTATTGAGCAGTCCCATACCGTTCTTCTCTGCAAAAAACTCTATGCCCAGTTTCTGCAGGAAGACTGCTTCGTTGAGACAGCACCCATCCCCCGCTATTATCCTGACAAAGATTATCACTGCATGTATATTGCAGAAGTTACCGATCTTTATATAAAAGAATAACGCTCTGTCTGCCAAGTCTGCCAATTAACAAACAAATCTCACTGTTGTGCAAAAAATCTTTTTTCTTCCACCCTTTTGGATTGTACTAAAAAACACTTGAATTTTTTGGTGCACTGTGATAAAATATCTTCATTACTGAATCAATGCATAGTATTAACGCTTTGCACTCTTAAACCGGTATTCTTTTGAGATTACCGATTCTATACCAACAGCGGTCAAATTTTGAAGGGGGTCTAACGGACATGCGAAGTGCAGCAGTCCCCGAAGAGGGGAGGATCGATATTCTGTAATATTAAGGAGTTACTGTAAAAATGTCATATAATCCCGTGATCAACGAGACGGTTCTCGATATCAAACCGTCCGGAATCAGAAAGTATTTTGATCTGCTGGACGACAGCTGTATCAGTCTCGGTGTTGGTGAACCGGATTTCCCGACGCCGGATAGTATTCGTCATGCTGCTGCGGAAACCATCTACCACAACAAGGTACCCTATACCGCCAATGCCGGCATGCCCAAGCTGCGTCAGCTCGTTCTTGATTATATTTCCGATCGTTTCGGACTGGATGGTTATGAGATCCAGAATTCACTCATCACCATCGGTGCCGGACACGCTGCCGATCTTGCCTTTCGCGTTGCAATCAATCCTGGCGATGAAGTTATTTATACCACACCGACTTATGTCACATACGAACCTGGTATCCGCCTTGTAGGCGGTGTTCCTGTTCCCGTAGTGACAGACGCCGCTCATCATTTTAAACTCACACCCGATGTACTTCGCGCTGCCATTACACCGAAGACCAGAGTTCTTCTCCTCGCCTATCCCACTAACCCCACCGGCGGAATCATGGAAAAAGAAGACCTGGAGGCTATTGCCGAAGTCATCCGCGAAACTAATATTACCATTATCTCCGATGAGATCTACGCTGAACTCACCTATAACGGAAAACGTCATGTTTCCATCGCATCCCTCCCCGGCATGAAAGAGCGCACCATTGTCCTTAACGGTTTCTCTAAATCCTTCTCCATGACCGGTTGGCGGCTTGGCTTTGCCGTTGGCCCCATTGAGTTCATATCCATGATGACCAAGATTCATCAGCTTACCGTGCTCTGTGCACCGACGACAGCTCAGATTGCCGGCTGCTACGCGCTTGAACAGGGGTTTGAGACCGGTTGGGCAGATGTCAATGCTATGATTGCCGAATATGATGCCCGCCGTAAATATTTGGTCGGCGCTTTTAATGCACTGGGCCTCACCTGTGCCAACCCGGAAGGTGCTTTCTATGCCTTCCCCTCCATTGAAGCTACCGGACTCAGCTGTACCCAGTTCTGTGAACAGCTGCTGGAGCGCAAAAAGGTGCTGGTTATCCCCGGAGATGCTTTTGGCGATGCCGGAAAGATGCATGTCCGTGCCTGCTATGCCACCTCTATGGAAGATCTGAAAGAGGCAGTCAGCCGAATCTCCGATTTCCTGGATGACTTGAAACATCGCAGATAAACCAACAAATCAATCATTCCCATAGGCAAGGACGCATCTCAAAAATGAGATGCGTCCTTGCTTACTTTTATCTTTAAAATTTTATTTGCAGCTATTGCTCTTTTACATATTCCGCCGATTCAGGGAATCCGGAGATATTAAACCTGGATTTCCTCGTTTTCCCTCACCGAAAAAATATTTACGTTGGATCAGGAGAGAACACTGTATGGAAGCGGTTTTTGCAGTGGGTTTTATCTCTGTTGCTTAACCGTTATCCTGATATCTCCCGTATCGGTGGTAATCTCGCATCTGCCTCCTGTTACGGTTTTGGGTACATCTGTTTTCCCTGTATCCGTGCTGACAAAAAACACCTTATCGGTAAGCAAAGTTCCTGTAACGTATCCGGTATCTGTTTCTACGAAAATCTCGGCAGCATCGCTGTTTTCAAAATGCACATCGCCGGTGCTTCTCTTAATTGAGAACTTTTCCTCGCCAATAACATGGTTTAAAGAGATATCACCTGTGTTCCCGCTTGAAACAACGCTTTTGCACCAGACATCAGTCAAATTTGTATCGCCTGTTGAAACACCGACCGTAACATCTCCCCCGCAGTTCACAGATGAAACTGTTACCTTGCCTGTGGAAACTGAAAGGTCAAGTGAGCCAGCGGAGAGATTCTCCATACAAATATCTCCTGTACTTGCTTTTATTTTAATCATTTCAGAAGCAGATGCATAAAAATCAACATCACCCGTGCTTAAAGAAATATCAACCTCCTTAAACATAAAATCATCAGGTATTTCAACATCACTAGTATCTCCATGGATGTACAGGGTTGCGTATGCTGTTTTCGGCAGATAAACCGTTATCTTAGGTGATTCAAAGTTTAACCCGATATATCCGATAAAGTCCTGTATAGATCTTTCATCAACCAATTCAATGGTGAGTATACCATCTTTTACAGTCACAGAATGTTTTTCATTTTCTTCCTCGTGACACTCTACGCTGCACTTGCCATTATCAGAAACGGCAAACACAATGTCTGCAGTATCTGTATTTAAAGATATACCTTCAAATGTTTCGCTGATTTCGTAAGTAGTTGTTTTGTATTCAACGGTCGCAAGCTCTATAAAATTCCAACCACACGTTGTCATAACAACTGCAAAGAGAATACAGCCAATCAACACAAGAGAAGCTGCTATAATAAGCCATAGCTTTGTTCTCGTCCTCATTATGCTTCCTCCTTCTTGACAAAGCAATTTTTAATCCATATTGCCATTTTCTTTGTGAGTATCACGATGCCGTCTGTTACTGCCTTACATCCATAGAACATAAAAATAGTAAGACCCGCACAAACAAGACCTGCGGCGAACATGGCAAAACCCGAAGCCTCGTTACCTCCTGCAACAAAAATGACACATGCCAATATGCCTCCAACACTACAGGCGGCAAGCGAAGCAAAAACAGCCCATAAAGAAATAATCACAGACCACAACAAAATGTAAAGCGAAAGAATAACGGCAAATGCGGCAATACCCAAGGAAATCCATATGGGAGAACCAAGAGCCAAAAGTACGATTTCTCCTGCGCTTAGACGTTTTTTGGCTCTTACTCTTTCCTTAGCAATTTTGGCAAGAGGCATTTCTGCTACTGTTTGTGCAACGATTTTCTCAACAGAACCTACTGCCGAAACTGCTTCCTCCTCTGAAATTCCTTCTTCCATTTGATCTTCAATCATTTCACTGTAAAAAGTCAAACGTTCCTCTATGTCATCCTGGGGCAATCCGGATAAACCTTTACGCAACTGTGCAAGGAATTCCTGTTTACTCATTGCCATCATCCTCCTTAGTTACAAATCGGTATATCGATAAGAGTTCTTTCCATTCGACCTTAAAATCTTCAATGCGCTTCAGACCTTCAGCGGTAATATGGTAATACTTCCGAAGTCTGCCGCCGTGTTCTGCAGTGCGAACGGTCAGCATATTCGCTGTTTCCAAGCGTTTCAGAATGGTATATAGGGTCGATTCGGAAAGTTCAATATACGGTTTCATATCCTTTATGATTTTATAGCCGTATGAGTCTTCGCTCTTGATTGCTGCCAAAACGCAGACATCCAAGAGTCCTCGTTTCAACTGAACATCCATATAATACCTCCTCTTACGTCATACATCATATCACGAGGTATTAATTCTGTCAAGAGAGTTCATGGAAAAGTAACAAACACCCGCAGGATCTCTCCCACGGGAAGGGAATTGATCAACATCAAGTATTTGGCCTTCCGCCACATTTTTATGGATGCCGGGATTACCGTTCAAAATAGGCACAACCGAATCTCCGATATTCCGGACGATCTGAAACATCGCAGATAAAACCAGTAAACTAATCATTTCTATAAGTAAGGACGCATATCAAAAAAGATATGCGTCCTTGCTTTCTTTTATCTTTGAATTTTCATTTACAGATATTGTTCTTTTACATATTCTGCCAGAACTTCTCTTCCTATAAAAGGTGCTATGTTGCTGATCGCCTTAATACCATCTTTTTCGATAGCCTCTTTGGCAAGCTGATTCAGGTAATCCCTGTTGAGGAAGGGAGCAATATCCTCAAAATTTTTCAACCCGCTCATTTTATATTCCCGGTCAGCTATCTTCTTCCGTTGTTCTGACGAAATAAACGGTAAAATCTCTTCTATTGCCGTCAGCCCGTTTTTCTCATACACTTCACAGGCTATTTTATCCAAAACGTTTTTATTGATAAACGGTGCAACGCATTCCAAATTCCGATAGTTCTCCTCTTTCACCGCTTTTCTCGCAAGTTTTTCTGTTGTTTCCTCATCTAAAAAAGGCAGAATATCTTCTATTTCCTCTAAACTTTTATATTCTCCTTTCTCCACAATTTTACCTACCTGACTTGGTTTCAGTATGCCTGCCATCTCCTTCAACTCTTCAAGACCGACCTCGTTTTCTTTAAGATACTCCTCAGTCTCTCCCTTGGCGATACTTTCAATCAGCTTTGATTCTCCGTTCAACAGTTCATCAATCGTTACTTCAAACAATTCTGCCAGTTCGGGAAGTTTAGAGATATCCGGCATGGAATTTCCTCGTTCCCAGTTGGAAACAGCCTGAAAACTGATCCCCAGCTTGTCTGCCAGTTCCATCTGGGTCATATCACGTTTTCTCCTCAATTCCGCAATTTTACGGCCTACCGATTCCATATTAAACATGTTTTTTCTCCTTTCCTTTACGGAATTTTTTCCGTATCTGTTGTCTCCATCATAACAATTTTTTCTCTGCTAAAAAAGCAATCTGTGCTTGAATTTCTCTTTCTTTCACTCAAGAAATACTTGAACTGTTACTTTTTGCATTCGATGGGGATCCACACCTCATAATACCGCCTTTCCTTACGTTTCTTATAATCCGTCCACAAATGATAGACCTCCACAACAAAGGGGGCTCTTTGCCGATAATCTGAACCTAGCAGCCAGGATTCCCAGATCAATTCAAACAGCTTCGGTAGTTCCTCCCATGCCAAACCACCGGCTTCTGTCTGAAACACAGCATAACTTCCACCGGGAATGATATTCATTTCAAACCCACCGTCCCGAACAGCCTCCCTTTCTCTGGCAATCATATATCTTCCGTTCTGCCAAATTCCATACCAGATGCCATCATAGTTGGTATTCCCCGGCTGATTCCATCTTCCCTCACACAATTTTCCCGGAATATCTTCACATTCTTCCGACCACATGAGGTGGCGCAGTTCTTCCTTGTTTTGATACCCTTCGCCCTCGAATTGTCTGGATATCCCGTAAACCCTGCTTTCCTGCCGCTCTTCCATTCTGAAATTCATTTCTTTCGCTCCTTTGATGATGATATGAAAGGAGACCGGGGGATATATTTTCAGAGAACCGCCATTTTTCCGGTATTCTGTCGGTGTTATTCCATGCTGTCTGGCAAAGGCCCTCGAAAAAGCATCTGCGCTGTCATAACCGTATTGGACAGCAATATCGATCACGCGCTTCTCCGTATTTATCAGGTCATCGGCGGCAAGAGTCATTCGGCGGCAGCGCACATATTCCTTCAGTGTCATCCCGGTCATATAACTGAAAAATCGCGAAAAACTATCTGCGGAAACACAGGCAATGGCTGCAGCCTTTTCCACATCGATCTCCGCACACAGATTCTTCTCGATATAACCAACCGCTTCATCCAACTGTCTGAGTATATTCATACCCACACGCCTCCTTTCTGTTTTTGATTGTATCAAAAAAGCTCATGTCTGTTCCGACTTTTCCCGTGCCGATATTTTCAAACAACTGAAAAACACAACACAAATACCCTTACGACCAGCTGACGTTTTTCAGAACTCAAGGGGCTGTCTCACAAGCAGATGAGACAGCCCCGGAAAATTCTTATGATGACAAACTTTATTTTCTGTTTTTCTGTGCGTACTCTACACATTCACGGTAGATGGCGGCTCTTGCGGCATCTGCTCCCTGAATAATATCAGTACGCGACAGGGTGGTGACGATATCGGACAGTTCTTCATCGGAACAGGTAACCCGCTCACAATGCGCCAACTTACCATCCTCCAACGGAGGCACTACATCGCCTATACCAACAAAGGGATTGAAACCCTCGGGAACAGAAACACCCAACAGAGTACGGGTCAGAGCCTGTGCAAACTCTTCATCATATACAACTCTATCCTTATTCCACTGCTTGTCTGCCGTGAGGACAAAGGCGGAGGGCTGGGCATAATAGAGATACTTGGTAATTGGACTGCAATAGCCCCATGCGCACAGCTCAGTGCCTATAATATTGGCAGCATATTCTTTGTTGCAGGGGGGATCCTCATCCCAGATCCAACTACCCAGCAGTTCGGAGGTAAAAGGAATCACAGGCTCTCCGGTAAAGAGATAGGTGTAGGGATAATAGGCATTGATGACCTTATATCCCATTTCTGCCAGCGCATTCATAGAACAGCCTTCCACCGGACCTCTGCCGGGAGCAGCTACACGCCAAAACTCCATAACGATATCGGTGGGAAGAACGGGACCGCGGGGGCAATCCACCTGATCGTTCCACATGATGAGAGAACGGCCTCTCCTGGTTACCATATCATGAATGCGCTTGACAAAGTAGTTGTATTGATCCTGACGATCTGCAAGTCCGTTTTCCTCGCGCAGCTTAAGGCATTTGTTACAGTAATCCCAATGGCAGTAACTGGAGAGATCCAACATCTCCAACTCATCACCGCCCATGTGGAAGTAACGACCTGGAAAGATATCCAGTATCTCGTTGATGATGGTTTCGTAGATCCTGTACACCTCGGGATCACCAGTGCAGGCAGTCATGGTTTTGCGCTGCAGGATCTCTTCGGGGGCATCGCAGATCATTGCGTCAAATAATGTTACCAGAAGTCCTGAGTGTGCAGGCATATCAAATTGCGGAATCAGTTCAATTCCCAGCATATCTGCAAATTCGCATATATCGCACATCTCTTCTTTGGTGTAGGCGTTTTTCAGGAACATCTTTTCCGGCAGACAATCCAAACGCAGGCAAATGCCATGACGGTCAGACAGATAAATCTGTGCATAATTCATGCGGGACTTGGCAAACAGGACGAGATCACCCTTCAGCTCATCCACCGGCTTGACAATAGAGGCAATATCCAGCATAATACTGCGGAATTCGGCATCCGGCCAGTCTTCAATAGTAGTATCGGGCAAAGCCAGTTTCCCGCCGACACAGCGAACCGTGAGAGAAAAGGCTGCCAACGCGTTACGCAGGCCAAGATAGGAGATACATCCAATAGTAACCTTCCCGTTCAGAATCGTCAGTCGATAGGCTTCCGGCTTATCAGCAAAACCCGGTTCCTTTTCCACGGTGACCAGCGCGTTTTCCTTCTGTTCCATCACCTGGCACTGAGGCAAAAAAGCAGCCAGCGCGCGAGAAGCTTTTGAGGCATATTCTTCACAAACACTCAAAGTAATGGCTGTATCAACCAGAACCGTATTATTTCCTTTTTTCTCCTGTTTTACGCGTGGAACAATCATAACTTTTCTCCTCTTGTAGTGTTGTAAACTATTGTTTATCCGAGGATCCGGATACGTGTTTTTATTATATATTGAAAGGTATCGGTGTGTCAAGTCCTGATAAGATGCCTGTCGAAGGGAACAGATATGGTTCCGCCTTTATCCATTCCGCCCCTTTTTTCCGTACCGATATTCTCAAAACAACAAAGAAAATGAGCCGACGAAGATCTCCATCGGCTCATCTTTTTTATTCCAACATAAAACACTTATTTAAACAGCTTTGCCGCTTCACGAAGCAAATGGTTTCTGCGGTAAATCTCTTCATATTCCGCACGGTGCTGTTCATCCGGCGTGTAGCGGATAAATTTGGTGTTGCCCATATGCTCGTAAGCTTCGATCGGGCTGCTGTATATACCGGCAGCAACCGCCGCAAACATGGCAGAACCCAGAGCTGGACCCTCTTTTACCACACCCACATCCACCGGAAGGTTCAGAATATCACTATACTGCTGCATCAGCAGCGGATTTTTCAGTGCTATACCACCGGTAGCTGCCAAACGTTCCACCCGGATACCGTCCCGCTCACACCACTCCATAATTTCTCTTGTCCCGCAGGCAATAGCCTGAAGCAGCGCAAGATAGACATCCTCCGGTTTTGTCTCCAGCGACATGCCGGCAAACATACCGCGAAGCTCCAGATCACAGGGCGCATTTCTGCTGCCATTCCACATATCCACCGCCACAGCCCTATTGTTCCACGGTTCTTTGACCTTCTGAATCAACAGATCGTGAGAAGATATTCCCTTTTGTTTTGCCTCCTCAGCTGCTGCGGCCGGGAGCATATTCTCCATAAACCACCCCAGCATTTCACCGGTACAGTTCTGCCCCGAATCGATACTGCATACACCCTGGATAAAACCATCCTGTGCAATACCGCAGATTCCCTCCACATCGCGGACAGATTCTGTCTGCACCGCAAGCACATTGGAGGTTCCGATGACCAGCGCCGCCTCTCCTTCTTTCATTGCACCGAGCGATACCAGTGCGGTATGTCCATCCAGTGTGCCGGAAGCCACAATGACATCTTCTCTGAGACCAAAACGCCGGCTAAGTTCTTTTTTCAGCGTTCCTGCTGCTTCGCCGGTTCTCTTCACCTCGCCGCGCATCAAATGCTTATACTCTTCTGCAAAGCCTTCGCGCAGTCCGTTCAAAAATCCATCTGACGGAAAACCGAGATCCTCTGCCCACAATCCTTTGTAGCTCATGGATCCGATACTTCTGGTTTTTTCTCCTGTGAGAAGATAGGTGAGATACTCACAAAGGTCCATCGCCAGATCCATCGCTGCATACACTTCGGGATCTTCGTCCCGTGTCTCCAACAATTTCGGGAGTGTCCACTCGCTGGAAACGCTGCCTCCGGTGCGGCCAAGGAACGGTTCCTGCCTCTGTTTGGCAAGCGCAATCGCTTCATTGGCCTGCTTCTGGGCCGTATGCCTTTTCCAAAGTTTAATCTGTGCATTTGGGCGGTCGGCAAACTCAGGATACCATCCCAGTGCTCTGCCGTCCTTTCCTATCGGCACCAGTGTGAGTGCTGTGGCATCCACACAGATGGCGGCGACACTTTCGGCATAAGCATTGTCGGTGACAGCCTCCATCAATTCTGTCAGTGCATTGTCATAGTCACTGACAGGAATCAGTGAATCTTCCGGCACACCATGAAGATAGTTGACTGTATGCGAGGCCAATATCGTCCCGTTTTCGGTGTCTGCCAAAACCGCTCTTGCCGATTGGGTTCCGAAATCGATACCAATTACGGTTTTCATATACACATCACCTTAATCGATTTTCTTGTTCCGTCTTTCAGTTCTTTCAATATTGCGGGCAGCTCTTCATGGGAGGGTCTGTCGGTGATCAGATCAGCCGCCTCAAATTTTCCTTCGTCCATCATTCTGACGGTGTATTTCCACTCATCCACGGGATAGGGTGCCCGGCTGGAGTTCCATACGCCGTTAATCTCCACCTCTTTACGGAGCATCATGCTGTGTATTTTAAGCGGAATTTCGGTGTTGCCCATGGGGTTGCCCAACAGGGAAATGCATCCGCCGGCATGAACACTTTCCACACAGCTGACCAAGGCTTTGCCCGAACCGGTTCCCTCAATGGCTGCATCGGCGAGACGGCCTCTGTTATATGTCCGGATCGCCCCGAGCAGTTCTTCTTCGCGGGAATTGACCGCCATAAACCCTTTTTCTTTTGCAAAGGCTACCTTTTCAGCTACGATATCCACCAAAATCGGCTCCGCACCAAAAATACGTACCCATCTTGCAGCCATAATTCCGATAGGGCCTGCACCAAAAATAACCACACACTGTCCGGCAGTAACTTTTGCACGGCGCACGGCATGCTGTGCCACACAGGCAGGCTCGGTCATGGCCAACAGCTCCATCGGAGCAGACTGGGAACGAATCAGGTGCCATGCGGAGGGAATCAGGCAATATTCCGCAAAACCACCGTCGCTTCTCGAACCGAGATAGTCGTAGTTTTCGCACATGGCATATTTGCCTGTCACGCAGGGATCACATTTGCGACAGGGAATCAACGGGAAAATAGCCCCTTTGGCTCCAATCAGTGATTTATCTGCCTTCTCGCCGACAGCAACCACCTCTCCCGCAAATTCATGACCGATAGTCAGTGGATATTTTCCGCTGCTGGTACCGTGTTCAAAGGTTCTGGGCAGGTCGGATCCGCATACACCGCAGGCTCCCACCTTCAGCAGCAGTTCTTCACCGTGCGGCACCGGAATCTCTATATTATCGCATCGGATATCACCGATGGCATGCAGTCTGACCGCTTTCATTCTGATCACTCCCTGTTTTCTCTTATTCCACGCACGCTCTGAAACGGCGGATATTCTCTTCAATCGGGGTATCCTTGCAGAAAATGCTGGAGGAACCGCAGACAAAAATATCCGCACCCGCCGCACGCATTTTTACCGCATTCTCAAAGCTGACGTTGCCATCCACTTCGATCAATACCTTTTCTCTTCCGCTCTTATCCAACATCTCACGCAGACGGCGGATTTTATCCAGTGTCTGCACCACCAGCTTCTGTCCCGCATATCCAGGGTTAACTGTCATCAAAAGCACTGCATCTACATCGTCCAGAACCTCTTCAATCATACAGAGCGGTGTGGCAGGGTTAAGGGCTGCCATGGGCCTGGCCCCGTAAGAGCGGATTTTGGCAAGAACACGCTGCAGATGCTTGGTGCTCTCCGCATGAACAGAAACAAATTCTCCCGGCTGAATATCAAACCAATCCAATTTGTCTTCCGGTCTTTCTATCATCAGATGGATATCCAGCGGTATGCTGCTGGCTTTACGCAGATTTTTGGTGCTCTCTGTTCCAATCATCAGGTTGGGAACAAAAATACCGTCCATGACATCCACATGCAGAAGTTCTATTTTTCCTTTTTCCAGTTCATCCAGTGCTTTCTCTGCACCTCTCCACTCGGATATACACATCATGGAAGGCGCCAACATCGCTTTATTCATTCTTCGCTCTCCTTTTTCCTTATCAATATTCCTTTATCTCTTGCAAGTTTTTGATCGATATGCTATATTGATTATATACTTTTCCGCATTTTAACGCAATACCCGCCGATAAATTTGCAAGCTATTGCAGCATTCAAGCAAAAACAATCACATTCAATCACTCATGAACAGGAATGACAGCTATGTTTGAAATGGAACGTCTTGAACAGATCCTTGCTCTCCTCCGTCAAACCCAAACGGCTACCGTAAAAAAGCTCTCCACCCATCTCTACGTCAGCGAGGCTACCGTCCGCCGCGACCTGAATGAGCTGGAACGGCGCGGCTTTGTCAGACGCATCCATGGCGGTGTTGTGCTCATTGATGGTGTGAGCAGAGAGGTTCCGCTCTATCTGCGGGAGCAGCAGAATGTGGAAGCCAAACGCCTCATCGCCGCCAAGGCTGCCAAATACCTCCGTGACGGTCAGGTGATTTTCATGGATGCCTCCTCCACCGCCATGTATCTTATCCCTTACTTTGAGCAATTCAAAAATCTGACTGTCATTACCAATGGACTCAAAACCTCACAGGAACTGCGGCCCCTTAACCACACGGTCTACTGCACCGGCGGATTGATGCTGCACAACTCCCTCGCCTATATCGGTGATTATGCCACCGATTTTATCCGCCGTTTTAATGCCGACCTCTTCTTTTTCTCCAGCCTGGGTATCTCCGAAGAAGGAATGATTACCGATTCCTCAGCGGAAGAAACCGGTATTCGCCGTGTTATGTTTGAACAGAGCCGCCGCCGCATTTTTCTCTGCGACAACAGCAAGAGGGGAAAACTCTACTGTTATAACCTTTGCCATATCTCTCAGGCAGACGACGATATCTCGGATTCCTGATACATTTTCTGAAAATCCGAAAAAATGAAACTTTTTGACCTTCTTCTCACATAACCACATTGCCAAAATAACTTTAACGTGGTAAAATAAAAGAGTATATTTTATTTTAAGGAGTAATACTATGATAAAACTCTACGATCAGGGAGTTTTCGTCTCCAACGGACTTGAAATTCTTGCTGACGGCAAGGATGCTGCTGCCGCCAAACGCGGTACGATGGCTTATTCTATCCTGACTGCTCACAACACCTCCGGCAACGATGAAAAACTCCGCATTAAATTTGATGCACTTACCTCTCACGACATTACCTATGTCGGTATTATACAGACCGCACGTGCCAGCGGACTCACCAAATTCCCTATCCCTTATGTTCTTACCAACTGCCACAACAGTCTGTGTGCAGTCGGCGGTACCATCAACGAGGATGACCACCTCTTCGGTCTCTCTGCTGCAAAGAAATACGGAGGCAACTATGTTCCTGCCCACCAGGCCGTTATTCACCAGTATATGCGTGAAATGATGGCCGGCTGCGGAAAGATGATCCTTGGCTCCGACAGCCACACCCGCTATGGTGCTCTGGGCACCATAGCTATCGGCGAAGGCGGTCCTGAACTGGTTAAACAGCTGCTCAGCCGTACATATGATGTAGATATGCCCAAGGTAGCCGGTATCTATCTGGAAGGCACTCCTGCTCCCGGTGTTGGCCCGCAGGACGTGGCTCTCGCCATCATCGGTGCCGTATTTGCCAACGGCTTTGTCAAAAACAAGGTCATGGAATTCATTGGCCCCGGCATTGCCGGTCTCAGCATGGATTTCCGCAACGGCATCGACGTTATGACCACCGAGACTACCTGTCTCACCTCCATCTGGATGACCGATTCCAAAACGGAAGAATTCCTTGCCATGCATGGTCGTGCCAACGATTACAAAAAGCTGGCCCCGGCAGAGATCGCCTACTATGACTGCCTTGTCAAGGTTGACCTTGGCAAAATTAAGCCGATGATTGCTCTGCCCTTCCATCCCAGCAACGCCTACACAATCGAAGATTTTAACCGCAACGCAGGCGATATCCTCCGCGGCGTTGAAAAATATGCTGCTGATTCTCTCGGCAAAAAGGATTTTGTCCTCACCAACAAACTGGAAAACGGCAAGCTCCGCATTGACCAGGGTGTTATTGCAGGCTGCGCCGGCGGTACCTTTGAAAACCTTGTCGCCGCTGCTTCCATCCTGAATGGCAGCTCCATCGGCAACGGCGATTTCGCCCTTAGTGTCTACCCCTCCAGCCAGCCTGTCTTCCTCGAGCTGATGAGAAACGGCTCCCTCTCCTCTCTCGTGGGTGCAGGCGCCACCATTCGCACCGCTTTCTGCGGTCCCTGTTTCGGTGCCGGCGATGTCCCCGCCAATAATGCACTGAGCATCCGTCACTCCACCCGCAACTTCCCCAACCGCGAAGGCTCCAAGCCCGGTGACGGGCAGATCGCATCCGTTGCGCTGATGGATGCCCGCTCCATCGCCGCCACCGCTGCAAACAAAGGTCTGCTTACCCCTGCTACCGATATCGACTTCAAAACTCCTGAAGTAAAATATAACTTTGACGGTAACGTATACCAGAACCGCTGCTATTTTGGCTTCGGTAAAGCTGACGACTCCATCCCCCTGCGCTTTGGTCCCAACATTGCCGACTGGCCCGAGATGTCTCCCCTCACTGAGAATCTTTTCCTCAAGGTAGTCTGCAAGATCAACGATCCCGTCACCACTACCGACGAGCTTATCCCCTCCGGTGAGACCTCTTCCTATCGCTCCAATCCCCTCAAGCTTGCCGAATTCACTCTCTCCCGCAAAGCTCCCGACTATGTCGGCAAAGCCAAGGAAGTTCAGGGCGCAGAAAAGGCAAGACTTGCCGGCAGTGATCCTCTTCCCCTTGCTGCCGGTCTGGCTGATGCTTTCAAGACCGCCCAGACCATCAAGGCAGATCTCTCTGCCCTTGATACCGGTATTGGAAGCACCATCTTTGCCATTAAGCCCGGCGATGGTTCTGCCCGTGAGCAGGCCGCTTCCTGCCAGAAGGTTCTCGGCGGTTGGGCCAACATCGCCAACGAATATGCTACCAAACGTTACCGCAGCAACCTGATCAACTGGGGCATGCTCCCCTTCATCATTGACGGCGACCCGGCTTTCGAAGACGGCGACTTCCTCTTTATCACCGATATCCGTTCTGCCGTTGCTGAAAAACGTGAAGAGATCTCCGCCTACATCCTCCGCGACGGAAAGGCACTGCCCTTTACCATGAAGCTTGCAGGACTTACCGACGACGAGCGTAAGATCATCCTCGCTGGTTGCCTTATCAACTTTTACAAGGAGCAGAACAACTGAAAATGAGCAAAAAAGCCATTATGTTTGATATGGACGGTGTTCTCGTCAACTCGGAATACTGCATGCGGCATTCCGCCATTCTTGCTCTCAAAGAATGGAACATTACCGCTGAACACGAGGATTTCATCGAATTCACCGGTATGGGTGAAGACAAGTTCATCGGCGGTGTGGTTGCCAAACATGGCGGAGAATATGTCCCAGAAATGAAAATCCGCTCTTATGAGATCTATGACCAACTGGCCGGTGATCTCGTGGAAGTGACTGAGGGCACAAAAGAGATGCTGATGGAACTGAAACGTCGCGGCTATCGCATTGCTGTTGCTTCTGCTGCAGACCATACCAAGGTTTGCATCAACCTTCGCTGCGTCGGTGTCACTCCTGAAGATTTTGAAGTTGTCACCACCGGCAGCGATGTGGAAAAGAAGAAACCAGATCCCGAAATCTATATCACCACCGCTCAGGCTATGGGAGAAGATCCCGCCAACTGCTTTGTCATTGAGGATGCTGTTGCCGGTATTACAGCCGGAATCCGGGCAGGTGCAGAATGTATCGGTGTGCCCGGTACCTTTACTGCCGACGAACTCAGTCAGGCCGGTGCCATCCGTGTTATCCAAAAGATTATTGAACTTCCCGATGTTCTTGCCAACATCTGATTTCTAATCTGTAAAAGGGAGGCGAAAGAATGAAAAAGCTTGAAATCAGCAAACAAACTGCCGTGAAGATTCTCTCTTCTGTTGTAGTTGTAGCCATTGGTCTGCTCCTCTATTTTTTCATTCAGAAGTTTGACGAGGTAAAAGATACACTTGGAAAACTTCTCTCTCTTTTGTCTCCTTTTCTTATCGGTTTTGCTCTCGCTTATATCCTCAATATTCCGGTCATGTTTTTTGATAAAAAACTGTTTTCTTTCTGTGATAAAGGCAAACCCCGTCCCAAACTGCGCAGAATTCTTTCCATCACCCTCACTATTATTCTGCTGCTTACCCTTACAACCGCTGCGATTGCCATCGTTCTCCCTCAAATTTATGACAGCCTTGTCTCTCTTGCAAACAATATTGAAAGCTACATCAATTCTTTGGACCGCATTCTGGAAAATTTCTTTTCCCGTTCCGAGCTTTTCCAAAACTTCTATAACGGCCTTGGTCTTCAGCTGGATAAGCTGTTCACCAATCTGGAAAACATCATTAACTCGGCGGTTCCTTGGGCAATCAACTTTTCCAAACAGCTTATCTCCGGCATTGCAGACAGTCTCATCGGCTTAGTTATCTCTGTTTACTTTCTTTACAGCAAAGAAAAAATTCTCGCCAAAGCCAAAAAGTTCGCCTGCTCTGTTCTTTCCGAGAAACAGGTCTGTACTCTTTTGCGGGTGGCTGATGCCAGCAACGTCACCTTCAGCCGTTTCATTACCGGTAAGCTGCTCACCTCCGTAATTATGACTGTGATCTGCTATATCGGTATGATCGTTCTGAGAATGCCCTATCCGCTGCTCATTGCATTGGTTGTCGGCATCACCGACATTATTCCTTATTTTGGTCCGTTTATTGGTTCCATTCCCAGTGCTGTCCTGATCTTCCTCGTCTCACCGGGTAAAGTCATCTGGTTTATTCTCTTCATTCTTGCCGTCCAACAGCTGGAAGGAAACATTATTACCCCCAAGGTGATTGGCGATATCACCGGAATTTCCCCTTTCTGGGTCATCTTCGCCATTCTGGTCGGCGGCGATCTCTTCGGTTTTGTGGGAATGTTTATCGGTGTACCTATTTTCGCAATTCTCTACACATTTATGCGGGAATATTTCAACCGACGCTTGATTGAAAAAGGTCTGCCCATCAATACACGGGAATATGCGTCTGAGAAAAACCCCATTGAATTCTGACAATAACTTTTCTGAATATGAGGTGTTTTTATGGCCAAAAAACAACAACAGGAAAACTATATCTGGAGAGACAGAAAACGCATCATTTTTGGTCTTCCCTGGTCTTTTACCGTGTATATGCTTGAGGAAGAAAAGCTTCTCGTCTCCACAGGTTTTTTCAATAAACGAGAGGATGAAGTACGTCTCTACCGCATTATGGACCTCACCCTCAACCGTTCTTTTGGCGAAAGGCTGTTTGGGCTTGGTACCATTCATTGCTGCTCTGCCGATAAATCCACCCCTGAATTTGATATCAAGCACATCAAAAATTCCCGTGAGGTCAAAAATATTATTTCTGATCTCGTTGAAAAGCAGCGTGAAATCAAGCGTGTCTCTAACCGTGAATTTATGGACGCAGACGATGACCACGAACTGCTTTGATCTTTTTTTGTTTTTCACAAGTATATAGCCCTACAATTCAAATTTTCATATAAAAAAGGACGAGAAGATCTCGTCCTTTTTTATATGAAAGGTGTCCGTTCCGCCTTTATAAAACAATCTTTTTACAAGTCACACTTGACGCATGTACGAAATCGTACTATAATACCTGAGTATAACTTCATACAGGAGAGAGATATTATGCACGGTGATACCTCGGCTAAAATCCACCAAATCAATTATTATGTTGCAGAAACAGATGCACTGTACCATCAGGCTGCCTTTAAAATAGGCGTGGCCGACAGTGTTATGCGAATTCTCTATACCCTCTATGACCATGGAGAAACCTGCCTGCTCAGTGATATTTACAAACAATCCGGAATCAGCAAGCAAACCGTTAATTCGGCAATCCGCAAGTTGGAGAAAGACAATATTCTCTATCTGGAAGCATATAAAGGACGCAGCAAAAGAGTTCTTTTGACCGCTAAAGGAAAAGATTATCTTTCTCTAACCGCCAAACGCTTATATGATGCAGAGATTGCAGCTTTTGAAGATTGGACAGAAGAAGAAATTGATATGCATATTCGCCTTATGGCCAAATATACCACCTCTCTTCAGAAACAGATTCTATTCTTATAATATATTTTTTTCATTTTTTCAGGAGAACATAATGAATATTCAGCTTTCAGATCACTTTACCTACGGAAAACTGCTTCGTTTCACCCTACCCTCCATCGCTATGATGATCTTCACCTCCATATATGGCGTTGTGGATGGTTTTTTTGTCTCAAATTTTGCCGGAAAAACTCCCTTCGCTGCCGTCAATCTGATTATGCCCTTTTTAATGGTTATGGCAACCGTTGGATTTATGTTTGGTACCGGCGGTACCGCTATCGTCGCCAAAACTCTTGGAGAAGGCGATAGCGAAAAATCCAACAGCTACTTTTCGCTCTTTATTTACGTAGCTTTTCTTTTAGGTATCATCTTCGCCATACTGGGCATCCTCTTCATTCGCCCCATTGCCATTCTTCTTGGAGCAGAGGGCGACCTTCTTGGAAACTGTATTGTTTATGCGCGCATCAACCTTGCAGCTCTTCCCTTTTTTATTTTGCAGTTGTTGTTCCAAAGTTTTTTTGTGGCAGCAGAAAAACCTCAACTTGGTCTCAGAGTAACCATCCTTTCCGGCATCACCAATATGGTTCTGGATGCGCTTCTTGTTCTGCTGCTTCCTCAAGAATACAAACTGGCCGGTGCAGCCATTGCCACCGCAATGAGTCAAACTGTGGGAGGACTCCTTCCTCTCATCTACTTTTCCAGAATCAATGACAGTATCCTCAGACTTGGCAAAACCCACTTTGACGGCAAAATAATTTTAAAAGCCTGTATCAATGGCTCATCGGAGTTTATGAGCAACATCTCTATGAGTCTCGTCGGTATGCTCTACAACATTCAGCTTTTAAAATATGCCGGTGAAAATGGTGTTGCAGCCTATGGTGTTATGATGTATGTCAGTATGATCTTTTCCGGCGCTTTT
Organism: Oscillospiraceae bacterium; assembly: GCA_015067185.1. Lineage (GTDB taxonomy): Bacteria > Bacillota > Clostridia > Oscillospirales > Ruminococcaceae > SIG526. Next base: position 31,180 of record SVMZ01000007.1, on the reverse strand, counting down.
ATCGGCTATTCTATTGGCACCTCCCCTGTCATCGGTTATCATGATGGCGCACAGAACCATACGGAATTGAAGGGACTTCTCAGAAAAAGCCTTATTATGATCGGTATTTTCGGTATTGCCATGGTAATCGCGGCAGAGCTGCTTGCTGTCCCTCTTGCCCGTTTCTTTGTCGGATATGATCCAGCTCTTATGACTCTCACCGTCTCCGGGTTCCGCATTTTCGCTTTCTCCTTCTTTTTTATGGGTTTTGCCATCTTCTCTTCCGGCTTCTTCACCGCTCTCAATGATGGGGTGACTTCTGCGGTAATTTCCTTTCTTAGAACATTGGTATTCCAATCAGCGCTGTGATGCTGCTGCCTTTGCTTTGGGATATTGACGGTGTCTGGCTCTCCATCATCGTTGCGGAATTTATGGCCGTTATGTTTTCTGTGTTATTTCTTATCACAAAACGCAAACGTTATCATTACTGACTTCCCAAGGCGGTATCTACCGGAACAAGATACCGCCTTTTTCAATTATATATTTCATATCCCCGAAATTCAATTTAGTATTGACGAAATCAAATTAGCATAGTATAATATGGAACAAGGATAGGAGTGAAAATATGGATGAAAAAATTCTGAAAGCTTTGGGAGAGCCAAAGCGATTTTTACTTTTACAATTGATGTCCGAGCGAGGATATTGTGTTCGGGCATTGGCAAGGCAAAGCTATCTTTCCGAATCGGCAGTTTCCCAACACTTGAAAACCTTACGCGAAGCAGGGCTGGTATATGGTGTTAAAATGGGCTATTACACCCACTACTGTCTGGACAAGGAAGCGCTCGGAAATATCATTGCCGAGCTGGAACGGATTCGGGATACCAAACGCAAACCCTGCGATGGCCCCTTCTACGGTTGTCCCGAATCGGAATATCTTCGGTGCAAATCCTATGTGCCGCCCGAAAAAAGAGGAAAGGAAGTATAACTCTCATGCTTAAGCGCTTTATCTCTTATTACAAACCTCACACGACAATGGTTGTCTGGGACATGCTGGCCTCCCTTTTGATTTCTGTCATCGGCATGGTATACCCCATTGTGACCAATAAAATGCTCAATATTTATATCCCTCAAAAGATGTACTCCACCATCGTCATTGCCGGTATTATTGTACTGGTACTGTATATCATCCGCATGCTGTTACGTTATTTTGTACAGTACTACGGTCATATCATCGGCGTACGCATGCAGTCGCAGATGCGCAAGGATCTTTTTGCTCACCTGGAAAAGCTGCCTTTCCGCTTTTTTGATAACCATGAAACAGGACGTATTATGACCAGAATCACCAGCGACCTGTTTGAAGTCTGTGAGCTTGCCCACCACGGACCTGAAAACCTTCTCATCAGTTCTGTTATGATCATCCTCTCCTTTATCTATCTGATCACCATTGACTGGATCCTGACTCTTATCATCTTCACCTGTGTTCCCATTCTTGTCTTTGTCACCATGCGTCTGCGTAAATCCATGAAGCGCGCCTTTGAGGATCGCCGCAAGAGCAATGCCACCATCAACGCTGCTGTCGAAAGCAGTATTACCGGTATCCGTGTTACCAAAGCCTATACCAACGCAGACCGCGAAATTGAAAAGTTCAAAAAGGGCGACGACGAGTTTGTCGAATCCTCCGGACGCGCCTATCATGCCATGGCCCTTTTCTTCTCTTCCACCAGCTTTATCACCGATATTTTCAACGTGTTCATCCTTATTGCCGGCGGCCTGTTTCTCTATGCCGGCAGAATCTCCTTTGGTGACTACTCCACCTTTATCGTCTCCGTCAACCTGTTTATCAACCCGGTAAACACCCTGATCGGTTTTATGGAGCAGTTCCAGAACGGCGCCAGCGGCTTTAAACGCTTTATTGAAATTATGGACGAGGAGCCGGAACCGGAATCTCCCAATGCCCGGGAGCTCACCGATGTTCAGGGTGTCATCGAATTCAAGGATGTTACCTACTCCTACGATCCCACCAAAGAAGTGCTTCACAATGTCAACCTCAAGCTGGAAAAGGGACGCAAGCTTGCACTGGTTGGTCCCTCCGGCGGCGGAAAAACCACTCTCTGCCACCTGCTTCCCAACTTTTACCGTCTGGAAGACGGCAACGGTTCCATTATGATCGACGGAACCGATATCCGTGATCTGACACTGGACTCTGTCCGCCGCAATATTGGTATTGTCCAGCAGGATGTTTTCCTCTTTGTCGGTACCATTCGCGATAACATTCTCTACGGCCGTCCCGATGCCACCGAAGAGGAAATCCACGAAGCAGCCCGCCGCGCCAACATTCACGACTATATCATGACTCTTGAAAACGGTTATGATACCGAAATTGGTGAACGCGGCGTCAAACTGTCCGGTGGACAAAAGCAGCGTCTGAGTATCGCCCGTGTTTTCCTGAAAGATCCCGCTATCCTGATCCTTGACGAAGCCACCAGCGCACTGGACAACACGACGGAGGTTCTGATTCAGCAGGCTCTGGATGAACTGTGCAAAGGACGCACCACACTGGTTGTTGCCCACCGCCTCTCCACCATCCGCAATGCCGACGAGATCGCCGTTGTTCTGGACGGTAAAATCACCGAACGCGGCACCCATGAAGAACTCATGACCGCCTGTGGTACTTATAAAGATCTCTACTCTCTACAGTTCCGCGAAAACGATCTGATTGAATAAGTTTCCCTTTCTCTTTTTACGGGGAAATATCTGCACACAACACACAGATATAAGCAAAAGTAAGGACTGCCGGGCAGCTTATGCTGCGGCAGTCCTTTTTATAATTTTTATTTTGCTGTGTTCTTTTCAAATCTTACGGCAAAGTCCCGTCATTCGGATAGGAACGTTTCTTTTTCCCGAGCTTATTCCAAAGTTCCCAAGCTTTCAATAAAATACTCCATCGCTTTAGAGTAGTACCGGTTGCGTTTATAAAAAGCATAGACATTGCGCTTGGCATGGGTTGCAGGCAGCTTATAGAACACCACGGCGTCAGGGTCGCCCTTGATTTTTTTGACCAACGTATCACTAACGATAGAGGCGGCTGTTCCAATCTCTACAAAATTATAGAGTGTAACCAGTCTATCCAACTCCAGTACCACCTTGGGAGAGATGGCGGCCTCCTGGAATATAGCGGCTGCCCGGATTCTGGTATCGTTACCCCTTGTCAGCAGAGCAAATGGCTCATCTTTAAACTCGGAAAGCGGAACTGGGGGAATGTCGGTATCCATATGGCGTTTTTCCAGAATATCATTATAGGAGAACTGATAATCCTTCATGGCCGCGTTGCTGGAAAAAGACGTGGGCACTGCCAGCAGCAGTTCTTCCGATTTCAGGCACTGTCTTTCGAAGATATCCGGATTATGTTCTAACGTATCCAGAATCAAATCCAATCTGCCGGAGAGGATATTCTGCTCCAAAATGGTAGAGTCGGCATCCAGAAGATCCAGACGAATGTTGGGATATTTTTTCACGAAGTTCATGATATATTTGGGAAGAACCAACGCGGAAAGCAGCTGATTGCTGCCGATTCCGAGTGATCCTGCCTGCAGGTTATTGACAGCACATATGTAATCCGAAAAGGATGCTTCAATATGCCGGATTTGTTCGGTTGCTTTGATGTATTCCATTCCCGCTTCCGTCAGCCTCAAGGGTTTACAGCTGCGGTCAAACAACGGAAGACCGATACTGTCTTCAATCTTCTTCACCATCACACTCAACGACGGCTGCGAAACAAAAAGCTTCTGCGCTGCCTTGGAAATACTCTTTTCCTGATATATCGTATATATCAGTTCTTTGCGAACAAAGATATCTTCCATAACTTTCGCCACCCGACATCTAAAATAATATTCACATAATATATTTTATAAGATTTATATAATTAAGTCAAGTAAAAAGGGGATACAAAATAAAATTATCTGCCGAAAATTATGATCCGCGGCGAAAAACCTTACTCTGAGATATATTTCTGCATAATCTCTTCCAACCATCTCTGATAGCTTTCTGCTGTTTCCCGTGGTTCTGTAATCTTCACCAGACCACCAAGACCACAGAGCCAGCCAAAAAACTGCGCGCTAACCTCCACCTCCGCCATGGTAAACAACCCTTTTTCCGTCTTCCACATAGGAATATCCGCTCCGAAACGATCAATAAACACCCCAATCATTTTGGGATCAATTTCAAACGTTACACGCTGTGTCTCTCCGCCAAACATACCAAAAACCCGTTTGGCGTAGGAGGCAGCGTCAAAGCTTTCAAATTGTTTCCGACCTTCCCGCACTTCTCCTGTTGCTTCAATTTCCTGCATCTTATCCACACGGTAGTGCTTTACCTTATCATTATCAAAGGCAATCAGATAATAGTTTTCATCATCCCATGCCAGAGCCCAGGGGCTTGTAAAATATCTGGCACCGTCTCTGCGCCGCTTCAACTTCTTATCTTTATCCCATTCGCAATAATAGAAGCGGATACGGGAATTTTCCGATATGGCCCCATAGAGTCTGTCTACATTATAGTATATGCTCTCGTTGGAGGTTTTCAGTCTGTTTGATACAAATACCTGACGCTGCAGCTTTTCTCCTTCCCGGGTGCTGCACAGCCGCTGCAACTTTGCAATCAACTCCCGGGATTTTTTTACGGTGATAAATTTGGATGCCTGCACGGAATCCACCAGCAGCTTCAGCTCCGGCAGTTCAAATTCACGGCTTCCGATATAATATCCCGACGGCATCTCTCTGCGATAGAGGATATCATATCCTGCCAGCTTCAGCATCTCCATATCATCATACACTGCTTTGCGCTCACAGGAAATGGAATTCTCGCTGAGAAACGACAAAATCTCCGCCATGGTTGCAGGGTGTTCTTCATCGGTATTTTTCATGAGGTATTGACTGAGATAAATCAGCCTGAGTTTGTTGTTAGACATCAGTGCCATAAGCCGTCACCTCATCTTTTTTTCTTAATCAACAATCAATTCCGCTGCCGTACGCTTCGGCACATGCTGTACTCCATTCACACGATAATAGGCACTGGCTCCGCCCTCCGGCATATCTTCCGTAACCACCGTATCATTAGGCTTTCCCAACGCAAGCAGCAGCATGGGGACATATCGCCCGGTGAGCCCCATCAGTTCAGATACCTCTTTTTTATCAAAAGAACCTATCATACATCCGCCGAACCCTTTCTCTACTGCAGCAAGCATGATGGTCTGCGCACAGATTCCAACATCAATTTTAAAGGTATCGGCATTGGCGTTTACTTCCGTATCCGCTGCGATCAGGATATAAGCCGTGGGCTGCTCTTCTTCTGTCTGAGGTGGAAACTCCTCCTTAGTGAGAAGACCCGCCCATCTGGTATGAGCAAATATTTTATCGTTCAGCGGTTTCTCCCACGAAAGGGCATACTTCAGCGGCTGGATATTGACCGTGGCCGGTGTAAATCTCACAGTTTCAATCAAATCCACCAGCGTTTCTTTTGTTATCGCCTGCGATGCATCAAACCGGCGGTAACTTCTGGACTTTTTTACAAGATCAAAAAATGTCATTTTGGTTTTCTCCCTCTCTTTTATTACAGACAACTCTCCAGCACACGGATAACATCCTCCCGGGACGCTGCTCCTTCATGGATTTTCTCACATTTTTCTCCCTCTACTTTGTAGTAGGTGGGAACAAAATAGTAATCATACCGATCTGCTACCGCAGGCTGCTTTTTCTCATCAATCATTTCAATCTCAATTTTTTCATACCTGGGGTCACTTTCTCTTAGCTCTCTCATATATCCCAAAGCTCTTCTGCAATAGGGGCAGCCTTCAAACATGAACATCAACAACTTACTCATTTCACTTCTCCTTTAGTCTTCTCGTTATATATTCAAGATATCTTCCCACTAAATTGATATCTGTATAGGTATAGATCATTCTGGCACCAACTACATCCTCAATTTCATTGAGCATCATTGAACCATCACTGTCAAACAGGAAATCCACACCAACCAGACCGAAATCGAACTGCGCGGTAATCCGGTCCACCAACGCCCTCTCTTCCCCGCTCAATTCATATCTTTTTGCTTCCCCACCGAGACAGAAATTGGCCCTGATATCCTGTCCGGAGGATATACGCAGCATCGCCGCTATGGGTTCTCTGCCGATTACATAGACCCGCAAATCTCTTCCCGGCATGCCTGACGGCTGCTGCAGCACATAGTCTTCCGCTGCCGCCTTCCGTTCCCCGGCATATGTTGTAAGACGTGCCTGCTCTTTTATCAGTTCCACCGCATAGCCGCCTCTGCCGCAGCAGGGCTTTGCCACAATTGGGAACATCTCCTCCGCCAGTATGGGAGGCTCTTCCCATGATCTGACAAAATTTGTTGCCGGCATTGGAATATTTTTTCCGGAAAGATATTGATATGTCCGCGCCTTATCTCCGGTGATCTCTGCCACGAAAGAGTTATTGAAAACCGGCACTCCCATCATCTCAAGCTGACGTGTCAGCAGCGAATCCAATGTACGACAGATGACAAAATCCGGCAGGAGGCGCTCTTCTCCGTTATACTGTATCGTCAGTTTTCCTCGATTGGTACCGATTTTTATATACTCCCGGTATAAAACATCTAAATTTATACCAACCTTCGCCGATTCTTCACAATAAAAGAGGATATTTCTCTCATTTCGCTTTGCTTCCGGTATAGAATATATCAGCCAGCAATGAAAGCTCATCGAATCACACAGCCCCTTTCTCCGTAGATTTCCCTGACAATATGAGCAGCAATATACTCTGCCACATCAATTCCTGTCACATCACGAATATTTTTCATATGTGCATTGGAGTTCACCTCGCACACAACAGGACCACGTTCTCCGAAAAGAATATCCACTCCGCCAAAGTCCAATCCCAGAATACGGCAGCATTCTTCTGCAAGTTTTGTCTCTTCCCGGGTTGGTGTATATGTTACAGCAGAACCACCGTTGGTGATGTTGGAACGGAAATCGCCACTTTTAGCGGTACGGTACATGGAGACTACCACCTGTCCGCCCACCACATTCAGCCTAACATCCCGCCCTACGCTGCTTTTCACCATCTTCTGAAGCAGTAAGGGTTTTGGAGCGGTGCGTGCAACGATCTCATACAGTTCTTCCAAATTATTTGCCAGATACACCTGCTGACCAAAAGAACCAAACCATTCTTTAACCACAATGGGAAAACTCAGCGCCGCTGCTGCATTCTCCAAAAAAGCGGCATTGCCATACCCGATTCCCTCATAGGTTTTGGGCACAAAAATCGTATCCGGCATCGGTATTCCTGCCTTTTGCAGCGCAAAATGAGTCAGTGACTTATCATCACAGAGTTCAATTGCTCTTGATGTATTAAACAGTCTTACACCCATTCCTTCAAGTGCCTGCGCCAGGCGGATATCTTTATCCCAGAACAGCACAAAATCCGGCAGAGCTTCCCCCGAGAGTAGTTGGAATCCCTCCGAACTTGCCAAATACAAAACTTCTGTACTCGCCTTCGGCTCCAATGTCACCCCCAGTTTTTCTGCTGCTGCAATCAGCTGTTGTGCCTGTTGGGTAAATTTTGTTCCTAAAAATGCGTTGTATATGATCCAACCTCTCAAAAGAGATTTCCTCCGCTTCTTTACAATTTAACAGCTTACATTAACTTTAATTATATATTTTTTGCCCCTTCCCGTCAATCATTCCTTTGACATATCTCGCTGTTTTTCAGCCAAAATCTCACTTATCCAAAAATCTTCCAAACTTCAAACAAAAAAGCTGCCGCAAAATCCCGTTAAGATTTCTGTCCGACAGCTCTTTTATTATTTTGTTATCAACCAAACGTTTTGTTTAACTTACTATGGTTGCACGAGAAAGTTTTTCACAGCTTTGTTTCAAAGGTATGGAATCCTGCGCCAACTGTTTCGGTTTTACCGTCAAACTCCACAACAGCGGTGCAGCCAAATGGAACAACGACCGAGAGGATGCACTTACCGTAGCGTTTCAGCCACTTGACACGGATCTCTCCTTTGACGGAATTAACCTTTGCCTCAGCGAAGGTCAGTTTTTCCGGAATATAGGGCTTCACGGTGAAAGTCTTCCATCCGGGAGCAGAGGGACGAACACCGGCCACATAGGCATAAAACCAATAACCCACCGCACCAAACATAGGATGGTTATGGGAGTTCATACCGCCGTTTTCTTTCATCTCAAAGCGTTCCCATACCGTAGTTGCACCATTTTGAAGCATATAGCCCCAGGAAGGATACTCTTCACGGGTAATGAGTGCCCATGCAGTATCGACATAGCCGTATTCCGCCAGCATGTCAAACAGGTATCTTGTACAGAGATTTCCTGTAGTAATTCTTGTGCCAACAGAAACAACAGCCTCATTGAGCTTTTCCGCTGCAAGCACTCTGCCTTCTTCGGGAAGGATACCCAGCCACAGTGCAAAGGCCTGGCATGCCTGGGATCCGGTTGCAACAATACCTGTTTCCTCGTTCCACCATTTTTCAAGGAACGCCTTCTTCACCTTGGCTGCACAGGTGAGATTTTCTTTCATCTCTTCTTTCATACCAAGATATTCTGCTATTTTTGCAAGAAGGATGTAGTTATAATAGTGATATCCTGTGGACATGAGTGCCCCGGGGGTGATACCAGACCTTGCAACCTCAGGAGCCTCACAGCCATCCTCTGGACCGGCCCAATCACCATAATAGCTGTATTCTACAATACCATTGCCCTTTTCCGCCTCGGAAGCAAGGAACGCATTCCATGCTTTATAGTTGGGATATACCCGCTTCAATGTCTCAATATCACCATTGTGCATCAGATTCTGGACACCAGCAACGAGGAAGGAGGAGCAAACCGGATCACCCGGACGCTGTCCCCAGACGAAGGGAGCCGTACAGGTTATGGCACCGTTTTCACCCTGATCGGCAATGATATCATCGATCACCTTCGGGAAGATGCGGCCCACATCAAAGTTATAGGGAGTCTCTTCAAAGCGAACTGTTGCATCGTTCATCCAGCCCTGACGTTCGTCACGCTGCGGGCAGTCAGTGAGGATGCCGTGGATATTGTCACGTTCTGTCTGGACAATAATCTGCTGAATGGCATTGGCAACGGCGCTGCCGCACTCGAAAAAGCTGCCACTGTCCACATCGTTGTATACCGAAACCGCCTCGGCCATCTCGGCCTCAAAAGCTGGAATACCCTCGATGGTTGCCCAACGGAAACCGTGATAGGTGAACTTCGGAGCCCACAGAGCCTCTTCACCGTCGGAGATATAGACATCCTTCTGCTCTGCCTTACGCAGATTGGCCATGTGCAGTTCTTTTTCCTCATCCAGCTCTTCCGCATGGATCAGTGTGATCTCGGTACCTGCCTCCAAAGCCGGGATGCACAATTCTACCCAACCGGCAATATTGGTACCAAAATCAACAAGGTATTTACAGTTGCCCAATGGGGTGACCGTTTTTGCGGGATAGCGTTTCTGCTCCACGATCGGCTCAATGATCTGCGGACGAAGCTCTCCGGCGGGAGCTTTGGCAACAGCAGCGTTCTCAAATCCCTCCCCTTCAAAACCGCAGGTATCAAATCCCCAGGGTTCCAGGCGGGCATCAAATCTCTCACCGTTGAAGACATCGGCATAGGTTACGCCGCCCTTGCCGCACTGCCAGCTTTCGTCGGTCAGGATCCATTCGGTATGACCGTCATCATATTCCAGCATCAGCTGTGCCGTCAGTTCAGGGGTACCACTAAACGCCATTTTCATGCCGTGCTTGGCATTCTCGATATAAAGAATGTTATCATCTGCATTATTGCGCCAACCGTTGGCAACAACGATACCAAGACAGTTTTCGCAGTCGTTGATCAGTCCGTTGATGGGAATGGTGACATAGCTGCAATATTCATTATAATTGGTGAAGGCCGGCTGCATGAGAGACTCACCCAACTCAGTGCAATCGGCAGAAATACCGTTAACGGTGACATACTGATAACCGATACCGCAGCAGAAAAGAACGGCATTCTTCAGTCCTTCTTTCACCTCAAATTCACGGCGAAAATAGATAGCTGCTTTGCCATAACCTTCCTGCGGCGCAATCCAGCCTGCCTGCCACTCTCCCAAAAGAGCGGTCAGAAACTCTGCACAGACCGATGCGCTGACGTTGCCTGCATCATCCTTCAGCGTGAGTTCCCAGCAGATTCGACGTCCGCTTGCCAATGCTTCGCCTGCATAGACGGCCTCCTGTTCATCAGAACATACCCAACCGGAATCCCACAGCAATCTTTCAGAATCATTCAGGTCAATCACTCTGATATTCCATGCTTTCTGCCTGCGGTTATTGTCCTCATGTTTGATTCCCCATGAAAAAACCGGTGTCTGATTAGCTACCACGGCAGCTTTAGAGCTTCCGCGATTTACTCTCAGGTTGATGGGAGTAAAAATACTCATAGCAGTTCTCCTTTTCACATTTTTGTCCGAACTTTTTTCAGTATATCATATTTCTCCCATCAATTCAATCTGTATTCTTCTCATAAATTACTTTATTTTCCTCATTTCCATCCGTCTTGTACCTGCCGATTTTTCATAACACCAAACAAATATTTTCCACAGTATTTATCATAAGCACACCTCACTTTCCGCCAAAACACAGAAATAAAAGAACCCTTTTGATATAATTCCAAAAATATATATTATTTTTATAGACTTGTGACCATCCGTGTGACTGTTACATGCTATATTTAAAGCACAAACTAAGCAACCTCAAATTTTACTCTACTGTAAAAGTAAAAAGAGGTAAAATCTAATCAGTAGGTGATATATTATGAAAAAAACAATCGCAATGTTATTGGTCGTGTGTATGCTTGCAGCTATATTCACCATAACAGCTTTTGCTTCAGAAGCAACACTCCAAAATGCCATTACTCGAAAAAGCAGCCAGTTGATTGACAGAAATGCTAATCTTTATGAAATTTCTCTCACCACACCCGGAAATGAGCTCAAGGTTCATGATGAGATCATCATTATGGTAGATGGTTCCTATTCAACTGACGATGACTGGACATCCACTATTCGTCCCGCTCTTCTTCAGGTCGGAGAAGATATCCTGGATGGCTCCGGCAGAACCCATATCACTTTGATGACTTTCGGAATTGGTGACAACGTTGTTGTTGAAAGCGCAAGAACAATGGACGAATTCAACAGCAAACTTCCCGCTCTCCCCGGCGGTCTCCTTTACGGCCGTTCTTCCACCAACTGCGAAGCTGGTTTCACAGGCATCGAGAGATACATCAACGCCAGAGCCAATGAAATTGATAACGTATATGTGGTTTACATCAGCGATGGTGAAGTAAATACAGACGAAACCCCTTATGATTTCGCCAATTGGAAAAACACCACACCAATATGTTCTACAGAAGCTTTGGCCTCCATAGCTCTTGAGGCAGAAGTTATTGATGTTCTCAACAATCCCTCTTTGACACGTTCCAATGCCTTTAACGAAATTTTCGGCGAAAAAGATCTCAGCGACCTTAACGCTTTTTTTGATGCACTTACAAGTGACGAACTTCTTGCATACGGTGACAAGCTCCTCGCAGAAGTTTTTGCAGCATCCGGCATGGATATCAACCAAAACCAGCCTGTATCCATGGCCGAACGCGCTTTCCTCGATTGGCAGAATAACGGTCACGCTCAAATTGAGGATTTCTACTATTATCTCACATATGGAAACAGTGCATACACCTGCAACAAGACTAATGCGGCTACACGCGCAGCCGCAGCAGGCGCTGCACTTGCCGCAAACAGCAAGATCCGTAATATATATTTGATCGACTCCAACCGATCCACTGACTGGATGAGCAGCCTTGACAGCAATGATAAAATTACATTTACTGCCGCAGGCAATATGGCTAATCTGCCCGCTATTTTAGCCCAAAACGTCAGCAAATTCTCTATTACCCCCTATAACGATGTTGTTATTACTGACTATATGAGCAAATGGGTTAATTTCCAAATGGGTACCATTAAAATAACAGATAACAGCACCGGAACGGTTATCTACGACGAAACCAATGGTGGTTGGCAGATCAACGCAAACCGTCCCACAGCTCAGGAAGTTCCTGTCATCGTCGAAAGCGTTGCTTCTTCGGACTATGCTGGAGGCGGACAAAATGTTATCGGCAACACCAGCGGAACTATTTACAAGCTTACATGGTATGTAAAAGACGGCGCTATGCTGCGCAGCGACAACTACACTTTATCCTACAAAGTTTCCGTTGATACAAAGGAATCAGGGTTCAGCTATAGCACCACTTATCCTTCCAACGGTTTGACCACAGAAACATTTAAAACCGAAACCGGTTCTTTCGCAACTAACGAAATAAAAATTCCCACCGTAACAGCTGCTACTCTAAACACCGTCACTCCCAGCGAAAAAGAAAACAACAATAACAACAATAATAACAATAATAACAATAATAACAACAGCAACAATAATAACAACAGCGAGTACACCGACATCTTTGATGAAAGCGTTCCCCTTGATGACGGCTATACCGAAATCTTTGACGAAGAAGTCCCGAAGAGTGCCAACCCCAGCACTGGCGGTGCCGCATCTCCCTGGATGTTCGTTGTCCTTCCTATGCTTCTGATGATGACTGCAGCATTTGTTTTCGCTCACAGAAAAAATGAGACAAAATGATCGGGAAGAATCCAAATAACCATCAAAGCTATATAAAGATAGACACATGAAAAACTACCATGTGTCTATTTTGTTATACTAAAATAATCTTGAAGATAAGCAGAATCGAACCGCTGACCTCTTGAATGCCATCGGCTTCCTCGGCTATATTTATTCGTCCTATTCATCCAATTCGTCCATTTAGTCCGATTTTATTCGAGAAAAATCTATAAAGTTTCATTCTGTACAAGGTGTTTCGCCCTAATTCTGGTCAAAACTCTGGTCAGAAAAGTAACGCGAAAACCGAAAAGTAACGCAGTTTTTGTGTAATATCAACAAGAAATAAACTTGATTTATGGACTATTTGACAACAAAAGAAGTCTCGGTTTTATGGAATACCACCGAGCAAATGGTTCGTCGGTACTGTCGTGACGGCAGAATCCCCGGCGCAGTTCAAAAAGAAGGCGCTTGGTTTGTGCCGGAAGGCACAGCACGTCCAACAAGAAAGAAGCAGGAAGCACCAACAGTCCCCAAGCTTGTGAAGCAGCTGCAGCGTCAGCGCACCAAGAAGATCTACCATGGTCTCTACGATTACATACAGATCAACTTCTGCTACAGCTCCAACCGTCTGGCAAGCAACCGACTCATGCTTACCCAGGTGGAAGAAGTCTACAAAAAAGGCAAGGTCTCCACGGGCTTTGAGCCCATCAAGGTAGATGATCTGATCGAAGCTTACAACCACATTGCCTGCATTAACTACATCATCGAGACGGCCACAGCGCGCATCTCTCAATCCTACATCCGCAAGCTGCATACCATGCTCAGCTACGGTACCATGGCGGAGCGTAAGCTCCTGTTTCATCCGGGCGAGTATCGCAGAGATACCTGTACCTTGGGCAAGACAAAAACCACGCCGCCTAAGAACATTGGATCCCAAATGAGCGCACTAATCTCGGAATACGAAAGCTTGGATAAAGTGGAACTGGCGCAGATCCTGGACTTCCATGTGCGCTTTGAGCGTATCCATCCTTTTGCAGACGGCAATGGTCGCGTAGGTCGGCTGCTCATGTTCAAGGAGTGCCTGCGTCATGAGATCACACCCTTCATTCTCGATGATAAACGGCGCACGGAATATCTCAAGGGCATCCGAGAGTGGGACATGGACAAGTCCACCCTGTTCACCCCCTGCCTTGAAGCACAGGCTCGCTTCCAAGCCCAGATCGACCTGCAAAAGCTACAGGAATACGCCCAGCGCTATAAGCCCGCGGACTATAAGGAGGATTAACGATGGAACAGATCACATATATCAAGACTGGCGATTACTATATTCCTGATTGGAAGTTACCAGAAGAGGCTCGTCCTATTGGTCATTGGGGCCGCATGCACAGAGATTTTCTGAAAGAACACCGCCCAGTAATCTTTAATCAGCTCGTGCTTTCCGGCAACCTCTGGACGTATCTTGCCGATATCAACGAACAGGCACAACAACGGATGGAAGTGTTAGTTAAACAAAAAGCAGTCTCAGAAGGCATAACCGAAGAATTAAAAGCCAAGGATCAACTCGGGTGGATTAGAAGCATGCAGAACATTCAATTATACGCAAAAGAAATTGTATGTGAAGAAATAGTTAACTTGTAATTAAATCAACACCCAAATGAGATGTTTTCTCATCTGGGTGTTGATTTTTTGCGTGTTTTGAGTATACTATAGATAGGAGGTAGTGGATATGTTGATTCAATTTCGTTTCAAGAATTTCAAGTCTTTTAGAGATGATACTTTTTTAGATTTAAGTGCCACAAAAATCACAGAGCATTCGGATAGAATTTTTAACGCCGGCTATGAGAAAGTTTTACCCGCTGCCGCCATTTACGGCGCAAATGCAAGTGGTAAATCAAATGTTATAGAAGCATTTCGTTTCATGATGACTTATGTTGTCGAATCATTTTCTTACGGCGGCGATCCCGAAGAAAGAAAAACAAAAAATAAAAAGCTCAAACAAACGCCATTCCTTTTTGATTCCCAAAGCAAAGAGGCTGAATCCATGTTTGAAGTTTATTTTATGGACACTGCTGAGCACGGATTCAAGTCATATAATTATGGGTTTACACTTAACCAAGATGGCATTGTTGAAGAATGGTTAAATAGCAAATCTAAAACTGCTCGTGAATACAAATCTATTTTTTATCGCAATAACAGCGAACTTGATCTTTCTGGTCTTCCTACAAAAAGCCAAGAAAACATTCGCATTGCTCTCGAGAAAGAAACTCTCATCGTATCCTTGGGTGCCAAACTAAAAGTTTCAAAGTTAAAAACTATTCGAGATTGGTTTTATAATAATAATTGTGCTAATTTTGGTAATCCGTATGAGAATGCAGTTCTTTCGTCGATCATTCCGGACGGATTTGCCGACGATAAAACCGTACAACAAAAAGTTGTTTCGTACTTTGCCACTTTTGATTCTTCAATAATTGATTTCAATGTTGAAGTAATGAAAGGCGATGACGATGACGAAGAACACATCAAGATTGATGCCATCCATAAAACAAGTGATGGCGGAACTGCATTTATCCCTCTGCGTGAAGAATCGGACGGTACTTTAAAGATGTTTGCACTATATCCCGTCTTGCAAGATACACTTGAGAATGGTGGAACGCTCTTCATTGATGAGTTGAATGCGCGTCTCCATCCTTTGCTTGTGCGGAGCATAATCATCACTTTCCTTAATCCCGAAATCAACAAAAAAAATGCACAATTAGTATTCACAACACATGATTCGTGGCAGTTGTCAAACAACCTTTTGCGCAGAGATGAAATCTGGTTCACCGAAAAGGACGCTAACGGCGTCTCCACACTGTACTCTTTGGCAGATTTTGTGGATGAAGATGGCACTAAAATCAGAAAAGATGAAAGTTACGAAAAAAACTATTTGTTGGGTAAATATGGTGCCATTCCTACCTTGAAATACTTTGATATGTTCAAGGAGGCATAAAAATGGCACGAAACGACCGAACCGGTAATCGCCGAAAACGAGACAGTTTTCCCAAAAGAGTTCCTGATTTAGGCTACTATTTCATTGTTACAGACACCAAAGAGACCGAAGAAAATTACATGAATGGACTCAAGGCGTCTCTGCCCAATGAGCTTCAAGGTCGCATTGTAATCAAAGTATCAAAAGCAAAAACGGACGAACTCGTTAGTGCATGTAAAGAACAAGCTGCACTGGAACCTCAGTATGGCCAGCCGTGGATTGTTTTTGATCGCGATAGAGTTGTTCGCTTTGATCAAATCATAGCCGAGGCAAATCGTGAAGGTATACATGCGGGATGGTCTAATCCCTGTATAGAGATCTGGTTCGATGCTTACTTCGGTAAAATGCACAGTTACCAAGATTCTGTCAGTTGCTGTCATGGATTTGCAAACACCTTCGAGAAAAAGACAGGTAGAGAATATCGCAAATCCAATGATCAAATTTATTCCTTGCTAACTCGCCATGGAGATGAAAGTGGTGCAATTGATCGAGCCTCTCTTCGATATGATCAATACGTTCGCGACGGAATAAATCAACCATCTGCTATGTGTCCATGTACAACGGTTCATATCTTGGTCAAGGAAATAAAAGAAAAAATAGCAAACATTAACGATAAGTAAAATCCGGCTAAAAAAGGGGGATATAAATGGCCATTCCTAAAGAACAAATGCTAAAACTCGAAAGCATGCAAATCAAAGGCATCAGATGGATGATTTGGAAAAACATTGATCGAGAGAATATCGAATCCAGGCTTTTAGGAATCAAAGGCCAGACATACACAAGTGATATAGAAAAGTTTGTAAACAGTCAAAGCAGAGCTATTCTAATCAAGCTTGTAGATATGTCCCCTGAAATCACAACCTTGACAATCGATGCCGCTTATGAGAAGTACAGGTATGGCTTGAAACCCGGCTTTACTCTTTTCTGGGCAAAAGGACACAACCAAGAACAAATAACTCAAGAATTACTCGAGGATCGACTTAAAACATATATTTCAGAATTGAAGTTTGATGAAAATGCAAAGTACAAAAACTTGGAATATGTATCAATGCTTCAATTCGATGGAATATATGAGGTAACCCTTTCCTACTTGCAACGATTCAACTATATAGATGAAAATGGAGAATTTACATTTATCTATATGCTGAAAGAGTGCTTTATCTGGATTGGCATTGACAAAGGTTTTGTGGCTCTCAACAATTTACCAGAATCGCTAATGACACCTCTGAAGCGCCTATTCAGTAGGCTTTACAAAACAGACATTACCAATGTTAAGATAACCAATGGCCTGTTGAAACATGTTTTTTCCGAGAATAACGAGCGTCGAGTAACTCGCCAAAGTCCTAACCCTCCCGCAAATCAGTTAGAGAAGATTGTTTATGCAGATCCTAATTTAAGTGAGAAAAAAGACTGCATCCCTCCCGGGTATGAAAATTATGACGTTACCAACACTCAATACACGGAAGAGATTGATGCTTCTACCTCTGGCACGCTTGGCGTTAACTGCAAAAAAGGAAAGCTATATCTATCGAAGAGTCTTACTTCAAGTCAATTCAGAACATGGAGCATTCGTCGTATCACAGATATCATTGGTTATTATAAGAATTCAACTGATGTGTCTATGGATGCAATTTCTGGCCTTAATATGTTTAGTTCTTCTGATTGGGAAGGCCTAACCGCCTCCGCTATCCAAGTTCTTAATCAAATAGCGTACGGTATAGTTTCCTGCAAAAAGATTGGCGACAGCAGTTTTCCCTTACAGATCGACTTATCAAAGATACGCCACGATTTAAACAAATTCTTTTTCAGTAAAGTATCGTATATCTGCAGCACCTGTGAAGAAAAAGTTATCCCAAGCTGCACTTGCTGTGGGCATAGTAGCTTTGCGATTTCCAGTAAAGGAACGCCCAAAATTGTATGTCCTCATTGCGCTTCCGTTCAAGAAGGACCGTTTTCCTTTTGTTGCGAAAACGGGCACACCGAAACCTTTGATAGATTCGATGATGTAGTTGAGTTCGTTGCAACCGATGAATTGTGCGAAAAAATCAAGCATACAATTTCTCTGTATTTCCCCGTTCTCACGCTACTGGATCACGAATATTTTACTATCCACGCAAACGGTATTGATTTGCAAAGCAGTCCAACCTACGAAAAACTAAATCCATCTGATATTCCCGCGTTTGCAGACATAGTTAATAGACCTTTGATCACGCCAATAGCGGAATTGGACACTATCCTTTATAGCCTTAAAGAAAAATGCGCTCAAGCCACAAAAGAGAATTGCGCAAAATGTAAAATGGCCCCGAACACTACATCTGGGACAACGGCTTGTATGTTGTGCCTTTTCACTGGTTTTGAAGGATTTATTCCTCAACCACACCAAGGGCACGAGTTCGGCGATGTTTCTTTTCTTGTTAATCATAAGGGGCAAAACATGACATTTGTGGGATTGGCAAAGTCAGTTCCAACCGGACGCACATCAAAGAAAATTACAAAAGCCTCAGATATCGGAAGAGAGATTATTCAACAGTCATTAGACGCCTTTGATAATTGCCGCGCGGACATTGTCGGTATTATCTATCCATACATTCTGGACGATAATCTCAAACATTTACTATACCATCACGCAAAATTGAGCAATAAGCGATTGGTTATTTTAGACTATGAGTTTATGGCAAAGTTGCTTGATAAGTATATAGAGGATCATCCGCGCCTAAATGCTTCAGAAAAGCCATAAATAAGCACAGCTGCCAAACACCAAAAGCGCCGTTGTAGAGTGATAACTCTGCAACGGCGCTTCAAATTATTTAATTTCTTGTTCAAGGGCCTCGAACTCTGGTGTCGAGAAAAACTCACCTAATGTTATTCCCAAGCCATCGCAAATCATCTTAATCGTAATTAGCTTCGGATTCTGGCTCTTCCCATAAAGAATATTCTTGATGCTCGAAGGCGGTAGAGCCGAGATGGTAGCCAGCTTGTTGATGGTGATCTCACGCTCACCGCACAATACCAGAATACGATTTCTGACTGCAGTAACAGTATCCATGCTCTCACTCCTCCAGATTTCTTGCTTATAGCATATCCTATCTGGATGGACATTATAGGCTACGCATGCTACTATTAGGCTACACATAGCCGAAAGGGGTGCGTATCCATGGGAATAGCATGTACATTCTTCGGACATCGTGATTGTCCGAGTTCAATCAAGCCGAAGCTGCGTGAGGTTCTGACTGATCTGATCGAGAACCACGCCGTAAATATGTTTTATGTTGGCCAGCAAGGAGCGTTTGATAGCATTGTGCGATCCGTACTGAAAGAGTTGGTATCGGTATACCCCCATATCCGTTATGCCGTCGTTCTGGAGCGTTTGCCCCCAAAACGAGACGAGTTTGATACCCGCGATTACTCCGACACTATGCTCCCGGAAGGCATAGAAACTATCCATCCTCGCTTTGCTATCTCATGGCGCAACAAGTGGATGCTCAAACAGTCCGACTATGTTGTAACCTACATCACCCACTCCTGGGGCGGAGCTGCACAGTTTGCAGAGATGGCAGAAAAGCATAGGCTATACACAATTAATCTTGCCAAATTAGAAGAGCACGCATCCATTTAATGCGTGCTCTTCTAATTCTATTAAAGTTCCGGAATACCTATGTTTCTCAGATAATTGAATGTTGGGTCATATATTTCACGCCTTCTTGTGGCATCATCATCTACTCCCTCTGGGATATAGATAACAAATCCTTGACGTGCACGAGTCAATAGAACTCTGTAAGCATTTGTCAAATAGATGATATTATTTTCGCTTCTGATGCGCGACCAGTTCGGTGGAGTGAGCCGATTACTCATCTGATAATGAGCCCACTTTCCATTTTCGATACGGAGATCGGCATCCCAAGCAACGATTGCATAATCCAGTTCCAGTCCCTGTGTTTCAAATTCAGAGGCCACTGCCTCAAGAAAATAGCTGGAACGAATATCATCTTCCGGATTCAGAAACCAGTTTTCGGGTGATAGACTGCCGCGATCTTTAGCGTAATAGATACCTCTTGGCTTAAGTCGTGCGGCATTGCTGCTGGCAAACAAACCATATCTCTCGTTTCCGCGGGATACAGTCTTGACCCAGTTCTTCGCTGTATCAAGATCGCGCGTTATATAAATCGGATATTGCTTTCGTATCTCTGTGAAGGTCTGCTGCGCGTCTTCAATATCATTATCTAAAATCTGCTTTATAAGCAACGACACCTTTTCGCTCCGGAACGAGCGCATTGATGTTGCAAGATGTAAACCATTCACGATAGTGAGGTTGACTCCTGAAGTCAATTCGTCCCAAGTACGCCCGCGAAGATACTCTGTATCATCAAGATTGGGCGCCGCATATGCATCCCAATTGGGGAAACTCCGTTGTAACGCATCAAACCACTCAGGTAAACCAGCTTCGCCTTTATTAATCTCCTGTCCGCCACCAACCAAGCACACAATTACCGCCCAGTCGTCATGACGGTCCATTGTTTGAATCAAGAATTCTGGCTCGCTGTAGTCGAAGTTTTTAACACCTTTCTTGCGGGCCATAAAAGAGGAAATCTCATCCTTCGTCCACGCGCGCTGAGATTCGTCAAAAATGGCCACACGGTCGGAGGGACAGGTATCATTTCCAACATACTCGTCTCTATAATGGTGAATGATCTGGATAACGGTTTTCACTTCGCGCAGCGCGGCATCTTTAGAGATACGCATTCCTCGTTCCTCTTTCTCACGCTTAACCTTATCCCGGGCCAAAGCTTCCTGTAGAACGGTAACAAGAGGAAGATTGCCGGAAAGAAATACGGCATGTTCTTCCAGTTCATTGTCGTGATATTCACTTGCGAGGTTTAATCCGACTAATGTTTTACCTGCTCCGGGCACGCCCGTAACAAAGATAATAGATTTGCGCTTATTGGCTTTGCTGAACTCAACAATACGTTTTATTTCGAACGTGGTCAGATTCAAATTCTGTGCACCAGCGTCAGAGCGGGTTATTTCTGTAACATTGTGGTTATTGTAGAGGGCCTGAGCAGCTTCCACGATAGTGGGAGTAGGCATGTACTCCGCATTTTCCCAGACCTCGTAATTTATTTCCGGCTGTTCGCATTTTTGGGTGATAGCATGAATGGCATCGCCGATCTGGGTATGATTTATGCCAATTGGATAGAAAACACCGTCCCCATATTTTTGGATCGAAATATCGCTCTGTGGCGCTTCGGTGGGCACAGCAACCGGAACGATGTACTTATCTCGGGATCCTCTATGGAAGTTTTTAAGATCCAGTGCATAGTCCATGACTTGTTTATATGTGCTGTTTCTGTATTCGGTGTCTCCATCCTTAAATTCAAGCAGAAACAAAATTCCGCGGCAAGAAACAACCGCATCCACGCGCTTTCCCATACGAGGAATCTTGAACTCAAGAGAGATATGGCCGTCGGAGAATTCATGCAGTTCACGCTTCAAAATACGAATTTCCGAAAGCCAGGAATCCCGCGTAAAATCGTTCAAGTCAAAAGGATGAGACTTGACCATTTCTGCAAGTATATAATTCTCGTGCGTAGCAAGAAAATCTTTAATTGTCGCTGAATAATAAGAACGAGTAGACATTACTTTCTCCTTGTTGCTGTGGCTGGCGCAGAACTTTTTATTTGGCTCACCAGATGTTTCAGCGTATCATCGAATGTTGCTCTTTTAAGCTGACATTCCCAGATTACTATGACATTCCACCCCTGCTCATTTAACAGTTGATGACTGCGCAAATCACGCTCTATATTTCCGTTGATCTTCCTTTTCCAGAAATCAACGTTACTTTTAGGCCAAACAAAATATCTGCAGCCTTCATGTGCATGCCAAAAGCAACCGTTCACAAAAATCACGGTCTTATATTTGGGAAGAACGATGTCTGGTTTCCCAGGAAGCCGGGCATCATTTTTTCTATACCGAAAACCTTGAGAGAACAGATATTTTCGAACCAGTTCCTCTGGTTTTGTATCTTTTCCACGGATGCGGGACATGTTGTAGCTCCGCTGCTCTGGTGTATGTACGTCCGCCATAACATATCCCTCCTTCGTTCCAGTAAACTTGTGTGATTATTTGGGCCAGCTTTCTTCTCTTGCTTTCGCAAGCACCTGAAGAATACGGCCACATTGTTTTTCGCTGGGGAATTTTCCGGTTTCCATTGCAATCGCGGCCTTCAGGAAAGAAATCTCCTGAGGATTAAAAATCCGGTTCTCGATACCCCATGTGAGCAATGACTTCCAGTTTTCAACACCATACTCAGCCACTTGAATCATTGCAGATGCGCTGTTCTCCTGCTTCTGCTCGTACCGGGCATTTTTCTTGGCCTCTGCCTCTTCTGCTGTGCTGACCAGCTCCTGCTTAAACTTCGAGCCGAGAGAAATAGAAATGGATTTAGCCTTTTTCCAACACGCCTCACGCTTGGCCCATTCAGTAACGTTCTGTACTTCTCTGTCCGGAGATACCAGGTGGTAGTACATCGCTTCCGCAATCTTCTCCAACTCCATTTCGGTAGCGTGAGAGACACCCTGCTGATTCCAGATTGTCTTGAAATCAAATGCACGATCCGGGCATTCCTTGCTGATCTGATAGAACAGATATGCCAGTGTGTAGGTCACAACCTGTGCTTTATAGCCCATCTCATACCAGGATGCGTGCTTAACGATGTAGTCAACCTTCTTATACAGGATATTCAGACAAACAACCAGACGGAAAAACCTTTCGTTAAAGAACGTTTCATCTTTATCCCAAGCTGCACTGGCCCATTCCGCAAACTGAATAAAGTTCTTCTGGGCGCCGGTACTGACCTGATGCGGCAGCTGGCGATAGATGTTGTAAAGCTTCGCCAGATCTGTCTTCGTAAACATCTGAGTCTTGGGGTACTGAATAAGGAACTTGTCTTTCTCAGCTTTGGTCATACGGCTCTGCTCCTGCTTATACTGTCCGCGGGTGCGTTCGTAATACCAATAAGTACCATACTGGTTGCCCATAACCGCAGGAGCAAGTACTCTCCGGGAGAAGTCTTCCATTCTAACATGGAACGCATGGTTGGAGAAGAAGTCCGCATCGCTGACCTTATTCTGCTTGTTGGCGTACTTTGCGATATTGGGAATCAGAACCATCGCTTTTTCCGGAGTAACTACGGACAATTTCATGGGTACATAAATATCCCGCAGTCCGTTGGCTCGCTCCTTATCATTGATTATGGCTGCAGCCAGAGATGCCGTTGTCTGACCACCGTTGACGATCTGAAGCGAAGTAATCTTCGTGATATAGGTACATCCGTCTCCGGATTCCACTTCTACTGCATAAGCAGTTGCCGCAATACCGTTGTTATACGCAAAAAACATACTGGGTTCGTTCAGAATGGTATTACGGATACCCTTGTTGATTTTGCCTTTTGCGGACAGGAAGGATCGTACGTTGCCTTCCAGCAGACGGCCTCCGTATGTGTTATACAGATAAGCCAATATGGAGCCCGGGATATTACACAGATATGCTGTGTATTCCTCGTTGGAGCCAGCCTGCAGGCAGGGAATGCCATTGGGAGAGAACTCCTTCAGATCAATTACGATATCCTCTTTGCCTGTCTTGGACGCATACAGGCTGTGTAAACGCGCAATATCCCAAATATGGTATTCTGCAACAGCATCGCCGATCTTGGTACTGGGAATTTCACGGATACGGCTGCTCATTGCCATGTCAGTCAGAAGGTAGAATTTGTACTTCGTAACATTGGCATAACGCTTCTGAACATCAATGGCCAAGCCATATCCGGGGGAACTTTCCTCTGCATATTTCTGGATGAATCCGGATCTTGATTCTTCCACAAATGCTCTTGCCCGATTGAAGTGAACTTCCGCATCGGTGGCGGTAAGAGATTGGATTTCAATACCGTCAGAGAACGGACAGGCTACAATAATAAGGCAGTTTTCCAATTCGCTATAATAGTAACCGTCAATCAGAATTCTTCTGTTACGGGATCCAACGCCCTCATAGGCCAGCTGTTCGAAGTCCTCAAATTCTTCCGCTTCGACCAGCGCACCGGAATACATCGCCAGAAACTCTTCCCGGGGAGAGGTTCCGTTGATTGATGCATTAAAATGCACTTCATCCAGTATTCCGTTTCTGAATTCCTTGATATCCACAGAATCACTCCTTCCTGTAAGACTCAATGGCAGCAAGCGCCAGGGAATATTTCGCTTCAGATATACTTTCGGGCAGATTAGTTCGGCGGATACATGGGAAATCCGCATTCACCGCATATCTGGCTATTGTCTTAATCTCAAAGGTATACTCTTCGCCTTCGTATTCAGGCCGGGGATAATATCCATAACGCAGCAGCATTGTGGAGAACTTGTCTCTGGAATCATCATCGGGGAGCATAGCCAGCAGTTCTTTGTACAGTATATTCAGGTTGACTGCAGCGGTATTGGTCACACTGGTTTTATCAGCCCTAATAACCACCAGTTCTCCCGGTTTTGCGCAATCCAGCTGTTCGATTGATGATATACTGACCTCGGTTCGGCTACTCGACACTGTCTTGACCTCATACCAGGTATCATCAATTATGTAGTCCTGTGGCAGTTGCTTAGGACCTGTCCAGGACAGCGCGGCTTTTTCAGCGCCATATTGAGCGCAAAGATGCTCTTTCAGGAAATACATTTCCCCCAGAAGACCTTTAACTTCTGCCGGGGAAAGCAAATTTCCCCGGGCATTTGCAAGCATTTCCCGCCATTCCATGTAACGTTTTCCAACAAAACGGGTAGCTTTATCTTTGTTTTTGATGCAGGAAGAAGATAAGACAATGTCCTCACAGAACAGGACAAACATATCCTTATAGTTGTCATCAACCAGAGAGAACGAAAGAGACCACTTTTTGTCAGGACGTCGTCCGGATTTAACCAAAATCATGCGGGAAGATGCAACCTTCAGTGGAGGATACTCACTGATCATCAGCAAAGTCCATCTGGCTGTATCATCGATTCCCACATACAGATCCAGCAAATGTGTACTGTTCACACGCTGGTATGCGTCCAGGTGATCAATTGCGCCGAATATTGTCTTTATATCAGCCATAATTAATCCTCCGGAATCGTTTCGTCTATTTCATCGAAATCATCAGCGTTGTCGGCACCAAAAATTTCCAGCCACTTCTGCTTGTTTATTTTGTACTTGATTCGTTTCGGTGGCAGCCCATTGATTTTTGGTATGCCTATGCTAAGACCAATGACAGGAAAATTGAGAGAATCAGTAATGGCCTTTTTTACCTCATCTACCTTTTCGCCGTCCTTGGGCTCGTAGTACAAATGAACAGGATAAATTACGAGTAGTGGATTACGCTTAATTCCTGTGCTAAAGTAAAAACTTTCACTGAAGGATTTTCCGGTATCGCCATGACCTTCTTCCATTCTTTTAACCTGATCACGTGTCAATCCACCCTTGGCAAGATCTTTACTGCCCAATCGAGAATTCTTGCCAGACATTTGTAGAGACTTAGTCTCTTTCCTGTAAGCAAACCCACGTCGGACTTGATGGATTTCCAGTTCAGCAAAAGGTTTTGGAGCATCAGTTTCACTACCACCAGCAATCAACACATCCCATTTATTAAACACTCCATCGCAGTCCTCTTGGAACATTTCGATTAAGTTATGAATGATGAATCCTGTTGCTGCATTGGAAGTATGGGCCGAGAATCCTTTCAGATAGTCGACAATTGTTTCTTTGGGAACATTAATAAACTGTGGATGTTTGATTGCAAAGTTCGGATCATTTTGATGCAGTTCATGGTGATTGCGCAGATCATTGATGAACTGAATTGTTTCATGATAGTTGCGCTGCAGAACTTCGATGGAGCTATGAATGTATTTTGTTTCAACCACTTCTCCACTCATATTGACAACGGTTTCATAATCCCTGGCAGACCGCATTTTGTTTCGAGCAGTAACCAGCAAACCCTGAATATCAGAACGAACAGCCAAACCGAAGTCTGTTGGTGTCATATTCTCATCCTGCATACGCTTCACTTCTGCACGCAGTTCATCGGTTGCGGAAGAAATATAGCTGTACCACGTCATGGACAGTTCAGGCATCCAGATTTTGCACAGATCCTGATAATTATTCCGATAACCGAACCAGCGGCCCATCTGCATCAGTGTATCGTACATAGAAGAGTTACGGTAGAAATAGCTGGTGCAAAGCCCTTCCAAGGTAAGACCTCTGGACAGGCTGAGACCGCCTACTGCAATCAGTCTCAGACCGATATCATCAGGAGCCTTTTCATAATTCTCATAATCCAGATTCTTGGGAGCATTACCACCATTGATCGTACGAACTACAATACGGGAAATGGCAGGATACAGCACTTCCTGAATCTGCTCCCAGGTAAAATGCTTCAACTTTGCAAATTCCGGATTGGAAGCAAACTGTGTAAAATACTTATCGTAGACCTTCTTAATGAAGCTGAAAGAATCATACTGAAGTGCCTCATTTCCGGTCAGATAATAATTACGAATTTCACGCTGCCAATCCCGGACATAGCTGTCAACCACTTTGGTTATCTGGTTTTGCACCGCAATAAATCGGGAAATATTGATCATCATTGTACGGTGGGTCTTTTTATCACCGCGCAGATCCCGTACCGCATTCGCAATAAAGAATGCCGCCAGTGCTTCTTTCAGACTCTCCGGGATGAACTGAAGCACATCTTCCTTTTTGTGGACAATGGGAAGGGCATATTCGCAGTCATCGTTGGATTCCAGCATATATCCGTAAGGCGCATCTTCCTCAAAAATGCTGCGGGCACCGATGTAACTGTCCGGAGCCTCAAGGGCATAAATGAAGTCCCGGGGGAACAAATCATGCTTCAGCATCTCCTCTTCGGAATCCGGATCAATAAACACATTGGCATAGGGAGTAGCGGTGAAACCAACATAGTTGGCCTTGTCAAAGAGTGCCAACAGTTTCCGGATACCCTTGTTAATTGCGGTGACATCGTCTGTCTTAGTATTAACAGAAGCATTATCCGCTTCGTCATCAATCAGCAGCATAGGCAGATCGATTTTCTTAGTAGCAGGGTTTATGTTATAGAATCTGAGCCAATGCTCCAATTTTTCCAGAACACTCTTATTCTTCTTCAGAACAAAAATAACTGGGGCACTGATGTTAGTCAACTGACCAACCACCTTCTTGGCGGTAGCAGCATTGAAGTCGCTTGAAGTAGAGGTAACCGCCCATCCACTCGTTGTGGCATCAATAGCTCCCACGCCAACCTGGACACGGCCTTTTTCCAAAGTAAACGCGTAACTGTCCAGACCGATAAAGCCTTCGTCAATACGCTGCTGGGTCTGTCTGCGAAGCTTTTCGATGGTACCGGTAAGCAGAATGACAACACGGTAATGCGCATCAGCGGCCTTGTTGATCAGGCCAATATAGGTAGAGGTTTTACCGGACTGCACATCACCGATACACAGACCACGGCGCATAAAGCCATCCACCTGATCCGGATTCCCCAGCAGATCCATAATATCGTCTGTTGTCTGGTCAAGTTTATTAACGGTATCGCCATTCCAGTGTTTTTCCTTCATCAGATACAATCGGTAGCGATCCCAGAATTTAGAAGCGTTTTCGGCTTTTGCCGCCATATACCACGGTTTATGATCGCGCTCTTTGACAAAGTGTCCACGGTCAATCTTAACACACAAAGATGCGTGCAATTCCGCAATGACCTGATCACGCTCTTCGGGAGTCAATCTGGCAGTACCCAAAGTCATTGCATTGTTTGTGTCATACATATCAACCATCATAGCAATCATTGCTTCTGTGGCTGGAATCACAGAGGCACTCATATCCATCAATATCTTGCCAATGATGTTGTTCTGATTGTCAGTCATCGCTATACACCTCTCTGATCTGCGATACCACATCCGGGTACTTGATAAAGAAATCCATCTTATCCATGGTTTTCAGGAATGCCTCCACATCGCCGCCCATACTTTCGATCTGATGAACCATCTGCTCGGCCATGCCGTATACCTCATTGTTTTCCAGAGCGCCTTCGGTAACATTAGCTTCGTTCTTGGCCATTCTGTAATACACATCGGAATACGGGAACGCATCTTCCAGCATCTTAATAAATGCTTCCAGAACAGCCCCGCCACCTTCACTTAAATTCGCCTCCAGCATCTGGATAATAGGAAGCTGTCGATTGATTTGGTACTGGAAACGGCCACGGTCATCGATAGGGTTCCATACATGAACCAGATTGTCTGTCTGCACATTTCTTCCTCGGTATTTGTATACCCGCTCGCTCCGGCCTACCGTGTTCTCAACGATATCCACCAGGTTCTTTTTAATGAAATGAGGAAGCGAGGCTCTGGATTTTTTAATATCAATTTCCCAGATATGATCCAGAGAGTTCGGAATATCAACTCTTACCCGGGCCAGCTTACCCAATTCATTATGTTTGATCAGCCGGAACCAAGTGCCCCAAATGATTAACCGTTTATTTCTATAAATATAGAAACCCTGTTGTTGGCGCAGTTCTTCTTTTCCGCCAATAGCTGCGATATCCTGCTTGGACAACTTGCTGACATACGGCAAGACATATGGTTTCACACGGATTTCATCCGAAGCAATTCGCAGGACCTGTTCACTCAGAGGCTGTGTAGCAGGATGCTTTGTTAAAAACGGATCAATACCTTTTACAGCTTCACCATTGAAATACATAGCCAAGCGATTTTTAGGATTTTCATCGTTCAGGAAACGGTGAAATACCAAAGATACGTGTTTTCTGGTCAGTTCGATTTTTTCATCAAAAGCTTTCTGTACCTTGGACGCACCCTGCTTCAGACGATCAAATTCTTCCCAGATAACAACGGTGCCCGCTTCCTTCAGCTTTAAGTATAAATAGCCCGGCAGCTCCTCAATTTCACTTTCGGGGAAGAATTGCAGAGACCAGTTCTCTTGACGGATAATATAGTCCAAATCCCAGCACGCAGCACAGGCAACACCGTTTTTCTTGCTGATAACAGTGACCTTTCTGCACTGCGACATTGATGCCATTTTAAGACCCAGACCAAATCTGCCCAGATCATCTTTTCTGCGTACATCTGTAGAACTCTGGCTGCCGTAACGCATGGCATTTTCCAGTTCCTCAGGTGTCATTCCCCAGCCATCATCTTCGATACACAGCCACTGAGGATCTTTGGAAGAAAAGCAAACCCGAACCTCTGTTGCAGCTGCACTGATGCTGTTGTCGATGATATCAGCAACAGCTGCCTCAAAAGAGTATCCGATCGATCTCGTTGATTCCACGAGGATGGGAGCATATGGCATTACAATTCTTTCTTCCACGATGTTCACCTCATATTTCTGTATATTGCATCTTGTGAAGGAGAAACCGGCTAATCATTTGGTGCCTTCAGTTTCATTAAACTTCTCAATCAATGCCCGGGCAATATTATACGCCAAGCGTACCGGAACGGCGTTGCCGATCTGCTTATACGCGAGGGTTCGAGAGGGCTTTCCGGTTACAGATTCAAAATAGTAGTTATCCGGAAATGTCTGAATTCTTGCAGCTTCTCTGGGGGTAAGAGACCGGTTTTGTTTGATGTCAGGGTGGATGTAATAGTGTCCATCACGGCAAATATGCGCCACTACGGTCTGCGTGTATGGAAGATTCCCTGCAACTACTTTAAAGCGGTCCAGGAAACACTTCGTATTGTTGTGAGTGCGGAGTCGTTCTGGCAAATCAATATAGGAAATTCGTTCGTTCTTTTTATTCCAGGTCTCAACAACTAAGCGATAGATCTCCAAATCCTGCTCCGTGTGAGGGCGGGCTTGGTGGAACGTAACGGGCTCTTGGTCATATTCTTTAATTCCAGAATTATAGAGATATTTACCTGAATAAGGCTTGGTTGCTACTGGAGTAATAATACCTTCTCCCGATTTGATTGAAGGCAAATCACAGAACAGTTCACCTGCTTTATATGTGTTTGCAACCATAGGAATATCTGGATAAAAGCCCTCGTGCTTGCCGCGTTTTCCGATCAGAATGATTCTTTTTCTGTTTTGAAGGACGCCATAATCTGAGGCATTTAATGTGTGATATTCTGTAGAATATCCGTAGGCCTTAAACAACTCCTGCATGTTCCCAAGATGCAGAGAACCGTCTTCATCTTTGGCAGACAAAAGGCCAACAACATTTTCAAACACAAAGTATTCGGGTTGGTAATGCTTCAAAAACTCTGCGTACAGTTTATAAAGATAGTTTCGTTTGTCTCCGACCATTTTGTTCTCGGAGCGAGATCTTCCCGCAAGAGAATACGCCTGACAAGGTGGACCGCCAACTATAAGGTCTAACTTATTCTCGCCCAGCATAGCATCAATCTTTGCAAAAATAGCCGGCAGAGTTTCCTCAGAGATTTCATAATTCAAAACCGAGTCCAAAACAGACTCCGGAATTTCTTCATAAAACGCATTGCGGGTAATTTC
Organism: Oscillospiraceae bacterium; assembly: GCA_015067185.1. Classification (GTDB taxonomy): domain Bacteria; phylum Bacillota; class Clostridia; order Oscillospirales; family Ruminococcaceae; genus SIG526. The sequence goes on along the minus strand of SVMZ01000007.1, from coordinate 918 downwards.
ACCATTGAGATATCGGTTGTATATATTCAATTTTTCATTTCTTTTCAGCCAATGATATGCTGCACGGGTTTTGAGGCTATAGCATGCAGCCACATCCATTTCTACGTGAGCAACTGGCTCGTATCCGGCACGGACAAATCCTTCTGACAGACCACCCGCGCCAGCAAATAAGTCAAGATATTTGGGCATAACTCCCACTCCACCATTCTATTTCTGTTAATCGTACAATCAAAATAGTCCATTAAACCGGACATAAAATCACAATTATACTTATTCTCCTTTTTCCGTTCCCGGCAAAAACTCCATGATATCGCCAATATCAACTTCGAGAGTTTTACAAATCTTATGTAGCACCGTGAGTGTAACTTCCTCATCACGGCGCAAACGAGTCATGGTATTTGGAGCAATACCGGCAGCTTTACGCAGATCGGCCTTGCTCATTTTTTTATCTACGAGCAGTTTCCAGAGCTTGTTATATGAAATCGCCATGTCATTCGACCTCCGGATACAAATATTGACTTTATTATACACTCTTCTGCAGCTTAAAGCAAGAAAGTTTCGCATCGGGATGCGAAACTTTCTTTTGCCAATCGAATCTGTTTTGAATTATAGGCATCGTGCAGGGAATGAGCGGGTCGCCTGTGATTCAAAATGGGCGAATTGTGGGTGCTGTAACTCACGTTTTAGTAAATGATCCTACACGGGGATATGGCATATTCATTGAGAATATGTTAGAAGCAGCGAAATAATCCTAAGCAGGTAATGCAATGAGTATCTCATTGTGTTGCCTTCTTTTATATTACAAAACAAAAGAAGGGAAAAATAATATGAAATACATTCCGTTGGCAAATTTGAAAAATACAACAGGCATCGTAGCTTTCTGCAAGGACGCAAAAGAAATCGTGGTTGCGAATAGGA
>SVMZ01000044.1 GCA_015067185.1 Oscillospiraceae bacterium | reverse complement strand
ACCTCCACCTTGGCAAGGTGGCGCTCTACCAGATGAGCTAAACCCGCAAATGGTGCCTTCGGTCGGAATCGAACCAACGACACGAGGATTTTCAGTCCTCTGCTCTACCAACTGAGCTACAAAGGCATATTATAGTGGCGACCCGGAAGGGGCTCGAACCCTCGACCTCTAGCGTGACAGGCTAGCGTTCTAACCAACTGAACTACCGGGCCTCGGTTATCACTTTCTCAGCGACGAACATTATTATACTACATCAATTCGAATTTGTCAACTGTTATTTTCAATTTTTTTTAAAAAATTTTTTGAGGCAGAACCGGAGGGAAAAAGTCCGGTTCTGCCAGGAGAGCAACAGAAGAAAAAATCAGCTTATTCAGCGGTTGCGAGATTATAGATTGCCTGGGTCATAATGCTGCCGTGGCGCATGAGATCGTCGATTTCTACATATTCGTCAATGTTGTGGCAGTTGGCGCCTGTACCACCAAAGCCGACACAGGTGTTGTTGGTATAGCGGGAATAGGTGCCGCCGCCAATAGCAATGGTTTTTGCTTCTTCGCCGGTAATGGCAAGGTAGGCATTGGAGAGATGGGCGATCCAAGGGGTATCGGCAGGAACATGAAGGGGCTTGGAATCATCAATTCCCTCAATAATGATGTTGTTGGCTGCGGCAACCTTTTGGAGGGCGGCAATTACGTCCTCTCCCTTTACGGTAACAGGGTAACGGATGTTAATGCCAAGCTTGATTTTACCCTCTTCCAGATGAAGAGCTCCCATATTAAAGGTGAGTTTACCGGAAATTTCATCCTCAAAAGCAGCACCAAGGGTCTGAGCATGATATTCCATACCAATATTCTGCTTGATAAAACGCATAAACTTGACAAGAGGCTCATCGCCGGAGAGGGCACCGAGCAGAAGGGACATCAGGCCAATGGCATTGATGCCGTTTTCGGGGGAAGCTCCGTGTGAATATTCACCGGTGGCGGTAATGTTGATGCGGTCATCATCGCAGGTGACAATATATTTGTCGCCGGAAGAGATATCGTCCAGCATTTTGCGTTCATTTTCAGTGAGAAGAGAGGCATTAAGAACAGCAGTGCAGTATTTGGGGACAATATTCAGCGCAGAACCGGAATCAACGGAGATAATTTTTCCGGTAGCATCATAATGATCAGAGAACCAGAGAGAGAGGATACCTTTTTCGGCATTAACAATGGGGTAACCGGAGTCAGGGGTGAAACCGAAAACAGGATAGGGCTCCTTGGAGAAATAATAGGCCAGATCTTCCATACCGATTTCTTCCGAACAGCCAAAAATAATACGGAAACGGCGGTTGGGGACAATGCCGGAATCTACCAGGGATTTAAGAGCATAAAGGCCGAGAATAGCGGCGCATTTGTTGTCGCTGACGCCACGGCCATAAATTTTGCCGTTTTCAATTACGCCGCCGTAGGGGGGGTAACTCCAGCCATCACCTTCAGGAACCACATCAAGATGGGAGATAACGGCGATATACTCGTCTCCTTCACCGTATTCGGCGTAACCGATATAGCCGTCGAGATCAACAGCTTTAAAACCAAGGTTGCGGGCAAGATTAAGAGCATACTGCAGTGCATTGTAAGGGCCTTCACCAAAGGGCTTGCCATCGGCGCCTGCTACGCTGACGCTTTTAATTTTTACGATGTTGCTGAGATTTTCAACGATTTCATCGCGGTAAGCGTAAATTTTTTCACCGAAATTCATGTCAGTCTCCTCTCCGCTGCTTCTGTGAAAAATTTTTTTAAGCAGCGACAGTATTTGTTTATTGAAAATGATTCCGAGTATTCCCAAAACACCGGTTATGGCAAAAACAAGCAATGCCGACCTGAATTCTCCTTCCATCAGGCTGTCGCCTGCATAGGTTGAGGTGATAATGGTCGGAATGCGTGCAAAGGTGGCAATGAGAAAAAACTCAGAGGGTTTGATAGGAGTAATTGGTGCAATGTAGGTAAGCAAATCTTTTGGAGTACCGGGAATAAAATAAAGGATAAAATAAATCAGTTTAATATTGCGGGAGTTGCGGAGAAAAGCAAGTGCGCGGTAATTTTTATCTCCGAATTTCTCCTGCAATTTTTTTGTGGCAGTGCCGGCACACAGTTTTTTCATGGAAAAGTAGATTACAAAATAGCCAAACAGGAGCCCGAGCATACACAGCAGCAACCCGCCGAAGGTACCGTAGAGTACGCCGAAAAGAACTTCCACCGGTTCACCGGGAAAAACGGCGACAACAACCTGAACCAACTGGATCCCCAGCATAATCAGCACGCCAAAGATACCAAAAGAATCGAGATAATCCAGAAACTCATTACGGGTTTGTTCATTTCCGAGGGAGATAAACCAGGGCATAAAGCGAATTGTAACATACAGCAAAACTGCAGCCGTAAGGGTCAGAGCTGATATTTTCAGAACTTTTTTGATTTGGGAAGTATTTTTTATTTGATTGGACATTTACATATTCTCTATCAGTTTACGGTTTGAAATAATATAGTTGGCACCTGAAAGAACGGTGAGGGCAGCCATGATCCACATGATTACGGAAGAGATGGTTTCCAGCGGGAAGGCTGCGGGGATCAGGCCGAGGGTATTGCACTCAAAGCAAAGCAGGAGCCAGATGATGGCAAAAATCTGGAAGACGGTTTTGGCTTTTCCCCAGATATCCGCGGCGATTACGGTTCCTTTTTCCACAGCAATCAGGCGGAAGGAAGTAACAAGAAATTCGCGGAAGATAACAATAATTGTAACAACACAGGGGATGGCACCAAGTTCAACAAAGCAGATCAAAGCGGAGGCAACCAGAATTTTATCTGCCAACGGGTCCATCAGTTTGCCGAAGTCAGTGACAAGTCCATGTTTGCGGGCAAGCATTCCATCAAAGAAATCCGTGAGGGAAGCGGCTGAAAAAACAATCAGGGCCCAGAGATAGTTATGGGGAACGGATTGAGTCAGCATGAAAAAGATGAGCAGAGGAACAAGGAGGACGCGGAGGATGGTAAGTTTGTTGGGAAGATTCATAGAGTTACACCTCTGTTTCACCGATCAGATCATAGTCCATCCAATCGGTTATTTTTACCTTGACGATATCACCGGCGGTGATGGCTTCGGGAGTTGTGAAAAACACCTTAGGGTCGATATCGGGAGAATCGTATACACTGCGGCCAAAGCAGCTGGAGGCGTATCTGTCATAGCCTTCGACAATAACGTCGAGGGTTTGTCCAACCATGCTCTCGCAGAAGTTTTCTGCGCAGGTGAGCTGTTCATCCATAAGAACCTCACAGCGGCGCTGCTTGACTTCCTCATCAATTTGGTTTTCAAATGCAGCAGCGGGCGTATCCTCTTCGGCAGAGTAGGCAAAACAGCCAAGACGTTCAAAGCGGGTATCGCGGACAAACTCGCACAGTTCTTCAAAGTCTTCCTCTGTTTCCCCGGGGAAACCGACGATAAAGGTGGTACGCAGAACAATGCCGGGAATACGCTGACGGAGTTTTTGAATCATTGCACGGATTTCAGCGGAACTGCCGCGGCGGTTCATGGCACGCAGGACGTTATCGGAGATATGCTGAAGAGGAATATCCAGATATTTGACAATTTTGGGCTGAGAAGCAATGCAGTCGATAAGCTCATCAGAAATTTCATCGGGATAAGTATAGAGAAGGCGGATCCACTCAATGCCGTCAATGGCACAGAGAGCATCGAGAAGGGCGGGCAGACGGCGTTCGCCATAGAGATCGAGACCATAGCGGGTGATATCCTGAGCAATGACAATAAGCTCCTTGACTCCGTTCCTAGCAAGTGTTTTGGCCTCAGCGACAATGTTTTCAATGGTTCTGCTCCGGAAATTGCCGCGGATCATAGGAATGGCACAGTAGGTGCAACGGTTATCACAACCCTCAGCAATTTTCAGGTAAGCGAAGAAGGGAAGATTGGAGATGATGCGCTGTCCATCCAGAGGGAGATCCTCCTTATTTCCAAAAGTGACAACACGTTCTCCGTTCAGTACACGACCGATGATATCAACGATATCGGCATTGGAACCGATACCGACCACAGCATCCACCTCGGGCAGCTCTTTGGCCACTTCCTCGCGGTAACGTTCCGAGAGGCAGCCGGTAACGATGATAGCCTTAATTCTGCCCTCGTTTTTGAGGGTGACGAACTCAAGGATATTTTCGATGGCTTCTGTCTTGGCGGATTCAATAAACCCGCAGGTGTTGACAATAACCACATCGCACAGCCCGGAATCGGTACAGAGTTCGTAACCGGCGCTGTTTATTTTTGAAAGCATGATCTCGGCATCTACCTGATTTTTTGAGCAACCCAAAGATACCATACCAACCTTTATGGCCATAGGAATGTCCTCCAATGTTATACTATTCTTCCAGAAGGGAAAGCTCGGCTTTGATATCACTGTAATCATAGCCGAGGCGAATCAGTGAATTGATAAAACGGCGTTGAGCAGCCTCATCATCGGGAGAAAGACGTTTGATTTCCACAAGACGACGGATTCGCCCGGGCTCATCGGGAACGTCTTCGGGGAATTCATCATAGACCCGCTGCAGGGCATCTTCGGCATCTTCCCAGCTGATACCTTTCTGACGCAGTTCGCGCAAAACACGGGAATCACCGTAATTTTTCAGCCGAAGCATATCGGCAGCGAGGAAAAAAGCATATTCACTGTCATTGACAGCGCCAACTTCTGCCATCTGTGCGGCAACAGCTTCGGCAATATCCTCATCAAAGCGCTCGCAGAGACGCTCTTTCAGTTTGTACTTCGATGTGGCGTGAGAGGCGAGAATTCTGAGTGCATATTCTCTGGCGAGACAGAACTCTGACTCTTCAATAAGCTCATTCAGCTTTTCCTCACTGATTTCACAGCCAGGACGGAGGCCTGCGGACATTGCAACTTCGATATGGATGCGGAATGCACTGCCGTCATCAAAGCAAACCTGACAGATATTTTTACGGGTCTGTGAAACAGAACGGACGATCATTAGTTTTTACCGTCGTCTTCGTCATCTGCTTCCGCATCAATGGAGATGGTCTGCGCTTTGGCACGGCTACCGGCGGCAGCACCCTTCTTCTTTTTGGAAGAAGACTGAAGCTGGTCGGCATTTTCGCGAACCAGTTTTTCGATTTCGGCGCAGAATTCAGGATTATCCTGCAGGAAGTTTTTAACGTTATCACGACCCTGTCCGAGACGGGTTTCTTTGTAGTTGAACCAAGCGCCGCTCTTGTTGATGATATCCAGTTCAACGGCAAGGTCGAGGATTTCACCCACACGGGAGATCCCTTGACCGTACATCATATCAAATTCGGCCTCCTTGAAGGGAGGGGCGACCTTGTTTTTGGAAATCTTGACCTTAGTGCGGTTACCGATGATCTCTCCGCCGTTTTTCAGCTGCTCACCGCGGCGAACTTCCATGCGGACAGAAGAATAGAACTTGAGAGCACGTCCGCCGGGGGTAACCTCCGGGTTGCCATAGACAATGCCAACTTTTTCGCGGAGCTGGTTGATGAAGATGGCAACGCAGTTGGTTTTGGAGATAGCGCCGGTCAGTTTGCGCAGACCCTGAGACATCAGTCTGGCCTGCAGACCAACGTGGGAATCACCCATCAGACCTTCAATTTCAGCGCGGGGAACCATAGCGGCAACAGAGTCGATGACGATGACATCGATAGCACCGGAGCGAACAAGGGCTTCAGTAATTTCGAGTGCCTGCTCACCGGTATCCGGCTGAGAGACGAGAAGGGAATCCAGATCAACGCCAAGGGCGCGGGAATAGGTGGGGTCAAGAGCATGTTCAACGTCAATAAAAGCGGCAGTTCCGCCCAGCTTCTGTGCTTCTGCAACAATATGCAGGGCGACGGTGGTTTTACCGGAACTTTCCGGCCCATAAATCTCGACGATACGTCCTCTGGGGACACCGCCGATGCCCAGAGCCAGGTCAAGGGCTACCGAGCCGGTGGGAATGGCTTCTACGTTGAGGGTTTCGGTCTGGCCGAGCGTCATAACGGAACCTTTACCGAACTGTTTCTCTATCTGGGATATCGCCGTTTCAAGAGCGGTTTTCTTATCAGACATGGATAAAGCCTCCTTCGATTATATAAGAAATCAGTGCTGCAAATACTGTGGATATAATAATACATTATAAATTATATACCACAGAGAAAACAAAATCAATATTATTTTCTGAATAAACAAAGAGAAAAAGAACATTTGTGCATTTGGAAATGTTTTTTGCAGGAGCAAAACAAAAGGACAACCATTACCGGTCGTCCAAAAGTGTGGATTAGTCTATATATTCAACGATTATGCTGGGAATAATTAAGGTGGATTCCAAGACGGTTTTGTAGGAAAATAAACCATCAAACTTGCCGTAAAGAGTTATGTAATCATTTTCAAGAATACGAGAGCCGCTGCCGTAGTTGTCAACTTTGATATATAACGATATTAAGGGATCTTTGTAAATGTGCTATAACAGATGTATCAATCATAACAATAAAAAAGTTGTGTGACGGTTTTGGAATTACGCTTGGGGATTTTTCATCTTCTGAACTTGATACACTTGAACAAGAGATTTACTAAAGATAAACATATATTTAAAAACCCAAAATGTCGTGAGCCATTTATGGCACACGACATTTTGGGTTTTATAAATATTAGTGTGATAATGAGGTTAAAAGAAAAACAAATCAGATATTGGCTTTCAGTGTTTCCACCTTGTCCAGTTTCTCCCAGGGAAGATCCAGATCGGTACGTCCTACATGGCCATAAGCAGCAAGCTGACGGTAGATGGGGCGACGAAGATCGAAATGATCAATGATAGCGGCGGGGCGGAGATCAAAAGTACGGTTTACAGCAGCAGTAAGCTGTTCGTCGCTGAATTTGCCGGTGCCAAAGGTGTTGACGGTAACGGAGACAGGCTTAGCTACGCCGATGGCATAGGCAACTTCCAGTTCGCAGCGGTCTGCCAGTCCGGAAGCAACAACATTTTTGGCAACATAGCGTGCGGCATAAGCAGCAGAGCGGTCAACCTTGGTAGGATCCTTGCCGGAGAATGCACCGCCGCCGTGACGGGCATAGCCGCCGTAGGTATCGACGATGATTTTACGTCCAGTGAGTCCGCTGTCGCCATGAGGACCGCCGATAACAAAGCGGCCGGTGGGGTTGATGAAATACTTGGTGTCCTTCAGAAGCTCTGCAGGGATGGTGGGGAGAATAACGGTTTCAAGAATTTCGGAGCGAAGCTTTTCAAGAGCGACTTCTTCATCATGCTGGGAAGAGATGACAACGGTGTCAATGCGGACGGGTTTGCCGTCAACATATTCAACGGTAACCTGAGTTTTTCCGTCAGGACGGAGGTAGGGCAGAGTACCGTCACGTCTGACATCTTCCAGCTTTTTGGCCAGCTTGTGGGCAGTGGCAATAGGCATGGGCATCAGCTCAGGAGTTTCGTTGCAGGCATAGCCAAACATCATGCCCTGGTCACCGGCACCGGTGAGGTTGTAGTTGTCGTTGTCGCCGTTTTTAAGCTCAAGGGCAGCATCAACGCCCATGGCGATATCGCCGGACTGCTCGTCAATAGCGGAGAGAACAGCGCAGGTGTTGCCGTCAAAGCCATGGTCGGCACGGTTATAGCCGATATCTGTGATAACATTTCTGGCAATCTTAGGAATATCGATGTAACAGTCGGTGGTAATTTCGCCCATAACCAGAACAAGACCGGTGGTGGCAATGGTTTCACAGGCAACGCGGGCTTTTTTGTCGTGAGTTAAGATTTCGTCGAGGACCGCGTCGGAGATCTGATCGCAGACCTTATCGGGATGTCCGCAGGTAACCGATTCAGAGGTAAAGAGGTAATCGTTTTTCATTCTGATTTCATTCCTTTCATAATTGTTCTGTATATTGAAAAAGATTAATAAATAAAAAATATCCCGCCGGAGGGCGAGACTTCTTTGAAAAGTTTCCCTATCTTCCGGTATCATTCCCGCAGGATTTGGCACCTTGCTTCCATGAGCAGGTTGCCGGGCTTCATAGGGCCTGTCCCTCAGCCACTCTTGATAAGGCGAATATTCAATTACTAATATAATATTATATACAATGGGAACAGATTTGTCAACACAAAAATCGCAGGAATTAAGAGGGTAAAAAATGTAAAGGTTAAAGATGCCAATATCCATGGAAAACAGGATCTAGCTGCCATTATAGGCATTGCGGTGGGCACGGAAGAAAAGCCGGTAACCATTGAAAACTGCATGGTGGAAAGCAGCGTGTGCATCACGGCTTATACAAATGCCGGCGGCATTGCAGGCCGGATCAATGGTCATGCCAATCTCATCGGTTGCGAAAATCGGGGAGATATCAAGATTCCTCGCACCACCGGCGGCAGGAAGATATTGGTCGGAGGTATTGCAGGTACAGCGGGTGTTGATGCAAGAATTACCCACTGTGAAAACCGGGGCAACATCACGGTGCGGTATGCTGTGGATGCTTGCATTGGCGGAATTGTGGGCGGCGAAAGTATCGCTGCCGTTGTAAATTGTACAAGCGCCGGCGATATCTCACTGGATACGGCCTTGCAGAAAACCTTCATCGGCGGCATCGCCGGTAAGACGCAATCCGCCCGAGTTATAGAAGGCTGCGTGTCAACCGGAAAGATCACAGCCGAAAACGTAGATCAAGTACATATTGACCGTATAACAAATGTAGTGTAAGGAAATACGATGATAAAAGATAAAATCAAAAGAGGCAATAAAATAATTGGTACCCATCTTACCATGGGCAACTACTGGATCGCGGATATTTTCGGTATGTCAGGCATTGACTACGTATGGATCGATACGGAACACAGTCCGTTGGATTACGAAGAATTGCTGCAATGCCTAACTGTACTGAAGGCCCACGGAACGGTGGTATTTGTCCGGACGCATATAGACGATTTCAACCATACTAAGCGGCTGCTGGATATGGGTATTGACGGCATCATATTCCCTATGGTACAAGATACCCAACAGGCAGAAAAATGCCTCAGCTATACCTATTATCCCCCCAAGGGCATTCGTGGTTTCGGTCCAAATCGTGCGTTGGAATACGGAAGAATCAATGCCGCGGATTATATGAAGCACGAGGAGGCGCTATGCCGCTTTGTGCAGATAGAAACACCCTTGGCAGTGGAAAACTTGGAAAGCATTGTGCAAAACGAGGACATTGACGGCTTTATCATCGGTCCTTGCGATATGGCAGTCAGTTGTGGTGTACTGAATAACCCCTGGAACGAGCAGGCCATTGCCGTGATCTGGAAAGCCATCGAAATACTGAAAAAACATGGTAAATATGTGGGTGTATCCATAGGTGATACGGATAGAGATACTCAGAAAAAATGGCTGGATATGGGTGTGGATATGATCTCTGCAGGCAGCGATACGGATTATGTATTTAAAGGCATAATAAACAACTCCCGACAGCTGTCAGAGCTGATCAGCAGCCCCCTTTGATGTGGAAGCATATTTGCTATATATGAGCCACGATACCGTTGTTTTGCGTCAAAATTTTTGTCGAAAAACCGTGCGAAAAATCAGTAATTACAATTACTGCGTGTTTGTGTTATTGGTATTTGTTATCAAAAGAAAGTTATACTTGCTCTTTTGCATTTTACAATGTCGTATATATTTTATTAAATGAGCTTGACATAAAATTGCATTTTTTGATAAAATAAAACTGCGATTTTTTGAGGGGAGGATGTCATTATGGAAAACTATGGTTTTTTTAAATATTTAGCCACTGAAAATCCTTATGTGTCACTTGCAAAAACGCTGAATTCGATAAAAACGACTGCCGAAATACAAAAAACACTCAAACGCATAACCAAAAAGAATATTTGCTATGCTCATATGGGCCAGCTTGTTATAAAAGACGGAGTCTGCTATGCCTCTTTCATTCAAAACCCAGGGTCTGACGGCGAAGACCACGACAGTACAACAAGTGGTGTGGTTTTGGCGGTATTTGAACTTGAAAAAATACAATCCGATTCCTTTGACCCGGAAATCGACATTGCGTTCTATCCGGTCGGCAGCAAGGGCGATATTTGCGCCGGTTACACCGCTGCTTCTATTTTTAAAGATAATTCTATGTGTCTTGTTGGAGATTTACTTTATATTTGTTTTAGTTTTATTACCGATGACAATAAATCGCATATTTTCCAAAAAACCTTCAATATAAAAACCAACACATGGGTAAATGAAGCGCTGGTAAAACTTCGTTACAAGGAAAAAAATTATGATTTTTCGGATGAAACAATCAACCGTATCTATCGTGATAGTAATGTTGAACCGAGGGCCAAAGGGTTAATCGAACTTGTTTCAGCTTGGAGCAAATATAACGGGGAATATTATGCTACCGGACTAACTATTGAAGCTCCTAATCACGGACTTATCGTAAAAACGCGTGATTTTTGTACCATGGATTTTGTGGATGTGATTCCCTTCAACGATATGGGTACTGCTGAAATTGCCTCCTATATTTATAAGGACAAGTTGTATGTAGCTTGTCGCCAGAATTACGGCATCCCTTATCTTTATATGGGGTCATTAAATTTAAAAACTATGACGTGGAATCCGTACCACAAAATTGCAGATGGAAACGCACGCCCTTGGTTTTTTGAATATAAAAACGAACTTTACCTACTAAATACAACGCAGGAACTTCACCGTCAGTATACTAATATTTCGCGCGTACGTACTTGGGATACCCCTTATCAATTTTTTAACGACTATTGTCCTACCGAAATTGTGGCTACAATTAAAGGTTGCGGTTCATATTATGCCACAGCAAACTATGGCGATGATATTTATTTTGTTTCAACCCATAACACAGAAAGTTTTGGTAAGCTTTGTCTGCATTTTTATGATGAGGATGAAGTGAACAATAAACTGCTATCCCTATTTGAGTAAATGTATTTGTAATATTAGGATATAATGATTGTAGGTTATTCGAAAAGCGGAGTGCCATCACTCCGCTTTTGCCATGTAACGGTCAAAATATGCTGTTTTTATCAAAAATTTTTTCGGAAAATCTCCCCTACGCTTAGTGTTTATGCAAATTTAAGCGACTTTTGTGTTATCATAACACGAGCCTCTGTTCTTTGAACTATTCCTGTTGCCTTCATGTATAAATCTCTTCTTTTTAGTATTCGTAGGGACAGGAGTCCTCGACTGTCCGGTAATTTTGGCAACCCCTTTCGGGCTGTCGGGGGCGCCAGCCCAACACAAAATTTTCAAATTGTGATGCTGTTATCTGTAAAACAAGGAGATTTATGCCTGCATTTTAAATTTACAGGTTGTTTGCGAAATCTATAATTTCTTTTGCTGCGGCAACCAGTTTTTCCTCTGAAAGCGTGCAGGCAATGCGGATAAATCCCTCTCCCGCTTGGTTAAAGGCATTCCCGGGGACAACAGCAATGTGCTTTTTGTCTAACAATTGGTAAGCAAATACTTCAGAAGAGAGTCCGGTTTTACGGATATCCACAAAAAGATAAAAGGTGGATACTGCGGGGGAAAGGCGAAGATTCCTGGATTTTTGCAGTTCTGCTGTCATAGCGGTACATCTGCTTTGGAAGATGCCGCAGATTTCCTGTTCCAGAGTGTTGCTGTTTTCCAAGGCGGCTTTGGCAGCATATTGAGCAAACATACAGGCGCAGGAGTTTGTATTTTCCTGCAGCGCCGCAACGGCGGCAGCAATCTCCACGGGAGCGCAGACAAAGCCGATACGGAAGCCGGTCATGGAAAAACGTTTGGAAAGACTGTCAATCAGAATGGTGTGTTCCTTCATGCCTGGGATTTCAAGGATGCTGTGGAAACTATCGTCAAAGACGATGGTGCGATACACTTCGTCGGTGAAAAGACATAGATTGTATTTTTGGACGAGTTCTGCAATTTCACAGAGTTTATCAAAAGGAAGAACGACACCGGTGGGATTGGAGGGAGAATTGATAATCAAGGCCTTGGTTTTGGGGGTAATTGTCTTTTCAATATTGGTTTTGAGGGAGTGCATATTTTCTTCCCCAATGTAATTGACATAGCGGGGAACGGCACCGCACATTTTGACCATGTTGGTGTAGTTGGGCCAGTGGGGCTCAAGGATGATCATTTCATCACCGGGGTTGAGAATAGAGACGGCAGAGAGATACAGTGCCCCCATGGCTCCGGTGGTAACGGCGATTTCGTTGATAGAGTAATCAATGCCGGTACGCTGTCGGACATCGCGGCGTATGGCTTCGCGCAGTTCGGGAATCCCGGCATTGGCGGTGTATTTGGTTTTATTTTCCTCTATAGCCTGACAAGCAGCATTCTTTACCTTCACAGGGGGTGGAATATCGGGATCTCCCAGTGTAAGATCAATAACGTTTTTATATTCTTTGGCTTTATCGTAAAGCTTTCTGACCAGCTGGGGTTCGTTTTCTTTTACAACGGTGGAGATACGCATAAAAAATCACCTCAAAGCGATTCTACCGCAGAGGTGATTTTTTGTCTTTCATAAATCACGGATATTCTTACAGAAATCGGTGTTTTTAAATTCGGAGGGTGAAAAATCATATTTTTTTCTGAACATGGACGAGAACTGGGCAGCAGTAGAAAAACCGCAGCAATAGGCAATATCTGTACAGGAAAGTTCTGTAGATTCAAGCAAAAGACGGGCATTCTCCAGTCTTATATAAATCAGATATTCCTGAGGAGAAAAGCCGAATTTCTGTTTGAAAATATGCCTGAAATGATCGCTGCTGTAACCGCTGATAGAGGCAAGTTCTTTAAAACTGATTTTTTGATCGAAATGTTGTTCAATATAGGATTTGATGTAGTGGAGATCCTTGCCTTTGTCGGCAGAGGGATAGGCGTGGCGCAGCGTGCGGACGAGGAGAAGATCCAGTAAAGCATGTGCTGCCGTTTCATAATTGGGTTTCTGCTCCTTGTATTCTCGAAAAATATCCTGAAACAGAGGGAGTAAGGTGATTTCAGCATTGTGGTATACGCCCTCGGTCAAAGGGTAATCGGGATTGTTGTATTCAAAGCCGATGAAGAGAATTTCGCCATAACCCTCTATACACTCAAGGTGGGGAGTATCTGGAGCAATAAGGCAATAAGAATTTTCTGATACCGGATAGCGGTTGGTATCGATAATGGTTTGACCGCTTCCGGTAAGGAAATAGACAATTTCATAGCAGGTGTGCCGATGAGGTTTGAAAAGATTGCGTTTGGTGTCGTGTTGATTCAGAAAGATAATTTTTGAAGCCATATAATTGCCATCCTTTCATAACTACATGATAGCATATACAGAAAGAGAGTGCAAGTAGGAATGATGGCAGGAAAAGTTTGAGAAGGATGAGGACGAGGGCAATTGTTATTTTTTTAAGGAAAGAAATTGAATTTTTCCAAGCTGATATTGACTGTATTGGGGGATTGGGGTATTATTATAGAGGTTAGTTTGTACTAACCTTTTGCTTTGTGTTTCGGTAAATATCAAAAAATAAAGGTGAGGCGCATACAAAATGACAAAGATAAATATTATATCCGGCTTTTTGGGAGCAGGTAAGACAACGTTTATCAAAAGATTGATCGGTGAAGTTTTTCAGGGAGAAAAAATGGTGCTGATTGAAAATGAGTTCGGTGAGATTGGAGTAGACGGTGGGTTTTTACAGGATGCCGGTATCGAGATCACAGAGATGAATTCCGGCTGCATCTGCTGCAGTCTTGTAGGTGATTTTACAAAAGCTCTCAAGGAGACAGTAAAAACCTACTCTCCGGACAGAATCATTATAGAGCCATCCGGGGTAGGAAAGCTTTCCGATGTTATCGCTGCTGTTAACAATACGGAAGATGAAAATATTGTTGTGGATGCCTGCATTACTGTGGTAGACTGTACCAAGTGCAAGATGTACCGGAAGAACTTTGGCGAATTCTATGAAGATCAGATTTTGTATTCCAATTGTGTGCTGCTTTCCAGAACAGATAAAGCAAGCGAAGAAAAAATTGAACAGGCAGTCGGTATTCTTCGTGATATCAATAAGGATGCCAATATTATTACCACTCATCTGGAGCTTTTGAGTAAAGAGAATATTTTGGAAGCTTTCCGGAAAGGGGAGATGGAGAAGGAATTGTTGGAAGAAGCACTGCATGCACATGAGGAGCACGAGCATCACCACCATCACCATGACCACGATGAAGAGTGTGACTGCGGCTGTCACGAGCACGAGCATCATCACCATCATGACCACGATGAAGAGTGTGACTGCGGCTGTCACGAGCACGAGCATCATCATCACCACGACGAAGAGTGTGACTGTGGCTGCCACGAGCACGAGCATCATCATCACCACGACGAAGAGAGTGACTGCAGCTGCCACGAGCACGAGCATCATCACCATCACCACGACGAAGAGTGTGACTGCGGCTGCCACGAGCACGAGCATCACCACCATCACGACCACGACGAAGAGTGTGACTGCGGCTGCCACGAGCACGAGCATCATCACCATCACCATGACCACGATGAAGAGTGTGACTGCGGCTGTCACGAGCACCACGGACATCATCACCATCATGCAGATGAAGCGTTTACATCATGGGGATTTGAAACAGTCAGAAAATATTCGAAAGAAGAAATTGAAAGTATCCTTTCTGCTCTTGACAGCGGTGATTACGGTGTGATTCTTCGTGCCAAAGGTATGGTGGATTCAGCAGATCAGTGGCTGTATTTTGACTATGTACCGGAAGAAAAAGAGGTGCGCACCGGCAGTGCCTGCTTCACTGGTAAAATCTGCGTGATCGGTGCAGAATTGAAAGAAGAAAAGTTGTCCGAACTTTTCAGAAAGACACGATAAGCAAGGAGCATCACGGCTATGTTTAACAGAAAAGTTCCTGTTTTTATTGTAAATGGATTTTTGGAGAGCGGAAAGACTACTTTTATCCAAAAAGCAATTCTGAATGATCAGGAGATGAAGAGAGAACGTGTGGTCATCCTCTGCTGTGAAGAGGGTGAAGTGGAACTGGAAAACCTCCCTAAAAACGTTTGTGTTCACACCATTGAGGATAAAGAAGAGCTGACAGAAGAATTGTTTTTTGAGCTGAATGCATCTTACAGACCCACTTGCATCATTATTGAATACAATGTAATGTGGGGAATGAAGAGTCTGTATGAGTGTCCCATGCCGAAGGGGTGGGGCTTGGCAGAGCAATTTACAATTATAGATGCCACAACCTTTGCCGCTTATTTTGGCAATATGAAGAGTATTTTTGCCGATATGCTCCGCATGTCTACAAGAGTATATCTGAAACGCTGCACCAGAGATGATGATTTCAAGTATTATAAAGATAACATCAAACCCTGTGCAACCCGTGCTGAATTGATATACATGAGCGATGAAGAAGGTATCATGGATATCATGCTGGAAGAGGAACTTCCCTATGACCTGAACAGCGATGTGATTACGCTGAACAGGGAAAACTACACAGTTTGGTATATTGACATGTTGGACAACGTCGATCGCTATGTAGGAAAAACGGTGGAGTATACTGCTGTTGTGGCAAAGCCGGATTATTTCCGGAAAGATTTTTTCATGGCAGGCAACATGGTTATGACCTGCTGTGAGGACGATATGCAGTTTTTGGGATTTGTTTGCCAGTATGACAACACAGAGCGGTTGGAAGAGGGCACCTATGTAACAGTTCGGGGTGAGGTTGCTTATGAGTTTTCACCGGAATACGAAGAGGAAGGCCCCGTCATCTACGCAAGTAAGGTAACTGTGATACCGGGACAGGACAAGAAGAAAAAGAAAAAATGATAAAAAAGATGCCGTCGGCTGATGATAAAGCCGGCGGCGTTTTGTTATGCAAAGGATTATTTAGCAGCCCGGGGAAGATAGGTAATACGTAGATTGGTGCAGCCGTGAGGAACAAGGGTACAGAGTTCGGGAGGTCCGCTTACTTTGGCGGTACCACCCCAGGATTCATAAGTGCGGGGAGCGCACCGCAGATAGGTGTGTTCTGCGTGATAAAGCGGGACTTCCAGTGTGATGGGCGGATTTTCCCAGACATAGCCGTCTGTATCATGCTCAATAACGCGGATCTGATCGGGGGTGATGGTTTCATCAACAGCTTTGGCCCAAGGGAGTTTATCATATTCAAGAACCATATCGCCCGCCTCAATATGAGATTTTTCCGGCCAGGCTTCATACCAGCACCAGTCTTTGGGAAGAGGGGTGATGGGATTCCCGGGATATTTGGTCCATTTGGTGGGAATGGGCAGGGCATAAACCAAGGGCCCCCTCTCAATAGAGATGGGGAATTTGGAGGCGGAATCGGAGTCATCTACCTTGTTTATGGTAATTTCCATGGGAAAGTGGAGGACGATGATATCTCCGGTAAAGAGAGGCTGATCAATACAGGCAAAACCATTGGAAGCTGTTGTAATGGCAGCAATTTCTCCGTTGACAGAAATAGCCGGATTTTTGCACCAAGCAGGAATGCGAAAATGAAGAGTAGCGGCTTTGGCACGGGTGATGGTAAGGGTAATGGTGTCCCGGAAGGGATACAGGGTATCCATAGTAAGATCTATTTTAGGAGACATGATTGTGGCAGGACCATAGCAGAAGAGGTGAAGCGATTTGCTTTGATCAATCAGTGCCATGGTGCGGACAAATTCCGGAAGGATTCGTACAGACTGGGTAGGACAGCAGGCAACATTATAACAGGGAGCATATGCCGCCATCTCAGGGTAGACAGCGAAAAGACCGGAAGAGCGTGTGGCAAGCACTTGGTTAGGGGCAGTGACATAGGCGATGGCACGTTCATCTTTTTTGCGGGCACCTTCGGCGCCGTTGAAGAGAGCGCGTTCAATCTCATCCCCCCAGCGGGCTTCACCAGTGGCCATAGTCAGCCAATGATAGCTGTGGTTAAAGGTAGCAAAGTTACAATATTCGGTTTCGTTGACAGCGCCTTTGGGGCTGAGATATTCGTTGCAGGAGCTGGCTCCGCCGGTGGTTTGAACAATATGGCGGAGTGCTTTTTCCATGCCGTTGACACTGGCATGAAGCAGTTTTTCATTACCGTTGGCACAGTATACAACAGCGGGATGTTTGACATTTTCACCGTAGGCAACCACGTGCATAGAGGTGTAGGGCAGCTCAGAAGAGAGTAGCCGGGAACCCGAGTTCTGCCACCGTGTGTTGTCTTCCAGCCAGTCGATCCAATCTTCGCAGAAGGTGAGCAGGCGTTTGTCTCCTGTGAGAGCATAGACCATAATCATGGATTCGATCAAAGTCGGGCCGGCATAGTCGGTTTTATGGTTCTTCCAGTTTTCACAAAACCAGAGCAGACCGCGGTAGACGGCAAGAAGAACATCCTGCCGGCCGGTAGCTTCATAAAAGGAGAGTAAGGCACGATAACACCAGTTGGCGCTCCAGGGATTGTAATCAGCCAGACGATTGGTGGCAGGAGAATAGCTGCCGAGGTAGCCGTCCGGTTCCTGATGTTTCAACACGGCGTTAACCCAGGTAATGGCCTTTTTAATCAGGTGCTGGTCATTCAAGGTGAAGGCAAGTTGGATAAGGCCTGTCCAATAGGTACCGGAAATTTCGCCGGACCAGCCTGCAGCAAAGGTGGGATCCGCATCGTCAGGATCGTTAGGCAGGTGTTTGAAGGAGGAGTAGGTTATGAATGGAGTAGCAATCATGTCCGGTTCCAGTTCATCCAGATGGCCACCCATTCCTTCTTTACTGCGCAGCAGCTGGTCTTTTATCCATCCCTCAGCGGTAATGGAGCCCAGGGGAAGTCTGCTGAGTTGGTTGTAGGTTTTTACGACCGCATTTCCAAAAGAAATATTCATACAGCAATACTCCTTTATCCAAAATAAAAGCCGTTGATAGATTATAATTCTAAGATACTATAGAGAGATTGTCTTTGCAAGAGCGATTTTTTACAAAAAGTATGCGGAATAACTGTTGTTGCAGAAAGAAAACAAAAAAGAGAAACGCAGAAAAGACGCTTCTCTTTTTTAAAAAGAATTTTTATAAAAACAAAGTTATTTAGCAGCCCGGGGAAGATAAGTAATACGTAGATTGGTGCAGCCGTGAGGAACAAGTGTATTCATTTCGGTTTCACCGTCAACCTCCAGTGGACCACCCCAGGAATCAAAGGTTTTGACAGCATTGTGGATATAGGCGTTATTGACATGATACAGGGGAACCTCCAGTGTGACGGGCGGATTTTCCCAGACATAGCCATCTGTATCATGTTCAACGACACGAATTTGATCCGAAGTAAGATGTTCACTGATGGCTCTGGCCCAGGGAGCTTGGTTATAGACAACATATCTATCCAAATGATCACGGAAGGGAAGAGCGGGTTTGGCTTCATACCAGCTCCAGCCTTCCGGCAGCGGGGTGATGGGGGTGCCGGGATACTCAGTCCATTTTTCAGGGACAGGAAGAGCATAGACCAACGGTCCGCGCTCAATAGAGATAGGAAACTTGGAGGCAGAATCGGAATCATCCACTTTGGTAATGGTGATCTCCATCGGGAAACGGATGACAATGGTATCGCCGGCAGTAATAGCAGAGTCAATGCGGGCATAGCCGTTTTCGGCATTGATAAGTCCCACAACCTTACCATTGACAGTGACAGAAGCAGCCTTGCACCATGCGGGGATACGGATGTTGAGAACGGCATTCTCGGCACGGGTGACATGCAAGGTAATAGTGTCGCGGAAAGG
>SVMZ01000006.1 GCA_015067185.1 Oscillospiraceae bacterium | reverse complement strand
TCGCTAAATATCTTAACTTTTCCATCGGCAATAACCATCGGATTACTAAATATGATAGTATTCTGATCGGAAGATACCACATCGTCCGGTGTGAGGGGCGGCTCTTCGCTCAGCAAATATTCAAACCGTATCCAACTGCCATCACTTGCGTTAAAAACAACATAAATAAATTCCTTTGGTTCTCCGGTGGCTGCTAAAAAATTCTTCTTATAGTGAATCGTACCCAATTCACCGTCTATTAAATCCAAGTACGGGATATCTTGTACTATTTCCAAAAAGCGAGCCGCATCTTCTTTGGTTGCATCCAGTTCACCCGGAAGCTTAGATAGAGCCTCAGATATTTTTTCATCATCACCTTGCTCCAGAATCGCTTTAAAGTTGTCAAGTTCATCCAAATTATCGAACCGAAAGTCAATGCAATCATAAAGATACTTAGGGCCGTTTGGTTCTGTAGGACTAACTGTATTGAGCGTGCTTGGCTGCGTGTCGGGCTGCGGGTCTGTTGCATTGGCATCGCTATTTATTTGGCAACCGGACAGAACAAGGGTAAATGCGATGAGCAAAGTCAATAATTGCTTTTTCATGGTTTTACCTCCCTCGAAAATCGGTTTATTCCTTTTCAATTTTCTCTCAGTTAGCACAACACCTTCTGCACATCCAGTGTATATAAAGATAATACCATAAAAACCCACAGAACGCAACTGTTACTTATGTTGTCATCGTGTTTATCAATATTTGCCTTCAATATCACCGAGCGCGCGACTACTGTAGTTTATCTTGCTGATAACTTTTGCAAGGAAACTGCCTTCAGTAACAATCTTCCCTTTTATAATATCACCAACTGTAAATCTCGATAGACAAATTTCTTTTTCCGCATTTGATCTTGAGGGATCGCACAAGTCAACTGCTTGTCGATTATCGCGCTGGACGTCATGTATCATATAGATGAACCCGTCATTACCTTCCACTGCATCAGGATAAGTGGTTCCCGCACGTGCGTCTATAACAAGTTCATACGTCCAGGTTTTGCCGTCATCTTCGGAAAGATACGCCACAAGACTGCGTCGAAATCCGAGCTTGCTGCTGGGGGTATTGATCAGCAGCTGCATCCCGTTTGATAACCGACGGACAAAGAAACGTGTACAGGGATTTTCAATATTGGAATTGACGGTTTCAGACCATGTTTTGCAGTTGTCATATGAGTATGACTCAGCTATGTAACCCGTCGTTGTGCGCACAAGAAAACGTACAGATCCATCGTTCTGCACAACCGCCATAGGTTCGTCAAAATTCTTTTTTCCAAGCTGAAACGGGCCTTCCATTACCTTTGCGTTCGAGCCAAAACGTTCAGCAAGCAGATAGCGATAATACGTCTTATTTTTGACACCATAGCCAGGGATAAATATCTTTCCGTCTGAAAGCACAGTAGGTCTATTACGAATAAAGCCGCTGCCTATGTGTATGGGTTCTGACCATACCGGTGAGTCCGCTTCAGGGTTGTCGGTATAAATTCCGAAGGCTTGGACATCACCGAAAAAGGTATCAAATAGCAGGTCACCATTTGTGTCAAAATCCGATGCGGTACATCTCTCGGGGTATACGTCCTGTGCCCAGTAGCACCAAAGTCTACCCCCTGGCTCTACCCAGAGCTGTGCATCCATGACGCGCATCCCCTTGGTTTCATTAGCAGCTACAACAAAATAAGGCTCTATCCATGTTTCACCGCAGTCATCGCTGTATGCAACGATCGCATAATTGTGTATACATGGTTCGTATTTTCCACCCGAAAACCACGCTGCCCAAAGGCGATCTCCTGTTTTTTCAATGGCAGGAACACCGTGCCACATACGGCTTCCTATACTATATTTTTTATCGGGCATAAACAGGATTTTTGCAGGTACTTGCATCAGTTTTCCGCACCTCCATTCACTTTTTGTGTCAACCTTCTGCATCCATCGATAAGCATATTAAGCTCACTGCCACAGCTAACCATATGAACGCTGTGTGCAGTAGAATATGCAATCAGCTGTGGGTTACCTGTAATGATTCCCCAGGGTTTTCCGATATGCTCTGCCGCATTTGCTATCTTTGCGATACACGCCTTCACAGGCTCGAGATCTCCAATACAGTTAAGATCATCCGAAAGATCATTGGGTCCTACAAAGACTCCGTCAACACCGTTTACTGCCAGTATTGACGCAATATTGGAAACTCCCTCCACCGTTTCTATCTGCGCATAGATCTTCATTTCGCAGTTAGCGTTTTGCATATATTCGCTTAGTTTGGGTGGGTTATACAGCGTATGAGCACGGGTTGTAGATATTCCGCGTTTACCTACAGGGGAATATTTTGCATACTTCACAACCATCCTTATATCCTCAGCCCCACCGGTCATCGACAACAAAAAACCGGATGCTCCCATATCGGCAAGCTTAGTTATTAACTCCCGTCGGTTATCCCCTATTCGGACGATAGCCTTTATGCCCACCAGCTTTGCTTTTGCAATCAGTTCAGAAAGCACATGATAATCAAACGCACCGTGCTCGCAGTCAATGATAAAAAAGTCAATGTCCGCATTTTTTAATATAATAGGAAAATTACTGAATGCAATCTCCGACAGCATTGTACCAATCTTTGTTTTCTTAGTCTCTGACATAAGACGAAGTCCCTCCATACCAATGTTACTACAAGACAAGCGGCAGCTGATCCCAAGCTCTGCAAGTACTTCCTGCAAATATGAAAAAATGGCTGCGCTGCCACCTCCTCCGATTACAGCATGGTTTCTTTGGGGTAGCTGTTTTATGGCTCTTACCAACTCCCTACACAGCTTTTGGGGATCCTCACCATGATAGAGCTTCGATCCTCCCGTCAGCCCCGTTTTTGTAATCAACCGTCCGTTTGTAAAATACGGGCGAGCCTCGCAGCCTTCGTATGCGTATTTTTTCTGCTCCAAACAAGATATCTGCGCAGCCGTACCAATATTTATAAGATACGCCTCATCCCCCGCACCGCTGCCTAAATAACTGATCTGATGATCGCCCATTGGCGTATAGACAGAAATACCATTCCACCGTCCAATTACCATTACCTCATTGGATATGATCGGCAATTTCAGACCATATGTATCTTCGGGTGCTAGGGTTGACACATTATAGAACCCACTGGCGCAGCCATCCGTTTTATTCGTGATGTTTTGACCAGTCAAAAGATATGCTATGTATGAGCCAAGTGTAAAGAAAACGTTATCTTTATTCTCTTTTCTATATAGCTTAACAAACGGCAAATTGGATTTTAATGACGTACCTCGATTAAAAAAGTCTACATTCACGCCCTTAGTGTTTCCTGTACTGTCACGCCAAGAGATGTAATTGCTCATACTGCCGTCACTACCACGAATTAGATAACCGTGCATTTGAACGCTGATATATGCGCAGCTGCATTCGTGAAAAGCTGCAAAATCAAATACAGAGAATACTACCTCACGAATACTACTTTCAGATACCTCAAAGTGCTTATCATTGCATACACACGGGTCAGGAAACGGACATTTCTCAGTGCATATATATTCTCGCGCGACGGAATCATAAACGGCGAATTTAACGAATGTACTTCCAAAATCCACAAAAAACATCTTCATGATGCAATCACCCCAAAACAAATTGTATGGGATAATTTTGTAAATGTAAATTGCTTTTATTTCACAAAACATTGACAATCCTATCCTAATAATGTATAAAAGTATGGGTGATTTAAATGGAAAAGGAATTTGCACATTACATTAAAACCGATGAAATAACCTTTAAGCACGCAAAAGGTATGAGAGACGTTATTGGTAAGGAATTCCATACCTTTCACGAAATATTTCTTTTTCTCGGTGGATCGGCACAATTCACCTCCGACACTCTAAAAATTACGTTAGAGCCAGGAACACTGGTCATAATCCCTCGGGAATCCTTTCACCAGTTTACCTGCTCTAAAGACACTGAATATCATCGCTGTGTGTTTAATTTCCACAAAGTAGCTGCATTAGATGTGCTGATAACGCAAAAGCTATGCGGCGTTTACACTGTGCCTATTTCTTCTGAGCTGTATACACAATTCACTGAACTGTTTGATTATGCAAGAAACACTCCCGATTCCATTGAAAGCAAGGTATTAACAAATTCGTTGCTTGCGCGCTTGTTGTGCTACCTGAAACCCACTCCAGCATCAGCTTCCATCGCAGAGACATTGCCACCCTTGGTCGTTGGTGCGCTAAACTACATTCACGAAAACATACGTAATCCAATCAGTGTTTTCGATATAGCCGAGAATCTTCACATATCCCCTTCCTACCTTATGCGGATATTCAAAGCCGATCTGCACATATCAATATATCGGTATATTACCGAAAAACGCTTGACGCTTGCAGCCGGAGAAATCGAAAAAGGTATTCCTCCATCAAAGGCAGCTGCGCTATCAGGCTTTAACGATTACTCCGGCTTTTATAAACGATTCAAAAAAATGTTTGGCGTATCTCCATCGAAATATGTTTAGTACAATGCTAAAGCAAGGATTAAATGCCAAATGAATCTTCTTAACCTCTATATTGGATCTATCTTACTCTTGACAAAATATCAACCCGGATTCCACGCCAAAATGGATTCCGGGTTTATCATAGGTGAAACTGTTAGCCCTATCAAGGACTGCTGCAATTATGGGTATTACATTCCATCTAAAAATCTGGCGACTACCAGAAATCTCGAAACTGTGGACTCAGGGACGCAAAATAGCCGATTCTTTGACAAGCAATCCTGCCAGGATAAGTGGTAGAAAGTGAAAAGATCACGGTTTGATTCTGATCTGTAAAGTTAGAAAAAACCGTGGAATCCAATGAACTCCACGGTTTTTTGAAGTGTATTGATAATAATGATACGGTTTCAAATAGTTTCATTTGGTTTCACTCAAAAAATGAAACTATTAAAAAGGAAGTGAAACTCTCTTTTGGGGCTGAAACTATGCTAATCAGTTTGTCAAATTGGAATTGGCGAACTAAAAATTAATACTTTCTTGCTAACTGTAAATCAATAGTATCATAAATAGTGATTGTACCGCCATGTTTATTTATTGCTTCTTCAATTCTTTCAAAAAACTCATTTCTAATATTTTCTTCAATGGCAATATGGTCTGAATATGTTCCAAGAAGTTTGATATACTCTTTTGCAGAAAATAGACGCTCTCGATAAAACAATTTGTATCTAATATCCGAAAAACCATATTTGCTTGCAATCATTGCACGTTCCTTTGCCTGTTGTTCCGTATATTCGGATATTATTTCATGTTCTTTATGGTAATACTTATTGTAATAGTGGTCATAAATTTCATCTATTTCTTGTGAAAGTGCAGGATTTCCTTTATCACGATACGGATGATTTGCAAAACGTGCAAAAACACCTCCGCTTCTCAACATAGAAAATACTTTTTCATATCCGATTTTTTCTGGCACCCAATGAAATGCAGATGCGGAAAACACCAAATCAAAGGCATTGTTATCAAACGCTGTATCTTCAAATTTGCCTGTGATTACCGAAAATCTAGGATACTCTTTAAACTTTTCTTTTAGCAGTTCGGAGAATTGCTTTCCATATTCCACTGCAATCAACTGGCATCCAGTCGTTAAAATTGGAGCTGTCGCTTGACCGCCACCACTTCCAATCTCAACTACATTACTATTTTCGTTAATAGAAATATAGTCAAACAACGTCTGGTACAATTCTTTTACATAACCAGGGCGTAACTTCTCGTACGTAGACGCAACCGTGTCAAACGTCCATTCCAGCCCCTTCAATGCTGGCATAGCAACACACCTCCAAATTCAAGTTTGTCGAATAAATTGTATCAAATTTCTGTGTGAATATCAACCAATATAGAAAAAGCACGATGATTTCGTATCAAAACCATCGTGCTTTTATGGTGCCGGTAGTGGGACTCGAACCCACACGATGTCGCCATCAACGGATTTTGAGTCCGTCACGTCTGCCAATTCCATCATACCGGCGGATATTCACTTTTCAGTGCTTATCTATTATACTACATTTTTCCTCAACAATCAAGTGTTCCGATAAATTTTTTATAAAATCAAAGAACTTTTCCATCGACTTATTTTTTACTAAAAATCACTCCGGCAGATATTTCTCTGCCGAAGTGATTCTCATGCATTTTTTACTTATTTCTTGCTGGTTACCTTGCGCTGGATCAACTTAATAATCTCAACAATCGGAATAATGAGGATTGCTAAACCGAAAGCAATGCCATATTCCATCAGATCGAGATGGGCAAGATCGAAAGCTTTGGCCAGGAAATCAATTTCAATGACTACAGTGGTGAGAATCAGGGAAAGGATTCCAGCGCCCCAGAGCCACTTGTTCTGATATTTCATCTTAAAGATGGAACCATGGAGAGATCTCATGTTGAAAGCATGACAGATTTCACAAAGGGAAAGGGTAAGGAATGCCATGCTGGTGCCGAGCATTTCGGCGGAATAGGTGCCTGCGGCAATCGCTTCTGCATGGTGCAGATCTGCAAGCCAAAATCTGCCGATCATATAAGAGGCCAGTGTGATGAGAGTAACCAAAACGCCCTGATAGGCCACTGCAAAACCAAGGCCACCGGCAAAAATACCCTCTTTGGAATCACGGGGTTTGCGGTTCATAATATCAGATTCCGGCTTTTCCATACCGAGAGCCAGTGCAGGGAAGCAGTCTGTGATCAGGTTGATCCAGAGAAGATGAACGGGCTGGAAGATGGTAAAACCAAGAAGTGTTGCGAAGAAGATGGAGAGAACCTCGGAGAGGTTGGAAGCAAGCAGGAACTGGATCGCCTTACGAATATTGTCGTAAATGCGGCGTCCTTCACCAACAGCAGAAACGATGGTGGCAAAGTTGTCATCGGCAAGGATCATATCAGCGACGTTCTTAGTAACGTCGGTACCGGTAATACCCATACCAACGCCGATGTCCGCGTTCTTGATAGAGGGGGCATCGTTAACACCGTCGCCGGTCATAGCGGTAACTTTGCTCTTCTTTCTCCATGCATTGACGATTCTGGTCTTATGCTCCGGCTGAACACGGGCATAAACGCTGTATTGTTCAACGGCGGTCTCAAATTCTTCGTCTGAAATATCATCCAGTTCGGCACCCATAATAGCCTGACTTGGATCGGTGATGATACCCAGCTCTTTCGCAATGGCAACAGCGGTATCTTTGTGGTCACCGGTAATCATGATGGGGCGAATACCTGCGGAGCGGCATTCATCAATAGCGTCCTTAACTTCGGGACGAACAGGGTCGATCATGCCGACCAGACCGATGAAGCAGAGATCGCACTCTACGGTCTCGGGTTCGTAAACGGAAGGTGCGGCGGAGAGATTTTTCTGAGCGGCAGCCAAAACACGAAGTGCTCTGTCGGCCATAGCTTTGTTGGCTGTAAGAATCTCAGCACGGATGGTGTCGTTCATCTCAACAACAGTGCCGTCTTTCAGAGCGGTAGTGCACTTCTTGAGCAATTCGTCGGGAGCGCCCTTGGTAAACTGAATGAGGGAACCGTTCTCAGTTTTGTGAACGGTAGACATCATCTTTCTGCCGGAATCAAAGGGTACTTCACCAATTCTTACAAAGAGGTTTTTCTGAGTATTTTTGGAAAGATTCAGCTTTTCTGCATAGTTGACCAGCGCGCATTCGGTGGGTTCACCCACAGCGGTGCCGACATCGGTATCAAACTCTGCATCGGAGCAAAGAGACATGGCATTGGCAACCAGTTCTTCGTTGTCACCGTAGTGGTCAACAACAGTCATCTTATTCTGGGTCAGAGTACCGGTTTTGTCCGAGCAGATGATCTGAGTACAGCCAAGAGTTTCAACAGCAGTCAGTTTGCGGATGATAGCGCTTCTCTTGGACATATTGGTTACGCCAATGGAGAGAACAATGGTAACGACAGTGGCAAGACCTTCGGGGATTGCCGCAACGGCCAGAGAGATTGCAATCATGAACGAATCCAGAATCGGTTCAAAACCAATAGTTCCGGTCTGGATATAGGCACGGGCGATCTGTACACCGAAGATGATGACGCAGATACCGATAACAAGATAGGTAAGGATTTTGGAAAGACCTGCCAGTTTGATCTGCAGCGGAGTTTTACCTTCTTCTGCCTGAGCCAGTGCGTTGGCAATCTTACCCATTTCGGTCTCCATACCGGTAGCCGTAACAATTGCTTTGCCGCGTCCGTAAACAACAGTGGAGCCCATGAACACCATATTTTTGCGGTCACCGAGAGGGATATCTCCGTTTTCTCCGGCGATTAGAACATCCTCTTTTTTATCAACGGGGACGGATTCTCCGGTCAGTGCGGCCTCTTCAATCTTCATAGAGGCACATTCAATAATTCTTGCGTCGGCGGGAACAGCATCGCCTGCCTCCAGAATAATAACATCGCCGACTACCAAGTCTTCACTGGGGATGCTGATCTGTTTGTTGCCGCGAAGGACCTTGGACTGCGCCTTGGACATCTCCTGCAATGCCTCAATGGCCTTTTCAGCCTTGCTCTCCTGGAATACACCGAGAATTGCATTGATCAAAACAACGGCGAGGATGATGACAACATCGGAGGGGAAACCCATATGACCGGAATGGATTCCTTCGTAGATTTCAACGCCGGCAGAAATGGCTGCTGCCACCAGAAGGATGATGGTCATCGGTTCTGCAAGCTGCTTAAAGAAACGATGGATGAGAGATTCTTTTTTTCCTTCAACAAGTTTATTCTTTCCGTTCTGTTCCAGACGTTTTGCAGCTTCGCTTTCGGAAAGACCGCCCTCGTTGGCTCCCAGTTCCTTGTAGATTGCCGGAAGCTGCTCAAGATAGTGTTTCAAACTAAACGCTCCTTTTATTATTTATCGGCAGGGAATTATGTTTATCAAAAAAGACTTATGCACAGATATCCTGTGCATAAGTCTCGTTTTTAATTCAAGCCAGACGTAAAGTCATGTTGTTGAACTTGAAAACGCATCGTCTACAGAAGACGACACGCAAACTACTCCCCTATACTTTTTAAATATACCACTTTTCCAAAATTTTGTCAACCTTAATTTCATTCTTTTTTGATATAACACATAGCAAATTAGGGTATGCCTCTTTTAAGACATACCCTGCATTACTGCCGGTATCCTATTATTTTATATCCAACTCCGGCGGAACATCAATCTCATCTGAGACATATTTTCCATTTTTTTTTCGCTGTCGGACACATTCTGTAAGCAGATATTCGATCTGTCCGTTTACTGAACGGAAATCATCCTCTGCCCATGCTGCAATAGCATCATACAGCTTGGCGGAAAGCCGAAGCGGAACCTGTTTTTTTTGATTTTCTCCCATATCAATACAAACTTCCTGAATTTACAATCGGTTGGGCATCCTTGTTTCCGCACAGCACCACCAACAGGTTGGATACCATGGCGGCTTTGCGCTCCTCATCCAGTTCAACCACATTGTTTTGACTGAGTCTTTCCAGAGCCATTTCCACCATGCCAACGGCGCCGTCCACAATCATCTTTCTCGCATCAATAATGGCAGAGGCCTGCTGACGCTGGAGCATAACGGCTGCAATCTCGGTGGCATAGGCCAGATAGGTGATTCTTGCTTCAATAATTTCAATGCCGGCCTCATCCACACGCTCCTGAATCTCCTGACGGATTCTGTCTGCAACAATTTCGCTGGAGCCTCTGAGGCTGCCGTCATCGGCAATACCGTCGCCGGTGGTGTCAACATCGGGTGCAGAATCGTAGGGATAAAGGCGAACAATATTTCTGAGAGCACTGTCGCACTGGAGGGAGAGATACTCTTTGTAGTTGTCTACATTAAATACAGCCTTTGCTGTATCCACGATACGCCAGGTCACCGCAATTCCGATCTCAATGGGATTGCCCAGACAATCATTGATTTTCTGACGGTTGTTATTCAGCGTCATAATTTTCAGAGAGAGCTTTTTGCTCATTGCGTCGGCATCCACTGTTCCGGCTGCGGAAGCTGCTGCGGTTCCTACCGATTTTACATCGCCGCTCTGGTTGAGTTTGGTTTTTGCTGCGGGGTTTACTGCAGTACAGAAAGGATTAACAAAGTAAAATCCGTTATCCTTCAGGGTTCCGATATATTTTCCGAAAAGTGTGAGCACCAAAGCCTCCTGCGGTTTCAGAACCTTAAGTCCCGGCAGTGTCATCCAGCCAAAACAGAGAATAACCACACTGATTACCATCAAAACGATACCTAAAGGATCACTGTCGTTCTGATCCAACATAATTCCTCCGAACACCACACCTGCAATTGCCGCCACATATAAGACAATTGTCAGAAGCAGCACCAGCATGCCATTCTTTTTATTGGATAATACCTTTTCCGTCATACCAAAACCTCCAAATATCTTTATGATATCAAAATAATATCATATTTTCTTTTTGTTGTCAATATATTCCCGCCACCTTTTTATCTGCAAATTTTTCAGGAAATTCACTTTATTGATGCAAGGGACATTCCCTGCAGGAAATATAATTTTGTGGAGGTGTTATTCAACATGACAGAATTTATTCTTATGCTGCCCGGACTTCTCTATCTTGCTTTGCATCTTACAGGCAGTTCTTTTCCCCGCCCGCTCAGTGCAAAAGAGGAAGGTGAGTGTTTGATGAAGGTGAAACAGGGGGATGAGCAGGCACGAAACAGGTTAGTTGAACACAATCTCAGATTGGTGGCACATGTAATCAAAAAATACTATGCTGCAGCCGATGATCAGGATGACCTGATTTCCATCGGTACCATTGGGCTGATCAAAGCGGTTTCCACCTTTGATCCCGATAAAGGTTCCCGTTTTGCCACCTATGCAGCACGCTGCATCGAAAATGAAATTCTGATGTACTTTCGCTCCCGCAAAAAATGTGCACAGGATGTTTATATCTCCGACCCTATCGATACCGATAAAAACGGGAATTCTCTTTCATTAATCGATATGATCGCTGATGACAGTTCCGTATCTGAAACAATTGAGCTGAAGTTGAGCTGTGAAAAGTTATGTTCCCTCATTAAAGAGAAACTTGATCGACGCGAACAGGAGATTGTTATTTTGCGTTACGGTTTAGGCGGACACACACCTTTGGCGCAGCGGGAGGTAGCGGAGCGGCTTGGTATATCGAGGTCATACATTTCACGGATCGAGAAGAAAGCGCTGGAAAAGCTGCGTACGGCTTTTGAAAATAACAGTGTCAACCCGTAAAGAAGAGCTGAATTTTGGAATGACTGAAAAAGGGATGTACGCAAGGTGAAAACTCTTTTTCAGTCATTGGTATTTCTGCTGCGGAACAATAAAATATTTTTCTTGACTATTGACGTATCATTCCGAGTTGTGTTATAATATTAAAAGTTTGCAATATCGGTTTAACAGCTAAAATATGCTGGTGTAGCACAGTTGGTAGTGCAGCTGATTCGTAATCAGCAGGCCGTGTGTTCGAGTCACATCACCAGCACCAAGACTTTGCATTGTCCTTGAGTGGCAATGCAAAGTCTTTCTTTTTGGGCTAAAAAGGAGAAGGGGCACGGATATGATTTTTATTCAGTAAAATAACGATTACAAACCAAAATGAAGAAGTTTTGATATAACATTTGACTTTAAGAATTTTATTTTGTACAATAACATTAATCTTAGATGGATTTTAATGACAGGAGGATGTAAGTATGAAAATGAAATCTCATGGCAAACTTGCCGCTTTGCCTCTCGGTTCTATCAAGGCTGAAGGCTGGATCCGTGAACAGCTGCTGAGAAATAAAGACGGTATGGGCGGACATCTTGATGAGCTTGAGCCCGATATGATTGCCAATCCGTATATTAACTGCGGTACCGATGAAGAATGGGGCGCTGTTAAGGCCGGTTGGGGCGCCGAAATCTCCGGTAACTTCTGGTATGGTTTCATAATGCTTGCCTTCGGTCTGGATGACGAAGAACTTAAGGCTAAGGCAGAGCGCTGGGTCAATGGTGTTCTCAAAAATCAGAGACCCAATGGTTATATGGGAACTTACACCGAAAACGACGATGTTATGGATGACTACAACGCCTGGGGTACCGGCTGCGGCATGAAAGCTATGCTGGCCTACTACGAAGCCACGGGACGTGAAGACGTATTGGAAGCGGTTCACCGCTGTATGCTTTGGTTCTGTAATACCTGGACCGGAAACAATAAGACTCGTTATGCAGGTATCACTCTGTTAGAGAGTATGGCCATCTGCTATCTCCATGTCGGTGATGACCGTCTGCTCGCCTTTATGGATGAGTATTTTGATTTTATGAACCGCTGCGATCTCTACTTTGTTTCCAGAAACGCCATGCTCTCCGACGAGTTCCGTTATAACTCTGAACACAGTGCCGGTTTTGCCACCCACATCTGGCCCTATGCCACTGCCTACAAGGCAAACGGTGAAAAAATTAACCTGGATGCAGCTGAAAATGCCATCAGAAAGATCAAAAAGTATGCACTTCAGTACACCGGCGGTATTCCCAGCCACGCGGAGTATCTTGGTCCTGTTTCCGCCAGCGTAGAGACAGAGTACTGCACCATCGGTTTCTTTGAAGCTGCCCTGATCCATACTGCAGAGGCCTCCGGTAATCCGGAATACATAGACCTGGTTGAGCGTGTTCTCTTCAACGCTGCACAGGGTGCCCGTAAGAAGGACGAAAAGGCCATTGCTTACATGTCCTCCCCGAACCAGCTTTTTGCCAATGAAAACTCTGGTCTCTTCATTAACAATATGCAGCAATATGCGCCGGTCTATCCCACTTCCTGCTGCCCGGTCGTATCCGTTTGGGTTGTCCCTGATTATCTGCGCAGTATTGCCATGCGCGGTGAAGATGGCATCTATCTCGCTTCTTATGGTCCTGCCACCATTAACTGCGGCGAGTTCACCCTGAAAGAGGATACCGCCTATCCTTTCCGTGATACCATCAAGGTTACTGTTTCTTCCACTCAGGAAGTTACTACCAATATCAACGTACGTATCCCCGGCTGGTGCGAGGATGCAAAGATCGTTGTTAACGGTGAAGCTGTTGCCGATGCCCTGCAGGCAGGTACTTACTATCCTCTTTCCCGTTCCTGGAAAGACGGAGATATTATTGAAATCACCTTCCCGATGAAGGTTAGACTCAGCCAGCTGGACGACAGCCAGATGATGGCACGTCATCCTATGGCTGTTGAGTATGGTCCGCTGCTCTTCTCCCTCAAGCTGCCCGAAGTTTGGACTGCTGTTAAGGGCTCTCCGAGAAATCCGCTGCCTGAAGGCTGGAGTTGGTGGGATGTTAACCCGAAACTCGATTGGGATGAGCGTGGCGACATTTACGAACAGCAGGGTCTGCGTAAGTTCAATATCAGCTGGAACGTTGCTATCGACGAAAACCTCTCTCCGGATGATGTTAAAGTTGAACTTTGCGAAGGCGGTTATGTCTGGGAGAATCCGCAGATCAAACTGCATCTGCCGGCCTACAAGGCTCTCTATTCCTATCCTCCCTATCTCCGCAAGACTATGGATCTCTACAGCGGTCCTGTGGATGTCTATGATGAAATGGAAATCGAGATGGTTCCCTATGGCTGCACCAACCTGCGCATCACCTACATCCCGAGAGCTAAGCTTCCTGTAAAGCCGATGCCTAATCCCGAAAAATAAAGTTTTTCCATCAAAAGGCCCCATGCAAATTTGCATGGGGCCTTTTAACGGATGATAAAAATACTTTTGGTATAAATATGTATATTGATAACTTGATATTGAAATAAGGGCTGCCTTATAAAACAGCATGGCAAAGAGCACAGTGCTGACAGAACTACGGTTGGATATAGTGAGACAAGATATCGTTGATCTCCTTTTGGGTGGCATCGTCGGTTGCAAGACAGATTTTATTATGGCTGTCATTGAAGCTTCCGCAATCAGAGTGATAGGTCAATGTCCGACCGGCAATATCGATACGGTAATCCGATTCGCACTTGAAGAGATCATTGATCCAGCGGCCGTTTTCAAGAATTTTCAGTATTTTCTCAGCATCTTCGGGAGAAAGTGTTGCCTGCTGGTCGCCTGCGGTAATTGTGATTTCCAATGCGGCAGAACTGTTTTCTGCAGCGGCAGAGTCTTCCACTGCAGGAGTTGTTACAACACGGCAAGCGTTCAAAAACAGTAGGCAGAGCAGGGAAATGCAAAATATAGCAAAGGATTTCATGGCAGCACACTCCTGATGTTTTAAAAAAATTTTAAGGAAGGGATTATAAGAATCATTTTACCTTTGTGGAATGAAAAACAATCACCGCATCAGTGCACGGTGGCACAGTGTGATATATTCGGTCTGATGGACAGTATATTTCTGTATCATGAAATTGAACCAACGAAGAAACTGCCGTAATTATTGTTGGAAACATTGAGGGATGAAAAGAATCATGCGTATCGCAACAGCTATTGACTGTGGTTTTAATATGAGCATCAAGAAAATTTTGTTGTAAGATGTTTTTGAATTATATGTGTTTATGCCATTATTATACAGGGAATTGGCAAGAATGTAAAGAAATATCGTATTTTAATTGTAGCGCAAAACAATAAAGAACACAGGAAGTTTTCTGAGAAAAATTCCTGTGTTCTTTTAATAAGCGACAGTACAGGGGGATTCAGTGAATATCGTCCAGCATTTTTACCCGCTGAGCATGGCGTCCGCCTTCAAACTCAGCATCCAGCCAGTTCTTGACAATCAGCTTGGCCAGTTCAATACCGATGACACGGGCTCCGAAAGCGAGAACATTGGTGTTGTTGTGCTGGCGGGAGAGGGCTGCGGAATAAGGCTCACTGCAGACAACGGCACGGATTCCTGGGACACGGTTGGCTGCCAGAGAGATGCCTACACCGGTGCCGCAGATGGCAATACCCAAATCGGCCTTGCCGTCCGCCACAGCACGTGCCACCTTTTCTCCGTAGATGGGGTAATCACAGCGTTCCGAAGAATCTGTTCCCATGTTGATGACCTCATGTCCGAGAGCGATGAGATATGCAGTGATCTCGTTTTTCATTTCCACAGCTACGTGGTCGTTTCCAATGGCAATTTTCATTGTTTCAGTTTCCTCCATGCAAAAATTCCTGCTCCTGCAACACCGCCGGTACCGTCCGAGGTGTTGGAAAAATGTATTTTTAAGTGATCGTGCGGAAGCGGCCTTCTGGTGTGGGCGAGAACTGCGCTCACCAGACACTCATGCGGGAATGCCTCCATATCAATAACCCCGCCGCCGAGAAGAAGTACTTCCGGGTCAAGAATGTTGATTTCAGCAGCAATGACACGCCCGAGCCGTTCAAGGTAACGACACAGCTCTGGGTGGTCGCCATACTCTGCGAAGAGGCGGCTAACGGGAGTGTGTGGAAAGAGGGTATCAGACAGATGGGTAAGATATCTTCCTCCCGACAGTGGTTCTGTGCAGCCACAATTGCCGCAGCCGCAAAGTTGTTCACTGTCACCGAAGGGGATGTGTCCTAACTCTCCTGCCACACCGTTGTGGCCGCTTAACAGGTGGCCGTCCACCATAATGGCATTGCCGATACCTGTTCCGATATAACAGGCAACAATATCGCCGCTGTCGATATGCAGTTGTTTTAAATCGTTGATAAGCAGTAAATTGACATCCTTTTCAATAAAGGCAGGGAGCAGCAGATGTTCTTCCAGAATACGGCGCACGGCTACTCCATTGAAGCCGTCCACGTTTGGTGCGTTGAGCAC
This sequence comes from Oscillospiraceae bacterium, assembly GCA_015067185.1. Lineage (GTDB taxonomy): Bacteria > Bacillota > Clostridia > Oscillospirales > Ruminococcaceae > SIG526. Next base: position 92,760 of record SVMZ01000006.1, on the reverse strand, counting down.
AGTCTCCCGTTTTTTATCCAAGATGGCAGGGAAACCGGCACAAACGGCTGCTATTTTTCTGCCGACACCGTGACGTGATATATAGTCGGAAACGGCACTGCAAAGACGAAGCACGGCGTGTTCTCCCGCCAGAGTGGATACGCTGTGTTTTTCATATCCGGAAAGATTTCCGTCAGTGTCCACAAGACCAATGCGAAAGTTGGTGCCGCCGATATCGATACCGATGGCATAAGATTCAGATAGCATATCGATTTCCTTTCAAAAAAACGAAAAACGGTGAAGTGATATTAAATTTTATTATAAAGGATAAGAGAAAAAATTGCAAGGGGAAAGGAACCGTGTGTTATGCAAAAAAGTATACCGGCATCTTTCTTTTGAAAAGAAAGCATGATATAATCAGAGTAGCAGATAAGATGTGAGTGAGAAGATTTACAGAGAATAGAGATGAGGTCGGTTTATGAATAACGATTCCAGCATTAAAATAAGTAAGAAGTCATTTATATCGTCAGTGGTTATTCTTTTTCTACTGATGGTCGGCGCGGGAATCCTTACCTGTGTTATTCCGGGCGGAGCCTTTGAGAGAACGATGGTCAACGGGAAAGAGTCCATTGTGGCAGGTACATTTGCCTTTACAGAGGGGAACAGCTATCCGGTATGGCGGTGGTTTACCGCTCCCTTTGAGGTTTTGTGGGGACCGGATGCGGTGACGGTAATCTCGATTATTTTGTTTATCTGTATCATTGGCGGAACATTTACCGTGTTGGACAAGAGCGGGATGCTCCATTATATTATGAACCTGCTTGTAAAGAAATTCGGAAACTCCAGATACAAACTGATGGGTGTACTGGTTTTGTTTTTTATGCTCTTCGGTTCGGTTTTTGGTATTTTTGAAGAACTGGTGGCTTTGGTGCCGATTGTCATCCTTTTGTCCTATGCTATGGGATGGGATTCCCTGATAGGATTGGGAATGAGCGCCTTGGCAGCCGGATTTGGTTTTTCGGCTGCTACCCTCAATCCGTTTACCCTCGGTGTGGCACAGGAACTATCGGGACTTCCGGCCTTTTCCGGTGTCGGGTTCCGTGTGGTTATATTGGCAGTTTGCTATGGTATACTGTATGGGTTCCTGTACCGATATGCAAAGCGAATCGAAAAAGATCCGGCAGCGTCGCTGGTATATCATGAGGATAACGAACAGAAAAAAAGATACGGAGATATGAGGTCCGGCAAAGCCTTGGATAATGAACAATATCTGGGGAAAACGGTTAAAATCTTTGCGGCTTCGTTGGGTGTGGTAATTCTCTATATCATTGCCGGATTTTTTGTTTCGGCCTTGTCTTCGGTATCGCTTCCTGTCATGGCGGTGGTGTTTTTGATAGGCGGTTTGCTGGCGGCCCATGTCTCCCGGTATGGCGGAAAGATCTTCAAAGACTTTATAGTCGGTATCGGCGGTATTGCACCAAGTGCGCTGCTGATCATGATGGCTATGGCGGTCAAACACATCATTACCAACGGTGGTATTATGGATACCCTCTTGTATTATGTTTCGGAGGCGGCTGCAAAGACAGGAAGCTATGGAGCGGTTATCATGATATTCCTGTTGGTGCTGATGCTGAATTTCTTTGTCAGTTCCGGTTCGGCAAAAGCATTTTTGCTGATGCCGATCATTGCACCTTTGGCCGATTTGGTGGGACTCAGCGGTCAGGTGGCGGTGCAGGCATTTTGTTTCGGCGATGGCTTCACCAATATGCTTTATCCGACCAATGCTTTGCTGATGATCACGCTTGGTTTGACAGTGGTGAGTTATCCCAAATGGTTTAAGTGGACAATTGGTCTGCAGCTGTTGATGTTGGTGCTGAATGTTGCAATCCTGCTTTTGGCAGTGGTAATTGGTTTTTGAAGAAAACGCAGCAATCTGAAATAAGGAAATTGAGGGAGAAGAGAGTATGCATTTTGATTTGAGAGAAACAGCAAGGGATCATATGTTTATTGTTGCGCACAGAGGTGTGTCGGGAGGAAATATCCCCTGCAACACATTGACTGCCTATGAAATTGCACTGAAGCAGGGAGCGGATATGATCGAGGTGGATCTCAGCACCACTGCTGACGGAAAATTGGTCATTTTCCATCCGGGGATGGAACGGTATCACCTGAATGAGCATGTCAACATCGCAGAAATGCCTTATGAAGAGGTGAAGAAGCTGCGTTACTGCAACTATGACAGATGCCCCACACAGTTTGGGATTGTTCCGTTTGATGATATATTGGAAACATTCAAAGGACGCTGCTACATCAATATCGATAAGTTTTGGGGAAATCCGGTTGGCATATATAACGCTGTCAAGCAGCATAATATGCAGGAACAGATTCTGGTGAAGAGTGCTTTGTCTGATCAGGTGCTGGATGTACTGACAGAGGTAGCGCCGGAGCTGCCCTTTATCCCTATTGTCAGCGAATCCCATCCGCAGCATCAGGAGCTCATGAAAAAAATGATCAACTATGTGGGTGCAGAAGTGCTGTTCGCCAAAGATGACAGCGTACTGGCGTCGGAAGAGTTTATCGATGGCATGCACCGCGATGGAAAGCTGGTTTGGGTAAACTCTATTATCTATAACCATAAAGCACAGCTATCGGGAGAACATTCCGACGATACCGCTTTCACCGAATCCTTTGAATATGGTTGGGGGTGGCTGGCTAACCGGGGATTTGATATCATACAGACCGATTGGCCGCTGATGCTGATCAATTTTCTGAAAGAAACAGGACGTTACTATCATTGAATGTTTCCGGGTAAAAAGTGGCCGGCTCACCGTTTGAGGGAGCCGGCCGTTTTAGATACAGAGAGTTAGGATCAGATAAAGGGGTGATTACATGGTATGTTCTTTCAGGCAGGAAAGTAGTTTTTTAGCGGTATATTCATCGGTGATGAGGGTATCGATAAATTGTGTACGCAAAGCGCCGACAATAGCCTCTGCTTTATCGTCTCCGCAGGCGATGGCAATGGTTTGTTTGGCGTTTTTTAAGTTCTCCCGGGAGGCACACAGGGTGTTTTCATACAGTTCCACAAACTCGCCGTCGGTGTTGAAAAAATGCGTAGCAAGATCTCCGATTACAGAGAGGCCCTTTTCGTTATAGCCGAATATTTTCCAGAATGTCTGAAGAATATTCTGGTTTCCGATTCCCACAATGGCAATATCAATGCTGTTCCATAAATCGTAAAGCTTTTTGTAGTAAGAGGTTTTCCTGAAAAGCTCCGCATCGTCAATGCTGTCGGGACAATAAGGGAACCAGGCATATTTTACATCGGCCCCGATGCGGTCTGCAAAGCTTCTTGCCAATTCATTGGAGGAAAAGCAGGTTTCTTCCTGATCGGTCGCACCGAAAAGAGGGAAAACGATATTGTTTGGTGCAGAAATACTATGGAATTCGGCGATAAGCATCTGAATGGTTCTTCCCCAGGAAATGGCAATTTTTTGGCTGCCCTTTTCAAGTAGCGGGGAAATATAGTCAGCAGCCTTTTTTACTGTTATCAGCTGACGGAGGGACTCATTGTCTGTACTGACACCGCAGATGATGGCATTGTCAATATGAAACTGGCTGCAAATTTTATGTTCAAGATCGCTGCAGAGAACCTGAGGATTGTGAATTTTAATTTCAACAATATTTTCTTTTATGGCGTCGTTAAGTAATTTAGAAACGGTTTGCCGGGATAACTTCATAAGCTGGGCAATTTCATGCTGGGTATATTTCTTTTCGTAATATAAAATTGCCGCTTCTTCCATCTGTTTTTTCTGAGCATCCATCGTAATTCCTCTTTTTTGGCATTTGAGTTTATTATAACATTATTTGCGGCTTGCGTCAATTTTAACATTTGTTATTGACAAATGTTAAAATTGGGGATATAATTTTGAGGTAATCCATGAAAGGAGCAGAAAATAATGTTAGTTACTATGAGAGAACTGTTGGCGGATGCGAAGAAAAACCACTATGCAATTCCTGCCTTTGATGTAAGCAATTATGAGATGATGAAAGCTGTTCTGGAAACCTGTGAGGAAGAAAAATCCCCTGCGCTTTTGATGACACTTGGTGTGGATACACAGGGAAGAGACCTGCAGCTGCTCTCTTCGATGATCAGAGGAGCAGCGGAATTCTTCAAGGTTCCGGTGTGCCTTCACATGGATCACGCAACCGATATCGATTTCATCAAATACGGATGTGATAACGGCTACAGCTCCGTCATGTACGATGGCTCGGTGCTGCCTTTTGAGGAAAATGCAAAAAATACTGCCATTGTTACAGAATATGCCCATAAAAAAGGGATCAGTGTGGAGGCGGAACTGGGACATGTGGGTAATGCCAGCGTGGGAAGCGTCAGCGAGACCGGCAAGGATGATGACCCCGGCGAAAGCCTGACCGTGCCCGAAGAAGTGGTAAAGTTTGTGGAGATCACCAACGTGGATGCACTGGCAGTAGCGATTGGTACCGCACACGGTGTATACCAGAAGACCCCTGAACTCAGAATTGACCGCATCGATGAGATCACCGCTGTCTGTGACAGACCGCTTGTTCTTCATGGCGGCAGCGGAACACCGGATGACCAGATGCAGAATGCGATCCGTCACGGCATCACCAAGATCAACATCTATTCCGACGTACTCTATGCCCTGAACAAGGGGTTGAAGGATACACTCAACGGTATTACCAATCCTTCTACATGGCCGTTCCTGGTATATGCAGATGCGATGAAGATGATGAAAGAGGTTGTCAGAGAAAAGCTGAGAACCTTTGGCAGTGCGGGGAGGGTGTAAGATAATATGAAAACAAAAGCAGTACGCCTTTATGGCGAAAACGATGTCCGGCTGGAAGAGTTTGAGCTTCGTCCCATTACAGACGGTGAGATTTTGATCAAGGTCATTTCTGACAGCGTGTGCATGTCCACATACAAGACAATCCGTCAGGGCGCAAAGCATCTGCGAGTTCCCGAAAACATTGCCGAGCACCCCGTGATTGTAGGGCATGAATTTTGTGCCGAAATTGTTGAGGTGGGCGATAAATGGAAAGAAAAATTCGCAGTTGGTGAGAAAGTCGCTTTGCCGCCGGTACTTTCCTATCTCGGCGGAAATCAGACCGTAGGTTATTCCTTTGACCACATTGGCGGCGCTGCTACTTATGCCATTGTCTATGAGCACATCCTCGACAACGATTTTCTGATGAAACTCAACAGCGATTCTTTCTTCAAAGGCTCTCTGATTGAACCGGCTTCCTGTGTTATCAGAGGGTACAAAGCAAGCCTGCATCTCGACGAAGATTACAAGCCCATGATGGGGATCAAGCCGAACGGAAAGGTTGCCATCCTCGCCGGCTGCGGCCCCATGGGACTGGTGGCAATCGATATTGCTCTCCACGGAAGTGTGAAACCTGCTATGGTTGTGGTAACAGACATTGATCAGGCAAGACTGGACCGTGCAGCCGCCATTTTCTCGTCCGAAAAAGCAGCAGAAGTTGGCATCAAGCTGGTATTTGCCAACACCACTGACAAGGACGAGCTGATGGAAATTTCCGGCGGCACCGGCTTTGATGATGTGTTTGTATATGCTCCGGTTCCTGCCGTTGTTGAACTGGGCGATGCCATTCTGGCTTTCGACGGTTCTCTCAACTTTTTTGCGGGCCCGATAGACAAGCAGTTCAGTGCTAAATTCAATTTCTACAACGTACACTATGCCCAGCACCATGTTACAGGCACCAGCGGAAGTACGCCTCAGGACATGCGGGATATTGTGGAGTTAATCGGTGAAAACCGACTGGATCCTTCCGTTATGATAACACACATCGGCGGGTTGGATGCAACCATCGATACAACAGTAAATCTTCCCTCCATTCCCGGCGGAAAGAAACTGATATACAACCACATCGAGCTCCCGCTCACCGCTCTGGCCGATTTTGCTAAACTGAGTGAGAAAGATGATCGTTTCCGCGTTCTTGATCAGCTTGTAAAAGAGCACAAAGGCCTGTGGTGTGCTGAAGCAGAAAAATATTTGCTGAACAATTTTTAAGCTGATTTACACCGTAAAAAGACAGCAGATAAAAGAAACCCCGAAACGTTATGGTTTCGGGGTTTTGTAATGAGAGGAGCCATGTTATCGTGATGCAGCAGGGATAAAAAGCCGATGGTATAAAACTGCAGTGAACAGAAAAAGAGAAATGTTTTGCGGAAGGGTATTTCTTATCGGATCCAGGAATGCAAGGCTTCTCCTTTTGCCTCTCCCAGTGCATGATAGGGGAGCAGTTCCAGGGGAAGCGCTTTATGATGGCAAAAGGCCTGGATTCTCTCCAGTTCCTCCCCGTCATTGAAATGGGGAATGACAGGTGTACGGATAATCAGCCGAGCCCCTGCCCATTGCAGGCGCTCCAGATTATCAAGAATCAGCGTATTATCCACACCCGTCCCCTTCCGGTGCAGGACGGGATCCAGACATTTGATATCATACAGAAACCAATTGGCATAGGGTAAGATTTTTTCAAAGCTCTGATAGGGAACACAACCTGCTGTGTCTATTGCAACAGAAATGCCGTTTATCCGACAGGCTTCCGCAGCCTGGGCCAGATACTCGGGATAAAGCATGCATTCACCACCGGAAAAGGTGACACCGCCTCCCGTTGCATCATAGTACGGGATATCGGTTTTGAGAATTTCTAAAAGATGATCTAAGGAATAGGTTTGTCCGTATTGTTTTTTGGCATTTGCAGGGCAAAACTCTTCACAGCGGCCACAGAGAAGGCAGTTTTCGCGGGGACGTCCGCAAAGCTTTTGACATTCACCGCAATCAATACATTTTTCTTTGTAATATGCAATTTCTGTGTGCGGAGATTTTCCCTCCGGATTATGACACCAAAAACAATCGAGATTGCAGCCCTTAAAGAAAACTACGGTACGTATCCCGGGGCCATCGGTTGTAGAGGTACGTTTAATATCAAAAATAAGCGGTACTTTCATAGTTTAAATTTGATTCATCATGGTGAGTTCTTCGTCAGTAAGGGAAAGCTCCAACCCCGCAAGATTCTGCTTCATATGGGTGGGGGAGGCGGAGAAGAGGGGAATCACTCTGGGGAAGCCTTCACAGCGGTGCAGATTTGCCAGCCAGGCGATGACCAGAGCACTGGGGGCAACCCCTTTTTCTGCTGCCATACTGCGGAGATAGTCAAGTCTTGCGCCGCCTTCATATTCATGAGGGAGCCGGTCCGGATTTTCGTACGCACCTTTGCAGAGACAGGAGTAGGAGACCAGCGGCATATTTTTAGCACAAAGGAAGCGGAGTCTTTCTCGGTTGACAAGCTCATTGAAGCGATATTTCGGTGCAGCACCGAATTTGGGATGCAGATAACTGAAGGACTGCTGATGAACGGAGTAAGGGGTCCAGCCTTTGGATTCTGCTGCCACATTGGCTTCTGCCAGACGCCAGGTATCATAATTGCTGGCTCCCAACGTGCGTACTTTTCCTTTTTTGACGAGCTGATGAAAGGTTTCCATGGTTTCGTCAATGGGGGTGTTGAAGTCATCGGTGTGTGCATAATACAGATCAATATAATCGGTTTTGAGTTTGCGGAGACTCTCGTCAATCCAGTATTCAATCTGTTCTTTTTTGAGTCCGGCGCCTTTTCCGTGGCGGTCATAACCAACCTTGGTAGCCAGCACAATGCGGTCACGGCAGCCCCTCTCCTGCAGCCATTCGCCGAGAAGAGTCTCACTTTCATCTCCGGTTCCGGCCCAGTGAGCGTAGTTATTGGAGGTATCAATAAAATTTCCGCCCATATCTACGTAAAGGTCAAGAGCGGCATAGGCATCTTTCTTGGAGGTTGTGGTGCCAAACATCATAGCGCCGAGGGCCACCTCGGAAACATTTAACCCGTTGGGAAGAACTATTTTTTTCATGAGTTTTTATCCTTTCCTTTGTTATCATCTATTTCAAACGTGCAATGATATCATCCTGTAAACGCTTGCAGATATCTACAAATACACCACTGTATCCTGTAACGCGAACACGAAGATCACGATGCAGGTGCGGATTTTTCTGGGCATCAATCAAATCATTGACATCCACGGAGGTAACCTGAGCATGCAGTCCGCCCTGGTTGAAATACGTTGCCAGCAGAGCGGAAAACATGACTTCGCCGGTTTCTCCTGCAAATTGTTTGGGATCGATATCCAGATTCAGAGCCCCTGAGGCGAGACCGTCATGAGGAAGATTGAGCATATCATGGAACATGGCGGTCAGACCATTTGTGCAGGAGCCGTTGGAAGGTCTGGAGTTTTGGGAATAAGGCGTGCAGGCAAGTCTGCCGTCCGGGGTTGCACCAAAGGTTTCGCCGTATTTTAAATGCCAGGTATCGCTCTGCATACACGGCACAAGGAAGAGGCGCTCTTTTTCAAAATAGGGTTTGTTTTTTTCAATGACAAGCTCACTTGCCATATGCGATAACCGCTTGACATGGCGGTTGGAAAGCGGGGTATCCATGCCATATTTATCTGCATGACGGCATAGGGCAAGAACATCGGCATATCCCTCAAAATTTGCATCAACGGCGTCCAGAAGGCGTTTTAATGTGAGTTTTTTCTCGAGCATGACAAGCTGATCCACGGCAATGAAACAGTCTGCTACGGTTCCAAACATCTGGAATGACTGCAGTTCAAAGTGATACTTGGCACCGGCAGAGAAACATTCCGCATTCTGAATCGAACCGGCAAAGAAGCAATCGCCAAAAGTAATGGCGGAGGAGGGAGCCTTTTTTCTGACGGACAGCTCATGGGAGAGATAGGCCAGCTTGCGGTCGATAAAATCTGCCATCCGGGCAAAGAAGAGATTGTAAAAATCTTCGATGGAGACGGTAGACGGATCACGGGAAGTAAGTTCACGCAAAACGATCACGAAATCTTCCGGCCAGCTGTGCGCACTGTTGGTTCGCATATAGGGAATATCCAGGGCCTTGGCTTCTTCCGGTGTACGGTATACGTTATAATGTCTGCTTTTCGGTGCACTCGCCATCCAGGCACTGTTATCTCCGGGAGAACACCAGTTGCAGCCAAAATGCGCATAGCGTCGGGCATCTTCGTCAGGGAGTCCAATGCGGCGGAAGGCAGAGAGTACGTTATCATCATTATAAAACATCATGGAAGAACTGGCGAGAGCGCGGCTGCAGAGGGTTTTCCAAAGCTTAGGGGCATGTTTGTCCATATCTTTGACATAGCGAACCACGATAACCGGGTTTTTAAAGGCAGGAACGATGCATTCGGCAAATAGCTCAGTCAGTTCATTTACCGCAAGATCCCCGTTTTCGTCTGTGCCTGCAAGCAGCAGATATTGCGGGGCATCAAAATTGGTGATACGGCAGAAGGTGGTGCTGTTGGTCGCATCGCCGATTTGATGTTCGCCGCGGCCCATAATCAAATTGTGTTTGCAGTAATAATCGGTGATATACTCTTTTGCCAGTTCCGGGGTTATGCTCCCCTTTTCTTTGTCGGCCAGATAGAACGGATAGAGGATTTGGTCAAGCCTGCCAACGGTAAGGGTGGGATTTTCGGAAATATACGCGCAATCGATCAGTGTAACGATCCACAAAAGCTGCAATGCTGAAACAAAGCTGTTAGGTTTTTCTGTGGCGATGATGCGGAGATTCTTTGCTGTTTCTTCCATCCCGTTCTCTTCCGCAGCTTTTGCATAACGGAGAACAAATGCAAGAATGGCATCATAACACTCAATCATAGCAGAGAGGAAGACTTGTTTACTTGGGTAAGTAGTTTGAATCAGCTGTTTTGCAGCTTTTTCCCGCAAACCGACGAGCCCCTCTTTAACAAGCAGCTCCCAGGAGTAAGTACAGTGCCCTGAAGACCAAAAAAGCTGATGTGAAGGATAGTCCGGATGCACGAGGTATTCCTGAAACAGGGCTTCCTCTTCTTCAGACAATTCTCTGTCAACACATCTGCCCGCGATGAAATCGTATTTCTCCAATGGCACCGACACGCGGGAGAGGAGCTGCGAAAGAATTTTGGAAAACCGCAGCGGCTGGGGGAGTTCTTTATAGGAAGATTTCAGTTCATTCAGGATCAGAAAGCGCTCGATAGAGGTGGCCAGAAGAGGTTTTTCTGTCAGGGCACGTTTGGCTTCTTCAATATTTTGCAGCATATTTCTTTTTCTCCTTACGGGAAGGATGCTTTTGTATTTTTACATAATGTGTGTTGTTTTCCTGCACAGCATATTATTGTGAGACAGAACAGCAGGATTGATACGACTTCATGTACCATAAAATGGTTCTGAATGTAAAAATTAGATTACATATTATTATAACAGATTATCTGTTGTTGGGAATATATTATCGTGATAAAACTTGATTTTTCTGCACAAAAAATGCTATAGTATAGATGATTCCCCAACAAAGGAAGGAACTAATATGAAAACAATGTCTGTTTCAGAACTCTGTTATTCAAATATTGACTTTAACATTACCGATATTTTTCCGGAAGTGTGGTTGCAGAGAAGATCGTTTTCTTTATATAAAAATAAAAAACGCCCATGCAGTGCGCTTTTCTTTGTGTGTTCCGATATCGAAGTTTCCTTTTTCCTTGCAGATGATACGCATGTTATAACGGCACAAAACGGCGATATTATATTTATTCCAAACGGTATTTGTTATTCTGTTTGTGTTTCAGGAGAGGCAAGTGGAAAAACGGATACCTATACGATTAATTTGCATTTTTTTGATGAATTTCGGAATGAAATTCTGCTGAGTAATAGCATTGCGCTGATAGCTCATTGTACGGATAATCGGCAAGAGATTTATTTGAAAAATCTATACGATGTTTTTCATCAGGTTAAGGAATTTTCATTTGGTGGAAGACGAAATTTAGCTAAAATCAAAGGGGAATTCTTCCTGCTGCTGGATTTGATTGAAACTTCCGTTTCGCAAAATGACGATTTCTATTATCCAATCCGAAAGGGAGCAAAGGCCTTTTGTGAGGAGTGGAATCAAAATAAAAAAGTAGAAGAGTATGCAAAGATGAGCGGGGTAAGTGTAACATATTTTTACCGGTGTTTTCGTAAATGGTCGGGAAACAGTCCTGTAGAATATCGCAATATGTTGCGGCTTTCCAATGCAGAAAGTTTTCTGCGCTGCACCGATATGAAAATTCAGGAGATAGCAACGACGATAGGTTTTGAGGATCCGTTTTATTTTTGCCGTCTTTTTTCTGAGGTATATGGGGTATCGCCGAAACACTATCGGGAACGTTATCAAAACCGCTGAAGGCGCAGTTGTTTAAAGTACACACCAATGTATAGGACTGTGGGATACCATTATAGGTGAATAGTTTAGGGCGATAAACGTGAAAGACAAATCCCGAAACCAAACGGTTTCGGGATTTGTAATCTTCGAAATAATACGGATGATCTCTTAAGGAATTTTGATTAGTATCTGCAGGATGCCGGAGAATGATGAAATATAGAATGTTTTAAAACTTTTTATTCCTTATTCTCCGGGATAGTAGATATCCTTTGCCATCTTAAGACGGTGAGCGTCGTGTTTCAGGAAGTAAATATCGTCCATGGTAGTCTTATACCATGCGGCGGTCATGAAGCCTCTGAGATGCTCGGGGGCGATGACCTTTTGGCAGTGTGCCACGGTCTGGCGGGTGCAGTTGCCGTTGGCCCATGTGGAAGGTGTGGGGATCTGATCATATCCCAGCTCCTCCAGTGCACGGAAGGTCTTGAATGACGGGAGCCAGTATGAGGAGTCGCATTTTTCCTCATCTGTCATGAGAAAGTAGAACCAGTTGGACTGCATAACCGATTTGGACATACGTTTTGTAAACTGATCGGGATGAGCCCAGTAATAGTCGGACCAGACCCACGGGCGGGTTCCGTTCTTTTCACAGCATTTGAAGAGAAAGTTGACATCATGCCACCAAAGCTCCTCGTTGCGAACGAGCATACACTCAAGATATTTCTGGTTGTTGGGATCTTCTTCATCCATACCCAGATGGAACAGCTCTGGTGTGCCGAACAGCTCGCTTACTTCTCCGATCACGTCTTCGCAGAATTGATAATACTCCGGTGTGGAGATCCTGCGTCGGTACTGTTTTGTCCATGTATCATGTCCGGCAGAGAAATTCAGTTTGGGCAGCGGTGTCAAGCCGAGAGCCCGCATCTCGTCCAGTTTCTTTTTCATCAGATCTTTGCTCCATGCGTTGGGTGCAGAAATCTCCGGATGGGTCTCATACTGGATGCCGTCCCCCACATCGACAAGCACAGCATTAAACCCCTGAGAGGGCAAAAAGTTGATAATCTCATCCCAGGCTTCCATCTGGGTGCTGATTTCTTCTTTATAGGGTTTGGGGAGATAAAGTCCAAAGGGAGGAGAAGATTCATCTTCCCACATATGGTCGCTGAGGTACATATAATAGATCCAAAGTTTTTCTTTCATGGGGTACACATCCTTTTTATTTTTACTATTTTCAACAACATATGGCAGCAGGAGTATATCCGATATTTTCTGAATTCTCGTATACTTCGTAAAAATATCACAAAAGAACGGAATACACGATTGGTTTGTGTTTTTTTAAGCTTACTTACCCAGTAATTTATGGACCTCAGGCCATGCAAGGTCGGCATAAAATCGATGGCCCTCTTCTCCCCGTACAAAAACACAACGCTCTGCTGCGCCTATGGCATTGTAAGCTCGTTTTCCGTCTTCGTATACTTTTTGTGCACCGTGGAAGAAAAAGCCCGTATCCTGAACGCCGGATACTTGTACAAAGAATTTGGGACAAGCCATAGCTATCAAATCACCCATATCAAAATATTCTGCAATCCTTGGCACATAATTACAAGAACAGTGTCTTAGGGCACCAATGGATTCTGTGAAAGAACACATAGCACAAGAGGACATAGCCAATACCAATCTGTCTTCCAGTGCCGCAGTATATGCGGTTGCTGTTCCACCACCAGAGTTTCCCATAAGGTTGATGCAGGTAGTATCCACCAGATCAGAGAAATGCTCTTCCAAAACATCAATAAGACGGGAGATATCCCAAACACGCTCACCGATGGTAGTTCTGCCAATTAAGAGATTGGTCATGGTTGAATTATAACATCCATGGCTTTTTTCATCACAACTTTCTCCCATCGTTCTCTGTTCCAAAGCAAGTGCAGCAAAGCCCTCAGCTATGGCGCGAACGCAGAAATCACGATCACCACCTTGAATAGTTTCTGCATCACCATCAAATTTAACTTTGCCTAATGAAATATGCATTCCGGTAGAATGGCCTTGAAGACAGACCATAAGAGGAGGATTCACGATTCCTTTGGGAAGAAGTAAATGACAGGGAACCCGGTAGGTTGCTTCACTTTGGAAGGTGAAGCGAATTTCTCTTGCGTTTTCCAGTTCTACGTCATATTCTATATCCAGCTCCGGTGGAACTTTTGCAAACTTATCCATTCCCAAAAGTTCTCGAAGCTTATCTCTTGCTTTTATTTTCCAAGATTCCAGATCAGTACCATCATAGGCCATGCAAGGTGTCTGCTGACACAATAATTCCTTTGTATAGGTGTATGCGGTTTTCATAGTTGTTTCCTTTCTGTTGCATTTAGAATTTTATTAAATCGTAGATGTTTACAGGCATTCCGGTGGAAATGGACTTATTTGCTGCTATACCGGTGAGGATACTCATAGCGCCATCAATATGAGAAGCTGCGCGATTCAGAGGATCTGGAGCAGGAACTCCAAAGAGATCGTTGAGTAAGACGGGATCTCCACCGCCATGACCACCAAAACCTTGTTTCATTTCAATATCATAAGACTCTCCGAACATGGGAAATACCTTAATGGAACGGGTCTTACTTGCACCTTCCATATTTTTGTCGCCACCGGAATTTACATAGGAAACCTCGGTTTCCTCCACTTCCATTCTTCCTTTTGTTCCGGTAAATACCACTCGAAACCCTTCCTTGGGAGAGAAAGCATTAAGTGAGTAGGACATGATAGCCCCGTTTTCATATTTAACCAATACGTTCATAACATCTTCAATGCTGATACCATCGCCAAACACACTTTGGTCACGCAGATAACCATCTGCTTTTTCTGCCTTTAGGTAGAGGTTTTCCATTAGTTCACTACCTTCCATCTGTAGAGCAAAGGGATCATTTTTAGCATTTTCTGCACCATGGGCACGATAGTAGAATTGATTGACTCCTCTGTTTTCGGCATTTTCTCTGCCGTAAAACATCAGATCACCAAAGGCAAATACTTGCATTGGATGGGTGTTCAGCCAAAAGTTGACAAGATCAAAGTGATGGGTTGCTTTATGTACTAACAGACCGCCACTGTTACGTTTGTCACGATGCCATCTTCTAAAGTAGTCTGCACCATGATAGGTATCCAAAAGCCATTCAAAATGTATTTGTTTTACATCGCCAATTACGCCTTCCATCATCAATTGCTTTACTTGAGAATGATGCGGTGCATAGCGATAATTGAAAGAAACACGTAAATTTTTACCGGTACGCTTCACGGTATCAATGATCTGCTGGCACTTGATGTTGTCTGTTGTCATTGGTTTTTCAGTAATGACATCGCAACCCAGCTCCATAGCACGGATGATGTAATGATGATGAGTACGATCAATGGAAGTTACGATTACACAGTCAGGTTTTTCAATTTCGATCATCTTATCAAATTCATCGGCTCCATATAAATTGATTTTGGAATAATTGAAATTTTCCATCATATTTCTCTGGGCAAATTCCAGGCGAAGATGGTTCACATCACAGAATGCAACGAGTTCAGAGGTATCTGTATACTGCTGGGCAAGTGCCTCATAGAAAAATCTGGCTCGTCCGCCTACGCCCACTTGTACAAATTTTTTTTTATTATTCACGGGAGATCCTTCCTTTCAAATTGTTGAATTTGAATTTAGTGTATCACAAAAAAAACGTAGTTACTACCGATGTATTGTGGGATTTTGAAATGGAGTTACAGAAATATTGCACTGTTTTTGGAAGTGTGATATAATGCAGCTAAAAGGAGGAATTCCTATGACCGAGTATCCTTATGGTTTGGAGCTGTGGCGAAACTCTGAGTCCTGTAATGTATATAATATGAGCACTATGCATTCTCACTCATCCCACGAGGTGTACTTTTTGATCACCGGGCAGAGGAGGTATTTTATAGGCCACACCATTTATGATGTAGCGCCAGGAAATCTGGTTTTTATCCCCAAGACACAGCTGCATCGTACTACTACCCCGGGAGAAAAAGGCTATGATCGCTATGTCATCAATTTTTATGATGAGGATTACTGCCAGTTTATCGAACTATTGAGTCGACCTGTATTTATTGAACTGATGAATCGTGGTTGTCTTCAGCTGCCTTCTGATATGGTACATCAGGTGTACCGGGATCTGGAGCAAATAGAGCAGGAACTGAGAGAACCATCGGTCTATTCCAAAGCGATAGTTTCACATCTTTTTCAAGATGTTTTGCTGATTGCCTTGCGTTACGGCAGCAAGAAAATGTGTTATCAAGGGGAGAATACCGAAACTATTCAGGGGGTAGCGCGTTATATCAGCGAACATTATGCCAGCTGGATAACCTTGGACGAAGCTGCTCATATGGCACATATGGAGAAAACGTATTTTTCCAAGCAGTTCAAAAAATTAACAGGTTTCGGATTTCTGGAGTATCTTACCCAAACAAGGTTGTGTGAGGCTGAACGGTTGTTGAGGGAAACCCGTATATCTATGGGGGCAATTGCAGAACTCTGTGGGTTTTCCAGCAGCAATTATTTTGGAGATGTTTTTTATCGGTGGAAAAACATAGCTCCTACTCAATATCGGAAACTACACCGTGGTGAGCAGTAGGATAAGGCTGTTATTCAAAGGGTTACTGTTTCAGCGCACAGTTGTACAGCTTTTACTTTCAGCATATGGCATACAGCTCGAAGTGTTTATTGCCTATGCATCAAAATAGCGGGAGAGGTAAAAGGTGAATAGGAGAAGATAGGTGCTTAAGCAGAGGGAAGTGTTTAGGTTTATAACACTTTTCCAAATAAATAAAACCCTCCGAAACCGAAGTTTCGGAGGGCAATCTTTGAAATAATACAGATTATCTCTTGGAGAACTGGGGTGCGCGACGAGCTGCTTTGAGTCCGTACTTTTTACGCTCCTTCATACGCGGATCGCGTGTAAGGAATCCAGCCTTCTTGAGGTCGCTTCTAAGATCAGCATTGTATTTAAGAAGAGCGCGGGAGAGGCCGTGACGGATAGCACCGGCCTGACCGGTAACACCGCCGCCTGCAACCTTGCAAACGATGTCAAAACGACCAGCGGTGTCAGTCAGAGCGAGGGGCTGACGAACGATGAGCTTGAGGGTATCAAGACCAAAGTAATCGTCGATGTCTCTGTCATTGATGGTGATGGAACCGGTGCCGCCCGGATAAACTCTTACTCTTGCAACGGACTTCTTTCTTCTGCCAGTGCCGTAAAAATAGGGCTTAGAATCGTACATTTTTCGTCCTCCCTTTCCTTAAAACTCAAATACTTCGGGTTTCTGAGCAGCCTGTCCGTGCTCAGCGCCGCGATAGATGCGTACACGTGTGAGAGCTTTTCTGCCGATGGTGGTGTCGGGGAGCATTCCCTTAACAGCCAGCTTCATAGCAAGCTCGGGGTTGGTCTGCATCAGTTTGCTGTACTTGACTCTCTTAAGTCCGGAAACCCAACCAGTGTGACGGATGTACTCTTTCTGGTCAAGCTTCTTTCCGGTGAGGATTGCTTTCTCAGCATTGATGATGATGACGTTGTCTCCGCAGTCAACGTGCGGTGCAAAGGTAACTTTGTTTTTGCCGCGCAGAATGGAAGCGGCGAGAGCTGCTGTTTTTCCCAGGGGCTTATCGCTTGCATCAAGGATATACCACTTGCGGGTGATTTCCGCAGCCTTGGGCATGTAGGTAGACATTGTGCTTTCCTCCATTATTATTTAAGACGATCTTTAATTTCCGGCGCTGAAGCTGTTATAGTCAAGACAGATAACGGTAAATTGACCGCAAAAAATCTGTCCGCACCGGCGAACAAGTAATATTATATTATGTATTTATGCCGTTGTCAAGTGTTTTTTTGAATTTTTTAATTTGTTTTTCGCAAGCTCTTGTTTTCTCTTGTTTTCTCTCGTATTCTCTGTTTTCCTTGCGTGCCATTTCTGTTTTTTGAAAAATGACCAACAATGTAAAAAAGGATTTGGACAATGAGACAAGAAAAAAAGGGAGAATACGGAAAAATGAATGTCTTGCGCAAGAGAAAAAGACAGCCGTGAAGAAGAGAAAAATCGTGGATATCATAACAGAAGTGTAAACAAATATGAAGTGTATTGACACAGCAGTTGCCCGGTGATAATATAATAATCAATCGATTGACAATTAGTTGGTTAACTTTTTGAAGGAGGTGAGAAAATGAGGGAAAACAGATTGATGAGATTAAATGGCCGTGTGGATATGATTGGGTTGATGCGCCGGCTTTATTGCCAAAAGGAGTTTATGAAATTGGGGCTCTATAAAGGACAGCTGGGCATTTTGGAATATATCCTGCGCAATCCCGGTTGTGGGCAGAAGGCGATAGCAGAGTATATGACAGTAACCCCGGCATCGGTGGCAAAATCAACGGAGCGGCTGCAGCGTGCAGGGATGCTGATCAAACAGGTGGATGAGAAAAACCTGCGCTGCAACAGATTGTATATAACCGAAAAGGGAAGAGAAGTATCACGACAGATGCGGGAGCTTTTTGACAGAATAGATACACGAATGTTTGAAGGATTTAACGACGAAGAACTCAGTCAGTTTGAATCTTTTTTAGATAGGGTTATTGTTAATCTCTCAGAAAACCCGGAAGAATCCGGAGAATTTGATTTCAGCAAAATCTGTGAGCTGAGAAGAAAAATTGAGGAAAACGATAAAAAGACGAACAACGATAAATAGTGGACTATAATTTTCTCCCGGAGGGATAGTGTATGATAAAAAAACTTGCAAAAAGCATCCGGGGGTATTGGGGTGCCACTGTGGCAACGCCTCTTGTCATGATCGGAGAGGTTGCTATGGAGACAACAATACCTCTTGTCATCGCTGCAATTATCGATGACGGAATCAAAAAAGGCAGCATTGATACCGTTTGGAAATATGGTATATTGATGGTGGCGATGGCCATTGTTTCGCTGATATTCGGCGCATTGGGAGGATGGTCTGCCTCCTATGCCAGTGCGGGATTTGCAAAAAATCTGCGCGGACGTCTTTTTAACAAAGTGCAGGATTTTTCCTTTGCCAACATTGACCGTTTCAGTACCCCTTCGTTGATTACCCGGCTCACCACCGATGTCAACAATGTATCTCAAACCTTTCAGATGATGATCCGGATGATGATTCGTTCTCCTATGATGTTTGTAATTGCCACCATCATGGCAGTGAATGTCAATGCCAAATTGGCCACGGTGTTCCTCATTGCGATACCGCTTTTGGTGATTGGTTTGCTGGTCATCATCAAGTTTGCATTCCCCATGTTCAATAAGATGCTCAAAAAATATGACGATATGAATGCATCAGTGCAGGAAAACCTGACGGCGATTCGTGTTGTCAAGGCATTTGTGCATGAAGATCATGAGATTGACAAGTTTGTAAAGACATCTGAGGGTGTCCGGAAGGCCATGGTTAAAGCAGAGAAAATCGTTGCATTCAACGGTCCGCTGATGATGCTGGCAATTAACAGCTGTATGATCGCAATTCTCTGGTTTGGCGGCGTTCAGATTACCGAGGGTATTATGACCACCGGTGAACTGGTCAGTTTTATTACCTACATCATGCAGATCCTGATGTCCTTGATGATGCTTTCGATGATTGTTGTTATGTTCTCTTTTGCAAGAGCTTCTGCAACGCGTATCTGCGAAGTTATTGATGAGCAGCTGGATATTGCAGACGGAACATCCGATGCCGTTCCGCAGGATGGATCCATTGTATTTGATGATGTGTGTTTCAGCTATGCCAAAAAAGCGGATAATCTGACCATTGAGCACCTGAGCTGCACCATTCAGTCGGGTGAAACCGTCGGAATTATTGGAGGAACCGGATCGGCCAAGACAACGTTTGTTCAGCTGATTCCCCGCCTTTACGATGTGCTCTCGGGCAGCGTAACCGTAGGTGGACATGATGTAAGAGAGTATAGGATTAAAACCCTGCGCGACAATGTTGCCATGGTGCTGCAGAACAATGTACTTTTCTCCGGTACCATCAGAGATAATCTGCGGTGGGGTGATAAAGAGGCAACGGACAAAGAGATTGAAGCAGCCTGCCGTGCTGCACAGGCACACGATTTTATCACATCCTTCCCGGATGGATATGATACGATATTGGGGCAGGGAGGCGTCAACGTCTCCGGAGGACAGAAGCAGAGATTGTGTATTGCCCGTGCTCTGCTGAAAAAGCCGAAAATCATCATTCTGGATGATTCTACCAGTGCGGTTGATACTGCTACCGATGCAAATATCCGTGAGGCATTCAGAAGAGAGTTGACCGATACGACAACGTTGATCATTGCGCAGAGAATCAGCTCCGTCAGTGATGCAGATAAGATCATCGTATTGGATGACGGAAAAATCAATGCGATCGGTACCCACGAGGAACTGCTTGCAAACAATGAGATTTACCGTGAGGTATATATGTCTCAGCAGAAGGGGGTCGAATAAGATGGCAAAAAAAGAAAAAAGAACGGCTCCTGCCGGTAAGCCTATGGGCCCCGGACCGAAGGGTAGAGGTGGATTTGGAAAACCCCAGAATGTAAAGGGAACTTTCCGGCGTATCTTTAAATATCTGAATGGTTATTGGGGACAGATTGCGCTGGTGTTTATATGTATTATCATAAATGCGTTTTCATCCATAGCTGGAACCTATTTTCTGATGCCGCTGATCAATGAGATTTTTGAGAGCGCATCGCCGGATATGAAGAAATTTGCAAGCACACTGCTGCTTATGGCGGTGATCTATGCCATCAGTATTGTGGCAAACTATCTTTATGCGAGACTTGGCGTCAACATAACGGCGGGAATGCTGCATAATGTGAGAACCGATCTTTTCATCAAAATGCAGAAATTACCCATCAAATTCTTCGATACCCATGCCCATGGCGATTTGATGAGCCGTTTTACCAACGATACCGATGCCATGCGCCAGATGATCAGCCAGAGTATTCCACAGCTGTTTTCGTCCCTGTTGACTGTGGTTGGAGTCTTTGCAATGATGATCTATCTCAGCCCGATTCTCACCCTGATTGTAATTGCTATGCTTGTGGTTATGATGTTGTTTATCAAGACAATCGGCGGAAAGAGTGCGAAAAACTTTATGCGCCAGCAGGCTGAGGTAGGACGGGTCAACGGTTATATTGAAGAGATGATAACCGGCCAGAAGGTGGTTAAGGTGTTCAACCATGAACAGGATACCATCGATGGATTTAACGAGATTAATGACAGCTGGTTTGAAGCAAACTATAAGGCCAATGCATTGGCCAACGTACTGTTTCCCATTCTCAATAACCTCTCTCATATCAACTATGCAATTACCGCTACTGTGGGTGCACTGCTCTCTATCAGCGGTGTGGTAGATTTGGGAACGCTGGTATCCTTCCTGACCTATACCAGAAACTTCTCCAATCCCATTGGTCAGATTTCACAGCAGATCAACTTTATCCTGATGGCACTTGCGGGTGCAGAGCGTATCTTCAGTGTAATTGATGAAACGCCGGAAACGGATGAAGGTTATGTTACGCTGGTCAATGCTGAGTATAACCTCAACGGAGAGCTTGTCGAAAGCGAAAAACGCACCGATATATGGGCATGGAAGCACCCGCATGCCGATGGGACCACCACATACACCCTGCTCAAAGGCGATGTGGTGTTGGATGATGTGACCTTCGGTTACGAGGAGGATCATATCGTTCTTCATGATGTGTCTCTGTATGCCAATCCGGGACAGAAAATTGCGTTTGTCGGTTCTACCGGTGCAGGCAAGACAACCATTACCAATCTTCTCAACCGGTTCTATGATGTGGAAGATGGCAAGATCCGATATGATGGTATCAATATCAACAAGATCAAGAAAGCAGATCTTCGCCGTTCTTTGGCGATGGTTCTGCAGGATACCCATCTGTTTACCGGAACGGTTATGGAAAATATCCGTTATGGACGTTTGGATGCCACCGATGAAGAGGTTAAGGCGGCGGCTAAGATTGCAAACGCAGAGTTTTTCATTGAGCATCTTCCGCAGGGATATGACACGGTTATCACCGGTGACGGAGCCAATCTCAGCCAGGGGCAGCGTCAGCTGCTGGCTATTGCAAGGGCAGCGGTTGCCGATCCTCCGGTTCTTATCCTTGACGAAGCCACCAGTTCCATCGATACCCGTACCGAGGCACTGATTGAAAAGGGTATGGATACTCTGATGAGCGGACGAACTGTTTTCGTAATTGCTCACAGACTTTCCACTGTCCGCAATTCGGATGCCATCATGGTATTGGAGCATGGTGTCATTATTGAACGCGGAAACCATGAACAACTGTTGGAGCAGCGCGGTAAGTATTATCAGCTCTACACAGGCATGTTTGAGCTTGACTGAAAATATAAAGGGAAATTTGTTGACAGGCGCAGTATTTGGAAAAGATACTGCGCCTGTTTTGTATGTAAAGATTGGGAAGATTAAAGAAATAAGGGGAAACGGGGGACCGTTATATGGGGTTTGTGTGAAGCAGGCAGATAAAATTCTTTTTATGGGATTATAAAATAAAAAATATTTACATATGGCGGTTTTGGTGATATAATAACCTTGAGTTAATTCATATTTGAAAGGATGGTAAATGCAATGAAAACACGCAATATTCCGGATACCATGCGCGCACTGGTAGTATACGGAAAAGAAGATTATCGTCTTGAAAACGATTTCCCTACTCCCGAATGCGGACCGGATGATATTATAATTAAGTGCGAAGGCTGCGGTATCTGTGCAGGCGACGTAAAATGCTTCCATGGTGCAGCACGTATGTGGGGTACCGGCGATGAAGAGCCTTGGGTAAAGACTCCCTGCATCGGAGGACACGAATTCCTCGGTTATATTGTTGAAATCGGTGAAAATGTCAAGGGCTATGAGATCGGCGACAGAGTCATTGCTGACCAGATCGTTCCCTGCGGCGAGTGCCGTTTCTGTAAGAGCGGAAAATACTGGATGTGCCAGAGACACAATATCTTCGGTTATCAGCCGGAAAACAACGGCGGATTTGCTGAATATGTCAAGTTCCCCAAGAATTCTGTCGTACATAAGGTTCCGAAGGATATCCCCCTTGAAGATGCTCTCCTTATTGAGCCCTATGCTTGCTCCAAGCATGCTGTTGACCGTGCTGATATCGGTTGTGAAGATGTTGTTGTCATCTCCGGTGCAGGTACTCTTGGTCTTGGTATGATCAGCTATGCCCGTATGAAGAACCCGAAGAAACTTATCTCCCTCGATATGCAGGATAACCGCCTTGCCAAGGCCCTTGAGTTTGGGGCTGACCTTGCTCTCAACCCCGGTAAGGAAGATGTTGTCAAGGCTATTATGGATATGACCGATGGTTACGGCTGCGATATCTACATCGAGGCAACCGGTAACCCCGCCAGCGTTACCCAGGGTCTGAATATGGTCAGAAAGCTCGGCCGCTTTGTTGAGTTCTCCGTATTCGGCAAAGAGACCACCGCTGACTGGTCCATCATCGGCGATATGAAGGAGCTTGACCTTCTTGGCGCACACCTCTCCCCGTATTGCTATCCCTTCGTTATCGATAACATTGCCAACGGCAACCTCAAGACCAACGGTGTTGTTTCCACCATCCTTCCCATCGAAGAGTGGGAGAAGGGCTTTGAGCTTGCTTCCGGTATCAAGGGTGACTTTAAGGTTGGTCTTGTGTTCTGATTCAATAAAAGAAATGGTAAAAAACGAGCGCTCTCGAATGAGGGCGCTCGTTTTGCGTTACCTAAAGGAGTATTGATGTAAAAATATAAAAAGAAAATTGATTTTTTGCAGCAAATGGGTAGAACGTTTGTTTTGGTTGTGGTATAATTCTTTTGTAAAGAAGCGAGACCGGCAAAAGAGGTGACGGGATGGATCACAAAAGCGGGAAATGGGCGGAGCAAATTCTGAGTCAGCGCAATGAAGATGGCTTATGGGGGAATTTTCATACCCTGAGCCAGCCTGTAAGCGGAAAGGGATATACTACCGAACAGGCATTAAGAAGACTGCGTATTCTCGGATATACTGCGGAAGAGGAACCGATCCGACGGGTAATGGAACGGATGGAACAGTGTATACGCGGCGAGAGAAAAATTGATGACTACTATGAGAGAAAACATGATTGGCCGCTTTTTGAAAAGCTGATGCTTGCTGCATGGCTTCATCTGCTGGATCCGCAGAATGAAACAGCGCTGACGATAGCGCGCCAATGGGCAATCATTGTTGAAGAAGCCTTTGCGGATGGGATATATAGTGAAGAGCGGGATATCCGTGCTTTTACAGAGATGCATGGCAGAAAGCCGAAGAGTGGTTTTGAGACAGGCTTCGGGATGTTTTATCACGCTGCTTTACTGGGTGGAGTGCTGCAGGAAGAGACGGAAGGTGCATTCCTGGATTATTACCTGTCCAAACCGGAGGGCATGTTCTATATCTATGATAAGCGATTGAATAAACCGCCTGAGGTGTTTGCGTCTGTGAAGTCAAGCAGATATCTGGCAGCGCTGGAGGTACTGGCCGATTACGGGCAAGCCGGAGAAAAGCTGCAGTTTGCGGCGGATTGGTTGTACAGCAACAGGGAGGCTGACGGTCAATGGGATTTTGGAAGAGATGCAAATGATAAGGTATATTTTCCGCTTTCCGATTCATGGAGAAGAGAAGAAGACAGAAAAAGAGATTGCAGCGGGCGGATTATGGCATTTTTGAAGAAGATAGAAAGATAACAGGAGGAGAAGAAGGATGATTGATTCCAGATGCGGATTACACTGTACAGGGTGCAGTTGGAAAGAAAGCTGCGGATGCGGCGGGTGTATAGAGAGCGAGGGACATCCCTTTCATGGAGAATGTCCTGTGGCGATATGCTGTCAGAAAAAGAAGTTGATCCATTGTGGTGAATGTCCGGAAATGCCCTGTGAGCTTCTGACACAGTATTCCTGTGATCCGGAGCACGGAGACAACCCGCCGGGGGCGAGAATAGAACAGTGCCGCCGCTGGAAAGCGGAACAAAACAGCTGAGAGAATATAAAGAACGGAGAAGCGCATGATGGTTTTGCAGAGAAAGGCGACGGAAGAAGATCTGGAAAACGTCTGGAATATGAATATTGCCGATCATCCGGAGGATTCCCGCTGGAAGAAGTGGAAGCAGGAATATATCGGATATAACCGAAGCGGTGAAGCGGTAACATTTGTTGTGATATGGAACGGAAGAGCTGTAGGTGAGGGAACATTACTGTTTTCTCCGGCATGTGAAGCGGTTGGTGGGAGAAAAGCATTGGCGGACGGAATTGCCGTTGCCAATATAAACGCCCTGCGTATTCGGAAAGAATGCGAGGGAAAAGGCTATATATCCGCAATGATAAGGCAGATGGAACAATATGCCCGTGAGAATGGATACACCCGCCTGACGATTGGAGTGGAAGCGGCTGAAACGAGAAATTTGGGAATCTATCTCCACTGGGGATACAACGAGTTTGTTATGGCGGAAACAGAAGAGAATACTCTGATTTTATATTACGCCAAAAATTTATGAGAGGTGCAACGGGAATTGGACAGGATGAAAATAATTTCACTTCGTATGGAACGGCAGTGTCTGATAAGACAGGCGGACGAGCAGGAATATATTGAGCTGTATCGTGATCTGCAGCCGGGACAGAATGTATACTGGAACGGATTTGGTGAGCCGCCGGTTCTTAGTTTTCGTGCTTCGTTTGATGACAAAGAGTTCAACAGGCAGCGGCAGTTGGTTCGTCAGTTGATCAAGGGAAGGTTTGCCGGGGGAAATCTTGGTTGGATTATGCGGGAAGATATCGAGTTGTTTGCCGCGCTTTACCGGAAACCTCTCACCAAGCCAACGGCAGAGCAGCTGAAAGTTCTTGAGTTGATTGAAAATATGGGCCCCCTGAATATTCAACAGATAAAAGAAGAGACAGGTTTACTGGTGAAGCAGATTACACCCATTCTTCATCGCTTGCAGGAGGCATTTCTCATCTACGAGGATCAATATGACGGTGAGTGGGACAGGGGCTGGTATCGTTTTGGTGAAGTTTTTCCTGATTATCATCTGGAAAGATATACCCGTGCAGAAGCATTAAAGAAGATTTTGCAGCGCTTTGCCTATCGACAGGTTGCATTTGACAGCAGTATGGCAAAGGCATTTTATAAATTGCCGGAAAAGGAGATAAAGGCTGCTGCTGCGGAGTTGGAGGCAGAAGGAGTGTTTGTGCGGGAGAATGACTGTTTTATGCTTGCCTCAGACAGAGAAATTCTTAATGAATACCAACCAAAGCCGGGTTCTTTTGTGCTGGCACTGCACAGAAATGATTTCCTTGTCAAAGCCAACGAACATTTTCTAAAAGAACATTTTGATCCCTTTTATGAAAAACTGGAGTATGACCATGAGCCCCTGCAGTATCTACTGATTGACGGAGAGTTCCATGGTGTCAGTGTGGGACATTTTAGGAATGGTCCCTATGATCTGAATGATATCGTATGCGATTTGCCGGAAGCGGAAGAAAGGAAGAGGGAGATAATAGAAGCTGTGTGCTGTGTCAATTTTGGAAAACATCCGCTAAGATTTAAGGGAAAAGAGATATAGCGTAGAAGGATGTTTTGTTTCTTAAAAAACACCGCAAAACTTGGCTCATAGGCGACAGAAAAGGAACGGATTGTCGGCCGATGATATCCGAAATACATACAAAAATCCCGTCTGATTTCTAACAGAAGTCAGACGGGATTTTTGCTTATCAGTTGGATTGAAATATGCTGTGAAAATTTGATTGGTTTGTGACTTCTGCTATGGTGACAAATTTATCTGTTATACGAGAGCCAGGAAACGGTTATTACCCAATGCTTTTGCAGCTGTTCCGTTTACAATCAGTGTTTCAATTTCTTTTTCTGAAAGAACCTTAACGATTAGCTGGCGTGATGAACAGTAGGGAAAAGGAAGAGAGGAAAGTTGGGAACGCACCGTAATTTCCGGTTGTTTTGTGGAAAGCAGCTCTGCTTGTACTCCATCAATTCCCAAAGCGTAGGCGTTTTTTAGATCAACACAGACGTTTCCAAGATGATGCTCCATATAAGCGGCTGCAGTCAGGGAACCACCGGAGGAGAAGGTTAACCCAGTCCATGAAGTATAGGCATAATACTCCGCACCGTCCATATCCATGCAGTGGTGAATATTTTCCGGAGCATACCCCTGGCCGGGTTGGGCATTTGCCGTTGTCTTTACCAACCCATGTATTTCGAGCTCCTTACCTAAATGCAGATCATTGATCTGGTTGGCATGATTCTCTTCCATGTCCATCAAAGCAAATCCTGCGCGGCAGGCGGCCACAGCACGTTCTGCAAATTCTTTTTTTCCTGTTTCCAGATAATAATTCACCAGTGTCGGAACCACTTTCTGCTGTCGGTCGTTCCATTCCGCATCTGTGTTCAGAACGCCAAAGCCGCCATAGAGATATTCCGGATAGAAAGAAGGATTCCAAACCTGTTGCCACAGGCAAAGGTAGCGAAGCAGATGTTCTCCATACTGCAGCCAACGCTTATCTTTTGTTAAACGATATAGCTCCAGTAAGAAGTCTGCACCCCACAGAATTGACAGCGTACATTGGGGTTTAATTCCCGTCCAATAATCCACGGCGTAAAGGGGCTGGGGACTACAGGAATAATAGGTCTCAAAATCAAAAAAGTGATACTCTTCGACCATCATGCGGAAGACAAATTCTCCTGCCTTTAGTACAGCTTCCCGCATCTTTTCCGACTGTGTAAGTCGAGCTACACGTGCGAGCACAGCACCGTTAAGTGCTGTAGTGCCACTCTCCGCCAGTTGACGAGCCGGTGTCAAATCTTGATAAAAATAGGTGGGGATGGCTCCTTTTTCTGTCTGGACAGAGAGAAGGAACTCGGCATATTTTTCTGCCAAAGATATAATTTCAGGATCCTGCACCTGATCCTCATAATAATGGAGACTCCACCAAACTGTTGTGCTCATCGCTGCGGTATCATAACCATGGAGAGGATCAACAGCACGGGAAGTCCAAAACAGGCTTCCCTCATACTGATTTTCCTCGAAATTATAAATGCATGGGAACGCTCCTTGTGTTCTGGGCAGGGATTTATATAGATTTATAATTCCGTCCGAAATGTGTTTCAGCGCATTATCATCCCATTTTGCCGCATAATGATGGATACCATAATCCACCTGAAGGTCATTCTCCCAGGCATGGAAATTAGAGCCTCTGCGCGGAACATTGTTGATACCGATGCACTCTTTTCCTTCGGAAGAAAAAGAGGCAATGGTCTCAGGCAGCTCATAGCGATAGGTGTAGCGGCGACCGTATTCTTCAAAGGGAAGTACCTGCGGGCGGACATCTGCAAGATAATGGATACCATAGCGTGACCACAGATATTCTGTAAGAATTTCTGTAACTTCCGAAATCTCGGTATAGGTGCCAAGAAGAATATCGAAACCATAAACCAATTCAGAGGTGGTAACCTTTTTCAGCATCTGGGGATTATGGCGGGAATGCATGTGTTCTTCCCTCTCCCACTGACAGATTCCGTAAGAAAGGCTGGGGGCTTCGATTATCTTTTCCAGAGAACGCAGATCCATAGCCTGTCGGATAGAGCGATGTTCACGGAAGAGATCCAGATCCGGAGCAAGTGCCAGATAAAATCCTTCAGCAGCTACCGCTACAATAGGACTACGGAAAAAATGATCTCCGCAGACGTGTTCTTCATCTTTGTGAATGTTGGGGAGCCAGGCAAAATCCAATATTTCATGGGCGCGGGCAACCTTTTCTTCCGGGAAGAAATAGATACTGTTCATCAGCTTAGAAAGCTCCAGATTCGGATAGCCTTCTGCGATCCTGTCTGTCACCTTCACATGAATTTTACCGGGAGCTTGCAGCATAAACTCCTGGTTAATATGATGGCAATCCAAAGATCCTAACAAGGAGAATTTCCCGTTCTCATATACAACTTGTTCCGCAGAAATTACACTTGCCTGTAATCCTGCTGTTCCATTATCCCATTCTGCCTTTGGAGAGCCATCTACCAGAGTCAGTTCCTGAGACCAGGTTGTTTCCCTGGTAACGATACCGGTTCCACCCACGGTTACCCATTCATTTGATTTATTTAAAATTTGGAAATAAAGATACTGTTTCCCTTCATATTCTTTAGGAAGTATTTTTATTTGTTTTTCCATCAATATCCTGCTTTCTTAGATAGTTATAATTTGATTTTCTATTATCTGAATTTGTGTTTCTGCAAAAGTCATCATACTGTATATGAATATAGGCTATAAAGGGAAAGAGCCCCATATATCATGCAGAGGGATATGATATATGGGAGCTGTATAAGGGCTGTTTACTTTTTTATGGAATTCTTATAATTTGCGATGAATCATAGTTGAGTAATCTATTTAGGAGACTAAAGACAATAAACATCAGGTGTTTTTAATAATAACCTGTTCAATGACGTCTGTTGCGTGTTCACACAAATCGCAGCAATTTTCCAGACTATCGTAGATTTCTTTGGAACCAACCAACATTCTTCCGTCGGTGGTGGAGCCAAACAAGGCATGGATTGCTTCAATGTGAATAACATCGGCTGCCGATTCAATATCGTTAACCTTGATGACCAATGTACGCAATGTATCCGGCTTTTTGAAATTTTTTAATTCGCTGGCAGCGTCATGGAGTGCCGATACGCAGGAGTTTACAATTTTGGATAACTCAGCTGCTTTTTCAGGAATGCGATCAATATGATACATATAAAAGTCGAGAACTACCTCATCCAGTGCATCGGTAATATCATCAATGATCTGGGCAAGGCGAAGAATGTCTTCCTGATCTATCGGGGTGATAAACTCTGTAGAAAGCTTATTGAGGATATCGTGGTGGACGCGGTCTGCGGCATGTTCAATTTCATGCATTTGTGTACGGTAAGCCTGAATGTTGTCCGCATTGAACTTGCACAGAATTTCTTCCAGAAGATTGGATGCTTCCAGACAATAGGATGTTTGCTGTTCGATCAATTTAAAATAATCATTGTTTTTCTTAGCCATTGTATTATCTCCTTACGCAAAAATCATTAAAAAGAGTTTTGCCATTCCAAAACCCAACAACCCGCAGCCGGGGAAAGTAAATACCCAGGTGAGGACAAGTTCTTTGACTATTCCCCAGTTAACATTACTCATTCTGCGGGCAGCTCCAACGCCCATGATGGCTGTGGTTTTGGTATGTGTGGTACTGACAGGGATACCGGTTAGAGAGGAAAGTAACAGACAAAGAGTAGCAGAAAGATCTGCTGCAAAGCCCTGATAGGGTTTAAGTTTTACCATATCCATACCTACCGATTTGATAATACGGTAGCCGCCAATAGAGGTGCCCAGACACATGACTGCAGAACAGAGGAGCATCAGCCAAATGGGAACAATAAAGTTGGAAACTCCTGACTGACCGCCGGCAAAGGCTGCACCCAACAGGAAAATTGCCATGAATTTCTGTCCATCCTGTGCGCCGTGCATGAATGCCATAGCCGCACCGCCAACCACCTGTGCAACGGAGAAGAAGCGTTCTGTTTTCAGACGATTTTGATTCTGGAACAGAAGCACTGTGAGTTTGGAGGTTACAAAACCAAGTCCGAAGCCAAGAAGTGTGGAAAGGAAGATACCATAGATGACTTTGATCCATTCAGAACCGTTGATGCCGGAGAAACTGTTTTGAATTGCAACAGCAGCACCGGAAATACCGGCAATCAAGGCATGACTTTCGCTGGTTGGGATTCCAAAGTACCAGGCAACGGTTGCCCAGATAACGATGGCTGCCATAGCCGCGCAGAGGGCGATTAAAGAGAGGTGAGCATCACCGCCAAAGTCAACCATATTATAAATAGTCATGGCAACAGAAGCATTGATGGCTGTCATAACCAAAACGCCAAGGAAGTTAAAAAGTGCAGCCATAATAATAGCTTTGCGTGCACTGATAGCTCTTGTGGAAACACAGGTTGCAATCGCATTTGGGGCGTCTGTCCAACCGTTTACCAGTATAACACCAAGGGTCAACAGGGTGGAAACCAATAACATGGGGTTGTTCAGTATTTGATTAATGAATTCGGTCATACGCATAATAAAACCTCAAATGTGTTTAAGCAATGGTGGTTTTTATGAGTGTGGTCACTGAACGTTTGTGGGAAGTGCATATTTCTCATGATACTCTTGGAAGAGGGTTTCAAACATGTTCTGAGAAGTGTTTTTAACTTCGGAGAGATACTGGTGAGTATCAAAGCTGCCGAACTGATGAATCTCAATGAGGGCAACAGCAATGTTGGAGCAGTGGTCAGATACACGCTCATAGTTGGTGAGCAGATCGGAGAAGATGAAGCCCAGTTCGATGGTACAGTTGCCTTTGCGGAGACGTTCGATGTGTCTGGCACGAAGCTCATCTTTAAGCATATCGATAACCTGCTCAATGGGTTCAACGTGTTTGGCCATTTCAGCATCTTCGGTAACATAGGAGCGCATGGTGAGGGAGAGGATTTCCTCCAGCGCCGCGGAGATAATTCTGATTTCTTCTTTGGCGTCCTCGGAGAAGGTAATGTTTTTCTCATACATTTCTTTGGAAACTTCCATGATGTTTACTGCATGGTCGCTGATACGTTCAAAATCTCCGATGACATGAAGCAGCATGGAAACTTCATTGCTGTCCCGTTCGCTGAGGTCGTGGGTGCTTAGTTTGACGAGATAACTTCCGATCACGTCCTCAAAGCGGTCAATTTCATCCTCTTTCTTGGTGATCTCCGCATCAAGCTCAGGTGTGTAACTTTCCATGCATTGGAGAGCTAACAGCAAGGAGTTGCGGGAGAAGACGGCCATGCGGGCGGCAGTCTTTTTAACCTGCTCAACGGCAATGGAAGGAGTGTTCAGCAGACGTTCGTCCAGCATGGGGATAATCGTAGTCTCGTTTTCTCTGTCAGGAACAGTGCGGATGGCCAGTTTTTCAAGCTGCTTAGTGAAGGGAAGGAGAATAGCCGTAGTGAGCAGATTGAAGATGGAGTGAACGATGGCAATCTGGAATGCGGTGATCTGAGAATCAGCAAAGGCGAAATGAAAGATAGCGTCAGCGAGGTAATAGAGGATAAGAAATGCGATAGTTCCAATAATATTGAAGTAGAGATGGACAAAGGCAACACGTTTTGCGTTTTTATTGGCACCAATGCAGGAAATCAAAGCAGTGGCACAAGTACCGATGTTTTGTCCCATGATGATAGGAATAGCACTTCCAAAGGTAAGGGCGCCGGTAGCAGAAATAACCTGAAGCACACCAACGCTGGCAGAGGAACTCTGGATAATGGCAGTAAAGACAGCACCGGCCAGAATACCGAACAGGGGATTGGAGAACATGGTGAGAAGACTTGTGAAGTTTGGATCAGAGGAGAGAGGCTTTACAGCATCGCTCATCATGGTCATTCCGGTCATCAAAATGGCAAAACCCAGCATAATGCCGCCGATATCTTTCTTTTTTCCTCGTTTGGTCATCATAATCATGATGACACCAATCAGTGCAAGCAGAGGGGAGAAGGAGGTGGGTTTAAGCAGAGAGACAAAAATATTGTTGCTTTCAATGCCGGAAAGGCTGAGGATCCAGGAGGTGAAGGTGGTGCCGATGTTGGCACCCATAATAACGCCAACGGCCTGTGAGAGCTGCATAACACCGGCGCTGACGAATCCGACAAGCATAACGGTGGTTGCGGAAGAACTTTGAATGACCGCAGTGATGGCAGCGCCAAGAGTAACGGATTTGAATTTGTTGTTGGTGATTTTTTCGAGTGTGTGTTCGAGACTGTTTCCGGAAATCTTTTCGAGGCTGGAGCTCATCAGCGTCATTCCATAGAGGAACAATGCCAGGCCCCCGATGAGACTGAGAATTGCAAATACGTCCATGGTGTCCCGTCCTTTTTTATAATAATATTTTATAATGGTATTATAACATATTATTATAAAAGTTGAAAGAGCGCCGCGGCAATTTTTTTGCAGAAAAATTGCCGCGGCACGGAAAGAATATTGTTGTTTTAGCTGAAATCCCTTGTTACATTTTTGAGCCACTTATAGGTGCGGTATCGCAGGAAAATAGGCAGAAGTTTAATAATTTCATCTGCCATAAGGATGGCATAGACAATTCTGACATCCCAGTGGAAGACAAAGGCAGCAAGGGCGGCACAGGGGATGGTAATTCCCCACATGGAACACATATCGATGATCACACCGATACGGGCATCACCGCCGGAACGGAAAACACCAACAACCAGCGTGGTGTTGACACACTGCGCAATACAGAAATAGGACATGACAATCAGCATGGTGCGCAGATATTCCAATGCTTCGGCGGAAAGGTTAAGTATGTAAGGGGCAATGGGAATAACGCAAAGGATAATACAGGCACCCAAAACACCAAAAGTGAGAGAAAGACGGATAAAACGTTTGGAATTTTGTCTGGCCTCATCCATTTTTCCTTCACCAATGGTTTTTCCGAGCATAACAGCGGTAGCGTTGGAGATTCCCAAACCGACGACCATAGCCAGCTGTCTGGTGGTTTGAGCCACCGAATTGGCAGAGACGGCTGCTTTGCCCAGGTGACCGATAATGGATGTGTTCATGGCAACGGCCAGGCTCCACATCAGTTCGTTGAAGGTGACAGGCAGACTGTATTTGAGAAAATCTTTGAGCAGAATACCGGATTTGGTGAAGAGATACTTTGGACGAAAATGGATAATTGTTTTGGGAAGCAGTGAATAGACAATGGCAATAACGAACTGTACCATGCGGGCAATGGCGGTGGCCAGTGCGGCACCAACAATTCCCATCGGCTCAAAGCCAAGTAAGCCGAAAATAAGGATGGAATTGAGAATCACGTTGACAAAGAAACCGACAAGGTGAATCAACATAGAGATTTTGACCTTTTCCACACTGCGCATAATATTGAGATAGAGCAGTGAGATGGTCAGGGGAATGTAGGTCCAGACCACAATGCGCAGGTATTTGACACCTTCGGAAATAACATCGGCTTCTGTGGTGAACAGCCGCATCACATTGGCGGGGAAAAGAAGCACCACAACGGTGAAAAGGAACGAGATCACCAACAGAAAGCGCAAAGCAAGACCGATAACACGTTCAATGGTGACGGTATCTTTTTTGCCCCAATACTGTGCTGTCAGGATGGAGGCACCGGAAGAGGTACCGAAGATGATGAGAGAAAGAACAAACCACACCTGACCGGCAAGGGAGGAAGCCGACAGAGCAGCTTCGCTGACATTGCCCAGCATAAGTACATCCGCAGAGGTAATAGCCACGTCGATCAGATTCTGAAGAGCCATGGGGATTACCAGAGCGAAAACGGATTTATAAAAGTGTTTATTATTTTGTGTCATAGTTGAAACTTCCGTTAGAATTTGTTGTTACATAAGATTCTCGGGGTTAAGGCCAGCCAGCTCAGGGAGAACAAAACGACCGTCTTTGCGGATGAGGACATCGTCAAACCAAATTTCACCGCCACCGTATTCCGGTGTCTGAATGCAGACCATATCCCAGTGCAATGCAGAGTGGTTGCCGTTGTCACACTCATCATAACAGCTGCCGGGAGTAAAGTGGAAACTACCGGCAATCTTTTCATCAAACAGGGTATCCTTCATGGGGACGTTGATGTAGGGGTTGACACCAAAGGCAAATTCACCTACATAACGGGCTCCTTCGTCAATATCAAGAATCTTATTGATTCTTTCGGTATCATTGGAGGTTGCTTTTACAATTTTACCGTCACGGAAAGTGAGCTCCACATCGGTAAAAGTAAAGCCGTTCTCAACGGTGGGGGTATTAAAGCGGATCACGCCATTTACGCTGTTGGCAACCGGAGCGGTATATACTTCACCATCGGGAATGTTGCATTTTCCTGCACATTTGACAGGAGGAAGACCTTTGATGGAGAAGGTGAGGTCGGTGCCATTGCCGACGATGCGGACTTTATCGGTGCGCTCCATTAATGCGCAGAGAGGATCCATAGCGGTATCCATGCGGGAGTAATCCAGATTGCAGACATTGAAATAGTAATCTTCAAATGCCTCAGTGGACATATCCGCCTGTTGTGCCATGGAGGGATGAGGATAGCGGAGAACGACCCACTTGGTGTGGGGAACGCGGATCTCGCCGTGGACGGGCTGCCAGTAGTATTTGGACTGCATTTCCAGCTTCTCTGCGGGAACATCCTTCATTTCAGAGGCATTGGAACCGGAGCGAAGACCTACATAAGCATCCATCTGAGACATCAGAGCAGCATCAACCTCTGCCATAAGCTTGAACTGTTCGGGTGTGCCGTTGAGCAACAGCTCGCGCTGCATGCGGTTGTCTTTAAGCCAGAGATAAGGGGTAGCTCCGGCAGCATAGGCTTCTTTAATCAACTCTCTTGCAAGGTCATCCGCACCGCCGATAGATTCTATCAGGATTTTTTCACCCGGTTTGATATCACAGGAAAAATTAACGAGATTATGAGCCAACTGTTTTACTCTGGGGTCTGTCATAGGAGGTTACCATTACCGCTCCGCACAGGGAGTGGACCTTTCTTTGATAAATATGTATATACATTCAGTATACTAAATTGAGAATGAAAAGTCAATTAAAAGGAAAGGTAAAATGCCCTGTCACCAGGACAGGGCAGCGGAACGGGTGAAAAAAGACAGGGGATTGTCAGAACGTACTTTTGGAAGGCAGCGTGTGAAGAACGCAGCCTTTTTCCGGATGAATATGCCCGTCGCATTCGTGGCAAAAAAGACAACGCTCAATTCTTTCACCATTTTCATTAATGGAGATTTCCAGCGCAACGTTGCGGTTGGCACTGGGACAAAAACGCTCAGTGACAGAGCGGATATCGTGTTTTTTCATTTGGTAGCCACCTTTCGAAAAAAGTAAAAATACTGTTGCAGAAATACTTTGTAAAGTTATTTTATGCAGTTAAGAAGCAAATAATCTCTTTGGACAAAACAGTTGAGAGAATTCGGCTTTTTAATATGGAAGAAAACCTCATAAAAAATCCGCCCGTCAAAAGACAGGCGGAAAAGAGAAAAAACATTAGTCCAGAGGAACCAGTGTATAGCTGGTATCAGCGCGGGTAAAGAAGGTGACGTATCCGTCTTCAGCCAATACTTCTATATCATCAGTATTTTCGGAGGAGATTCTGTAACCGCAGCCGGCTGCAGAGATGGTGCAGGGAAGCCCCAGAGCAGAATGGATATTTACAGTTTTGGGGAGGCTGTTTTCCCATTCCAAAGAGACTGTAAATCCGTTTTTGGCTTTGAAGCCGTTGAATTTTCCCTCTGACCATGCGGCAGGAAGGGCGGGGAGCAGTGTGATGCGGCGCTTCAGACTGCGTAAAAGCATTTCGGATACCGCGGCAGCTCCACCAAAATTGCCGTCAATCTGGAATATGCGCGGAGGATGAAGGTCGAGGAGAGAATTGGTTGCAAAATCGCTGATCAGGCAGCAGAGATGCTCCCAGGCAGCTTCGGCACGGCCAAGACGTGCAAACAGGCAGGAGGTCCAGGAACGGCTCCAACCGGTGTGTCCACCGCCGCAGGAAAGGCGAAGCTGAAGAGAACGTTCCGCTGCTTCAAACAGTTCCGGTGTATCTTCTGCATTGATACTGTTGCCGGGATAAAGTCCGATCAGGTGAGAAAAGTGACGGTGTCCGGGTTCATCTTCGGGGAATTCTTCATTCCATTCCAGCAACTCGCCTCGGCTGCCTATTTTAAGCGCAGGCAATGCAGCAAGCAGTTTTCTCCATACAGTAACCTTTTCGGCATCTTTTCCAAGTACTGTGGCAGCCTCGCAGGCATGCTGCAGGGTGGTGGAGCACAACTGCACATCCATAGCTGAAGAGACACAGATGGAAACAGGGAAAGATTCATTGCCAAATTTATTTTCCGGAGACTGGGAAGGAACAATTTGCAGGGTTCCGTTAACATCAACGAGATAATCTTCATAGAATTCAGCAATGGCTTTGATAAAGGGATAGGCATGTTCAGCAAGGAAAGATCTATCACGTGAGTACTCCCAACGTTCCCAGAAATGCATGGCAAGCCAGGGAGCGGCACCGATCCAAACAGCCCAGCCGTAGCTTTCCGGCGTGGAACGTCCATGACAATCAGTCTGAAGTGGGAAGACAATACCGTTGCAGTTATAGAGCTTTTTAGCGGCTTCGCGGGCATGGGGAACAAATTTCTCACAGAGTGCAAACAGAGAGGAGGTGCAGGAGGAGAGGTCGGTAGTTTCTGCCATCCAATAGCACATCTGAAGATTGATATCCAGATGATAGTCGCATTCCCAGGGAGGAGCGATCTCCATATTCCATTTTCCCTGCAGATTTGGGGGGAGGGTCCCGCAGGAGGAAAGCAGGAGATAACGTCCATAGTTAAACCAGAGCAAAGGAAGAAGATCATCTGATTTGCCGCTTCTGAGAAGAGCAAGGCGGTTTTCGAGAGGAATAGCGGGAGTATCTTTTTCTATAATAACTTCTGCTGTAGTGTAAAGTTTGCGATAAGCTGTTATATGCTGAGAAAGAAGTTGGTCGAAAGAGACATCGGCAGAGGGAAAGAGGGAGGCCTCTTCCAATGGAGTGGTTGTTTTATCGGAGGCGCCCAGATTGATATACAGCTCCGTTTTGCATGCGTTGCTAATGCGGAGAATGTTATCGCAGACAGAGACAGTGCCGTCTGTT
Organism: Oscillospiraceae bacterium; assembly: GCA_015067185.1. Lineage (GTDB taxonomy): Bacteria > Bacillota > Clostridia > Oscillospirales > Ruminococcaceae > SIG526. Next base: position 55,677 of record SVMZ01000006.1, on the reverse strand, counting down.
TGGTTAATAAAAAGGGTGACAGCAAAAAGGGAATCGCCATCCAGCATGCCGGCAACGGCAAAGGTGTTTTCTGTTAAAGAAGAGGTCAGGGTGCAGCCGGAATCTTCCGGACGCTCAAAACGAATGCACCAATCAGCAGGGTATTCAGAAGTGAGCTCCATGCAGAGACAGCCGCTTCTGTCCGCAGGAGTGAAAGAGGTGAAGAGGCGTTTGGCAATCCTGTTTTTAGAAGAGATATATTCGGCACGGAAAAGTGCATTATCCAGGTCCAGGGCACGGAAATAAGAGAGGGGGGAGAAATTTTCGGCTTCAATAATAAATTCTCCTGCAGGCTGATAGGGGTCAACGCGAGGTGGTTCCCCGGAGATTCCTCCCTTTCCACCTAAGTACTGATTGGCCAGAGCGGTTCCTTCATGATACTTCCCGGAAAGAAGAAGAGAGCGTATTTGTTCAAGAATTTCGGGCGGAACAGGAGTAACATCTCTATCGGTATTGGTACCGCGATACAGCCGTTCGTGGTTGAGAGCAATACGTTCATCCTGTGTACCGTAAATCATGGCAGCAATACGTCCATTGCCGAGTGGATAGCCGTTTTTCCATTCCAAAGCAGGAAGATTGGAATATAAAAGTTTTTCTTTTGCCATAAAAAACCTCCGTGAATAAATTTTGATGAACAGAATAAAAGGGGAAATATGGTGAATTTTTAAAATTTTGTGAGTTTCGTATTTTTACTTGTCAAGATTAAAAAAATGATGTATGATTATAGAAAGAAAAGTAGGTGAGGAGGCCGAACCATGGATTATCAGAAAGTAGATATGTTTTTGGCTACAAATGGAAAATATTTTCCCGAAGAGCAGTTATACAGCATCAGAGAACGTCTTTTGATGATTGAAGATGAGAAATTTTCCATCATATCATCCCTTGACTATAAAGATCCCACAGTTTCGCTGATTATTTCCCTTTTCCTGGGATATCTCGGAATAGACAGATTTTTAATCGGTGATATCGGCATGGGAATCGGCAAACTGCTGACAGGCGGTGGGTGCGGAATCTGGACGATTGTGGACTGGTTCCTGATTATGAAATCGACCAAAGAGAAAAATCTGCAGAAGCTGGCCATGTATCTGTAACAGATAAGAGAAAAGAATATGATAGCAATAACGGCTCGTCAGGTTATTGGCGAGCCGTTATTGTGTTTATAGATTGAAAAAACGGGAGTTACGGAAAGATTTTATTCCGCGGCACGGACGACAATGGTACAGGAGGCAGAGAGGCTGCCGTCTGCAGAAGAAACTGTGATAGTGACTGTACCGGCTTTATGGGCGGTAATCAGTCCGGAACTGTCAACCGTAGCAATTGTTGGGTCGCTGGAAGTCCAGACAAGCGGAGGAAGAGGTGCATCCGCAGGGACGGATGAAACCGTCATCTGCAAGGTATCGCCTTCTGTCAAAGCAACAATCGAGAATTTTAAAAGAAGCTCGGTGATGGGGGTGGCAGAAGATTCTCCGCCGGAACTCTGCTGACTGTTCTGAGAAGAATCGCCCTGACTGCCCTGCTGCTGACTACTGTCGCCAGAGCTGCTTTGCTGGTTGTTGTCCGGTATGCTTGGCTGTTGATTGCCCGGCTGCTGGTTATTACCCGGTGTGCTTGGCTGGCTGCCGATCAGATTGGGATCGGTGGATTCTACCCCTGTTCTTCCGCGATAACCGCCGCAGACGGAGGTCAGATAGTCGGCGAGAGCGTTTGCAATTGCCTCTGCAATATTCTGCTGAACATTTTCCTTGAGCAGCTTGTAGTAGTCATCTGTGTTGGTAACAAAACCAAGCTCTGCAAGAGTGGAGGCAAACATCGGGAAGCGGGTGACATAGAAGTAACCGTGTTTTTTGCCTCTGTTTTTAGTGGAGTAACTGGATGAGACATAGGAGGAAACCTTGGATGCAAGATTTCCGGAGAAGCCGTTGTAGTACCAGGATTCGGAACCGGAGGCGGAAGCGTTTGCTGCCGAGTTACAGTGAATGCTGATATAGACATGCGGGTTGCAGGAGGTAGCATAGGTGATGCGTCCCTGAATCGGTGTGGCGCCGTTCTGGGTGTTGATCATATATACGTTTGCACCGCGAGACTGAAGTACTGCTGTCAGTTTTCTGGACACCATCTGGTTGATAACCTGTTCGGGATAATCATCCAGGAAGCCCAGCGCACCGGGATCCACAGAGCTGTGGCCGGGATCTACGACGATAACCGAGCCGGCAAGACCGTTGGAGGGTGGATTAATGAAGCGGAATACCAGATTGCCGGACTCATAATAAGCGGTATAACCGAGGAAGCCATGCGTAGTGTTAAATTTAAGAGTAAGAGTGGTTCCCGACCAGGTAGCGGCAGAGAATAACGGGTTTTTGGTAAGATTAGTCAGAGATTTCGGGACAGTTGTGGTATACTTGAAGTCGATGGTGACAGCGGATGCGCTGTATTTGAATTTGTAAGCGACATGCTGTTCTGTGGCAAGAATGACTTTGGTATAGCGGGCATCACTGGAAACCGTCAGGGAACTGATGGTGTTATTGCCAAGGGTAACGGAGGAGTCCAGCTTGATGACATCGCTGGTAGCCACGCGCTGACCGGACTGGAGAACATAGTAGGAGTAAGAAGTATTGCCGTCCTTATAAACAACGGGATCACCGGAAATATAGTCGCGGGTTCCTTTGGCGAGGGGATAGCAGTCCGATTCGTGGGAGTTATCGAGGGTATTGGCCGGGTAGGTTTCACAATAATCCGCTGTAACCTCCACAACATTGCCGTTTCCTTCCACAAGCTCCACTTTTTTGTTGACTGATACGGCAGCTCCCTGTTTGGTTTCGGTCTTATCGCCATATTTGGCGGTGAATTTGATATTGCCGAGGTTCTGCTGAGAGGAAGTGGCAGCTGGAGCGGTGAAGGTACCAATATATTTAACATATGAGGTGTCACGCAGTGACTCATCTTCCTGTGCATCGGAGGCCGTAAGATTGATAGAGACGCCGTTGAGAGCAGCAGAGACGGCAGAGTCCTGATAGGCAATGACACTGACTTCAATTTGCATATTTCCGTCAACGGTGATATTGCCGGTAGGCTGCACCTCTTTTATAATAACAATATTGCGGGTGATTTTATAAGTGAGTGTCTTATCCTGATGGGCAAAGGTGAATTCATTGAGACCAGGAGCAAGATCTACGGTGACAGAGAAGGCTCCGTTTTTATCACGGGGAATCACTTCTCCGTTCAGAGTAACATCTTCGCTGGGGTCGGAAGCACCAATAAAGGTAAAGGTAACATCAGAGGTTTCAAAAGCTTTTTTCTGAGGTTTGCTGATTTCCAGCTCTTTGAGGATGAATTCTTCGGAAACAGTGCCGTTTTCAAAAAATTCCATCAGTTTTTCAGTGCTTTTTTCGTTGGTCTGAAGGCTGGTTAGAGAATTGAAAATGCTGCCGCTGAAAGAAGGTAGATCATCCACTTCAATCAGCTGCTGTGCAAGCTGATCCGGTTTTTCCCAACCCTTTACGTTTTTAGTGCCGACACGGTCGGCTGCCTGAATGGCATAGAGAGGAATATCTGCCTCTGAAGTAAGGGCGGACCACCAGGTGATAACACTGGCAAAAGGAATGTTGGGGTCTGTCAGGGAGCCGGGAGCCTCTACTGCGATAAAGTCGAACATATGGTTGATGATATACTGTCTGACGTCTGCGAAAGAGTCGTACATCATCTCATAATCGGCAGATGTGGCAGAACCGGATTCGTTGGAGCTGCTGTTGGCCCAAACGGGAGAGGTGAGCAGTCCCACGTTGATACTGGGATCAGAGGCGGCGATGCCGGCAATTGCTTTGGAAAGGACGGAATAGGTGATATCGTAGCGGTAATCGGTAAAGCTGGTGCCGCCTCCGCTGCTGATATATTCCATATAGGAGCCGGATTTTTCGGCGGTGGCTTCCAGATAACCGTCAAGAATAATGCCGTCTACCGAATATTTGGCAGCAAACTCTTTGGTGTTTTCATAAATTAAATCAAGCACAGAGCTGTTGACTGCTGCGGTTTTGGTGTCAATAGCACCGGAATTGGTGTTGAGAACATCAAAAACAGCATACACGTACATACCAGCTTTTTTGGCGGAAGTGAGGAGATATTCGAAAACATCGAAATCCATGGAAACGGTGGAGACATAGGAGGATTTATAGATAACGTGTTCAAGATAATCCAGCTCCACAATAACAGTATTCATGGAGAGTTTGGCAGCAGCGGCAAGTGCAGCATCAATTTCGGTCACGACAGCATCACGGGTGAGGCTGCCAGTGAGAAAATCCTCGCCTGGACGGAGCATAACGGCGCGCATGGTGAGGGGGATATCCTTTTTGGAGATTGGCACAAATTCAGGCTGCGGTTGGCTTTCCTCCGGCTCGCTTTCAGAGGATTCCGCACTTTCCGGTTCGGATTCGGAAACTTCAGAGGATTGTGAAGAAGAGGATTCGCTGGACTCTTCTTTGGAGGTTTCCGAGGAGGAATAGGTGACCAGTTCGGCAGGCTGGGACTCGATATCGAGAAAAACACCTGCAACACCGGCACCGGCCAACATCAAACCGAAGGCAAGCGACAGCAAAAGAGAAAGTTTTTTACTGTTTTTCAGAAATTGAAACATCTTGGATTCTCCAATTTTTAATATTCGAAAATGATTTTAGAAGCAGGACGGGCAAAAAGAGAAAAATCAGCCCAAAACTTTTTTCAGATTGTTGATTTCGGTGGAAACCTGCGAAGCCACATTGGAGGCAGGGGCAAACACCGAAGCGTACCGGAAGAGGGCAAAACCGCCATAACGATTGTTCCCTCTTGCTGCGGAAACCTGGCGGGAAAGAATATCGGAGTTGTTAATCCATTCATTCTTGCCAGCGCCGGCATAGTTGTCGACAGTACCGATTTTATAGGGGGAAAGTCCAATGTAAAGTTTGATATTTTTGTTGGTAATGAGGTTGTTCCATTTGGCAACCGTCTGGACGTAGGGACAGCCGGAATTATTAAACCCAAAGTAAATCTGGGGCATAATATAATCAATATATCCCGAATTCGTCACCCATTTTGCTACATCGATATACTGAGTGTTATAATTATTTGACATATTACCTTGGGGACTGATGCCGAAAGCCACACTGCTGTCAATGGTTTTGATGGCAGCGTAAACATTTCTTACAAGAATGTTTACGTTTTCCCGCCGCCAGTCACCGAGAGAAAGGCTGCCACCTGAGGATTGATATTGGGAATAGGAGGCAGCATCAAATGAGGCATCAGGAGAGGGGTAAAAGTAATCGTCAAAGTGAATGCCGTCGATATCATAATTTCGAACCAGTTCTTTGACGCCGTTAATTATCAGCTGTTGGGCGTCCGGACTGGCGGGGTTGAAATAAATACCGTTGGCAGTTACAATAACAGCATCGCTGCCCTCTGCCAGCCAGCGCTTGGCTGGGTTATCCGCAGAGAGAGAGGAAGTGGAGTTACCGGAGGTTTTGACACGATAGGGATTGACCCAAGCTTCGATACGCAGCTTTCTGGCACGGGCGCACTGAATCATAACAGAGAGCGGGTCAAATCCTGGAGCAACACCTTGTGTACCGGATATATAAACTGACCATGGAAAATACTCTGAGTTATAAAGGGCGTCGGCAAAGGGACGTACCTGAACGATAACGGTGTTTAATCCCAACGAAACTACATTGTCAAAAGCGGTATTAATAGCAGAGGTAAACTGCGCTTTGTTTTTTCCTTTCAGCATGGGGCTGAGGTCAAGATAGGAGAACCACATGGCGCGCATTTCGGAAGAGGAAGCAACGGGATTGATGACAGGCTGTTCCGACTGGGAATTTTGAGATTCCTGAGGAGCCTGTGAAGATTGTGAGGACTGAGAGTCCTGTGAACTTTCCGAGGAAACCTGCGAAGAGGAGGAAGATGATGATCCGGAACTTTCGGAACTGTTTTCTGATTTTTCGGAATGAGTTTGACTTTCCTGGGAAGAACTTTCTGAAGAGGAAGCAGAACTTTTTTCGGATTCTTTTGAGGTTTCACTGCTGCTCTCGGAGGTGGATTCTTCAGAAGAAGCTGTGGAAGATTCTGATGCGGAGGAGCTTTCTGTCGGGGGATATTCACCGTTATCCGGAGAAGGAGCGAAAGAGGAGAGAGAAGAATTCGAAGTTTCTTCCAAACAGAACTCATCTTCTACAAGGCGGGTAGGTTCATTAACACAGCCGAAAAGAGGAAGAAGCATAGAGACGATCAAAAGAAGAGAGAGAACACGGCGTGCGGTGGAAAATCTATAAGTAAGGGAAGTAAGTGCGAACATAAGGCCTCCAAATCGCTGAGAAAGGTGAGATGATAAAAATAGGAACAATAACCCATAATAATATAATTAATTATCATTCTATACCTTTTTCGATGTTTTATCAATAGAAAATTACTTTTTTGAACAGGGAAGAGAATTAATTTTTAAAATATTCATAAAATTTCCCGAAAAAGGGATTTTAACAGGAAAAATGCAGGAATATCCCCGGCGTGTTAATTGACACGGAGGAAAAGCTGTGTTACATTGAAATCAACAAGGAAAGGAGCGTATCAGATATGATTTATAAAGGTGAATATTTAAATGAGATATCCTTCCCTCTCGGAGGAATCGGAACCGGAAGCATTGGTCTTGGTGGTGACGGACGGTTTATAGACTGGGAGATTTTCAATCGTCCTGCAAAAGGCAGCATGAATGGGTATTCCCACATTGCGGTCAGAGTGAAAGAAAATGACAAAATCAATGCCAGAGTTCTAAACGGCGATATGAACAGGGAACTGGTGGGAAGATACTCTAAAACGGGCCGTCACAACGGGTATGGCTATGGTCCTTCCAGTGGAACTATGTGCGGATTTCCGCATTTTGAAGATGTGGAGTTCAAAGGTGAGTTTCCTATTGCCGAGCTTACCTTTACCGATTGTGATTTTCCGGGAAAGATTCGGATGACGGCGTTCAATCCGTTTATCCCCCTCGATTCCTATCATTCCAGTCTTCCTGCTGCCTTTTTTGAAATAGAAGTAGAAAATACCGCTGATAAGGATTTGGAATATCAGATTGCTTTCACGGTATGCAATCCTTTTGAAAGCTCGCGTAACAGTGTGGAAAAAGGCGCAGCTTCCCTGTTGTCCTTTTTCCATGCGGAGGCAGAAAAAGAGAGCGTGGAATATGGCGACCTGACAATAGCAACAGATGCGGCGGCAGAGGTGCAGCAGTACTGGTACCGCGGCGGCTGGCAGGATGGTATTGTCACATTCTGGAACGAATTCAGTACCCAGTGGAAACTGCCGGAGAGAACCTATGAAAAGGAAGGAAGCGGCGATCACGGTACGGTATGTATTCCCGTGATGGTAAAGGCAGGCGGGAAGAACAGGGCGAAAATGGTTCTTGCATGGAATATTCCCAACTGCCGGAACTATTGGCGCAAAGGGGAAGAGGGAACATGGAAAAACTACTATGCCACTCAATTCGAAAATTCCCGCGAAACGGCCCGCTATGCCTTTGAAAAGTTTGATGAGCTGCTTGCAAAAACGAAAGATTTCAGAGAGTGTCTGTATGCTTCCACATTGGATGAGGCTGTCATCGATGCGGCATCGGCCAATCTTTCGGTATTGAAGTCCCCCACGGTACTTCGCCTTGAGGATGGCAGTTTTTACGGTTGGGAAGGTTGTATGGAGGAATACGGCTCCTGTGAGGGAACCTGTCAGCACGTTTGGAACTATGCCTATGCGCTGTGCTTCCTCTTTCCGGAGTTGGAACGCTCTATCAGAGATCTGGAGTTCCGCTACAGTACCGAAGAATCCGGAAAGATGGCATTCCGTCTGATGCTGCCACTGGGAGGAAAAAATAGTTTCCGTGCCTGTGTGGATGGTCAGATGGGAGCGGTGTTCAAGAGCTACCGCGAATGGAAAATCTCCGGAGACGATGCCTGGCTGCGGAAAAATTGGGATACGATCAAAAATGTATTGGAGTATGCCTGGTCCGAAGAAAATCCCGACCGGTGGGATCTGGATAAAGACGGCGTCATGGAGGGACGTCAGCATCATACATTGGATATGGAGTTGTTTGGTCCCTCATCCTGGCTGGAGGGAATGTATCTGTTGGCGCTGAAAACAGCGGCAGAGATGGCAGATTATCTGGGGGAAAGGGAAAAGAGAGACGAGTACAATGCCTTGTATAAGAAGGGCAGATGCTGGATGCAGCAGAACCTTTTCAATGGCAGATATTTTGTTCAGAAGGTGAATATTGACGATAAAAATGTGGTCGATGCTTTTGGGGCGGAAGAGTACTGGAATGACGAAAAGAAAGAGATAAAATATCAGATAGCGGACGGCTGTTCCATTGATCAGCTGTTGGCGATGTGGCACGGTAAGCTGATTGGTATTGAGGGGATTTTTGATGAGGAACAGGTGCGTACCGCTCTGAAAAATATGTTCAGCATCCTCTATAAACCCAGAATGCGCGATTTTACCAATCCGTGGCGTATATTCTCACTCAACGATGAATCCGGCTGTGTCATCTGTGATTACCCGGCAGATGTACGCAAACCGCAGATTCCCATTCCCTACTGTGAGGAGACAATGACCGGCTTTGAATATCAGCTGGCAGGACTTTGGATCAGCGAGGGTATGATCGAAGAGGGGTTGGCGGCGATCCGAGGAATTCGCGGCAGATATGACGGCAAAAAACGCAACCCATGGAACGAGATTGAATGCGGAAGTAACTATGCTCGTTCTATGGCAAGCTTTGCACTGCTGCCCCTGTTTGCAGGTTTTGCCTTTGATATGCCGAAAAAACGCATTGGTTTTGCGCCGAAGATTAACTGTGATGAGTTCCGCTGTGTATTCAGCCTGAATGACGGATGGGGCATCTATGAAAAAAATGAAAGTCAGGCTTCCATTGTTCTCCACGGCGGAAAAATTACACTCAAAGAGGTGGATTTACACCTTGAAAAATCTGTAAAAACTGTTAAAATAGATGGTGAAGAAGTAGATTTTAATCTCGATAACGGTGCTGTTTTCTTTGAAGAGCACACAATTACTGACAGGATAGAAATATGTCTTTGAACAGTTTGAGGATAACCACATCACAGCTTGCTAAAATATGCGGCGTTTCACAGGGCACGGTTGACCGTGCCCTGAATGATCGTGCGGGAATTCATCCGGAGACAAAGAAGCGCATCGTTGAAAAAGCAAAAGAATACGGTTTCAGGCCATCAAGCGGCAATCAAAAGCAGCAGGAAGATCTGAAACAGATTGGTGTGGTGATTTTTAACCTCAACAATTTTTATTTTGCACAGCTGATCACCGAGATTGAGAAAAGCTGCCGCAGCGCCGGATACAGCGTGGTGGTTATGATGACAAATTATGACAAAAGCTGTGAAATTGAAAGCATTAAAAAACTCTACCGCATGGGAGTGGAGGGGATCATTGTCTGTCCTACCAACAGCGGAGAGGCATATTTTAACTTTTTGCACGAACTGGGCATCCCTGTGGTAACAGTGGGAAATGACATCGGGTATGATGGTTTTTGCGGCATTGATGACCGAAGGGCTATGGCAGACATGACAAAATATGTATTGGAAGACGGATGCCGCCGGGTTGTCTATTTCTCTCCAGCCATGAAGTATGAGGATGCCTTTGCGCAGAAGGAACGGCTGAAAGGATTTTTGGATGCAACTTCGGAAAAAGAAATGGAGTATAAGCTGTGCAGCAGCATCGATGAAGTTGGGGAAGAGGACGTGCCGGTAATCTGTTCCACAGATTATTATGCACTGGATGTTTTTTTTAGAAGAGGAAACAGAAGAATTACCGGTTTTGACAATATTTCTCTTGTGGAGAAATACGATCTTCCCATTGATTCGGTGGGGTCGGATATTTCCGATATTGCCTTACAGGCGGTGAAAATGATCAGGGAAAAGCAGCTTCGGCGTTGCATCATGAGGCATTATCTTGTAAAGAGATGGCAATAGGGATAACAACCAATATTGCGGCCGAAGGGGCAGCTGGGGAGAAGGGGTGGAATATGCCGGATATCATAGGAACATTGAAGGAACGAAGCCTGCATGCAGTGCTGAAACGTTATCTGCAGCCGGATGAGAGTAAACATGAGGTGCGTATTGGCCGATATGTGGCAGATATTCTGGATGAAAACGGAATCACCGAGATACAGACCCGGCAGTTCTACAAGATGAACAACAAGTTGGCATTTTTTCTGAAAGAGTATCCGGTAACGGTGGTATATCCGGTGGCAAGGGCAAAATGGATCAGTTGGATGGATCCGGAGACTGGAGAAGTCAGCCAAAAACGCCGTTCTCCCAAAACAGGAAAAAGGTACGAAGTATTTCGTGAACTCCAGGCTATCAAAGCTTTTTTGAAGGAAGAAAATCTGACACTGAAAATTATGATGGTTGATGTGGAGGAATATCGTCTGCAGGATGGCTGGGGCAGAGATGGCAAACGGGGTTCTCATCGGATGGAGCGGATTCCTGTGGCACTGGGTGAAGAATATGTGATTTCCTGCCGCGAGGATTATTTTCATTTTATCCCGGAATCTCTCCCGGAATCGTTTACTGTAAAAGATTTTGCCGGTGCGGCCGGGGTGAGTCCTGCAGTAGCGCAGCGGGGAATCAACGTACTAAAACACATGGAAGTGATTGCGATGACAGGGAAAAAAGGAAGAGCATATCTTTACTGTTGTACGACTGAAAAGAAAATGGAAAAAATTGAGGATTCTGCAAAATAAATTGCAAAAATCCTTGACAAAATCGCACAATACCTTTATAATTGTACTGTTATCGTCTTTGAATGATAGAGACGATCTTATCCTTACCCCATCAGGGGTCTTATGTCCAGAAGGAGGTGTCAAAGAATATGGCTAAACCCGCTCAGAACTACGAAACCGTTATGATCATCCGTCCCACACTCGGAGAAGAGGAAATCACTGCAACTGTTGATAAGTTCAAGGCTATCATCGAGAGCGCAGGTACAGTCGAAGAAGTCGAGGATTGGGGCAAGCGCAGACTTGCTTATGAAATCGATGACGAGACTGAAGGTTATTACGTTTTCATCAAGTTTACAGCTGCACCGGAGCTCCCCGCAGAGCTTGACCGCGTGTACAACATCACTGACGGTATTCTTCGTTCCCTTATCATAGCGAAGGAACAGTGATTTTAGAGGGAGTTGTCAAAAATGCTTAACAGAGCTGTTTTGATGGGCAGACTTACAGTTGTTCCCGAGCTCAGAACGACGCCGAACGGTATTCCTGTGACCTCGTTCAACATTGCTGTTGACAGGCCCATGACCAGAGGTGCTGAACGCCAGACCGATTTTATCGATATCGTGGCATGGAGAAACACTGCAGAGTTTGTTTGCAAGTATTTCCAGAAGGGCAGTCCTATCGTGATTGAAGGACGCATTCAGGTCTCCAGCTATACCACCCGTGAAGGTGAGAAGCGCAGACGTTTTGAAGTTGTTGCAGATAACGTCAACTTTGTTGTGGGTGCTGCCAGAAATGATGGCGGCCAGCAGAATTACGGTTATCAGCAGGCTCCTCAGGCTGCACCGGCTCAGACCAGACCTGCCGCACAGCCCGGATATTATCAGGAACCTGTTCCTGAGGCATCCGTTGCTTTTTCCAGTGGCAATGCCGATGATTTCAGCGAAATTATCGGCGGTGAGGATGATCTCCCGTTCTGATAATACGGCTCCGTTGTTTGTGACGATATCCATCTGACGGTATGAAACCGTATACCGAGTGTCCTATGGAAAGGACAATGTATCATATAAAAAGGAGGTTTTCGTTGTGGAGAAGAACGATAGATTTGATCGTAACCGTAACCGCAAATCCCGCAAGAAGGTTTGCGCATTTTGCGTTGATAAGATCGAAAATATAGATTACAAGGATGTCCCCCGCCTTCGCAGATATCTTTCCGAGCGCGCCAAGATCATTCCTCGCCGTGCTACCGGTACCTGCGCAAGACATCAGCGCCAGCTCACCATCGCTATCAAGCGCGCAAGACATCTTGCTTTCCTGCCTTATATCAGCGACTGATAAAAAACAGCAATATTGGTTTCAGCTCCAGCCTTTGGCCGGAGCTGTTTTTGTTTTAAAAAGTTCTGATAGAAAAGTTATTTTGGATTATGAATGAAAGCGGAAAAAAAGCAAATAACATGGTTGTGTTATCAGTAAAGTAACTATTGACAAAATAAAGATTCCGTTGTATGATGATAAAAATAGAATATATATCACTATGCATATTGGGGAGGTTACAGAAATGGCTGAACTGAAAGGAAGCAAAACAGAGGCCAATTTGATGGCTGCATTTGCCGGAGAATCTCAGGCCCGCAACAAGTATGCTTATTATGCATCCAAAGCAAAGAAGGATGGTTATGAGCAGATCGCGGAAATTTTTGCAGAGACCGCTGCAAACGAGCAGGAACATGCTAAAATCTGGTTTAAGATTCTTCATGGCGGGGCTGTTCCCGGAACCATGGAAAATCTGCGTGATGCTGCTGACGGCGAAAACTATGAGTGGACTGAAATGTATGCCGATTTTGCAAAAACCGCTCACGATGAAGGTTTTGAAGACATTGCACGTCTCTTTGAAGGTGTTGCAAAAATTGAAAAATCCCACGAAGACAGATATCTTGCCTTGCTCCTTAACATAGAAAAGGGCGAAGTATTCGAGAAGAAAGAGCTCGTTGTTTGGAAGTGCGGCAACTGCGGTTATCTTCATGTGGGCGAAAGAGCCCCTGAGATGTGCCCGGTATGTGCTCATCCGCAAGCATATTTCCGTCTCTCTGTCAAAGCATACTGATAAAAAGATTTATGCATTATACGCCGCAACCTGTCTCCTTGCGCAGCAGGTCAGCTTGCGGCGTTGTTTTATATTCATTTGGGTTTAATCAATTACCAAAGGAGAGTATGATATGAATTTTAAAATGGTGCACAACAATTTCAATGTTCTTGATTTGGATAAGAGCCTGAAATTTTATTCTGAGGCGCTTGGATTGGAACCTGTCTCCTCTCATGAGGCTGCAGACGGCAGTTTTAAGCTTGTTTTTATCGGCAATTCCCAGTCTGAACACACCATTGAGCTTACCTGGCTCAGAGACCGCACCGAGCCCTATGATCTCGGTGATAACGAGATCCATCTGGCTTTCCGCACCGAGGACTTTGATGCAGCTTTTGCCAAGCATAAGGAAATGGGCTGTGTCTGTTTCGAGAATCCGGCTATGGGTCTCTATTTTATCGAGGATCCCGATGGCTATTGGCTTGAGATTCTTCCCATGAAAAAATAAGCAGAAAAGTAGAACGCGGGCACGAGGAAAAACTTGATGCCCGCGTTTTTTGTTTACAGTCGAATGTCTTCCAACAGCCGTTCTGCATCATCCTGCGAATCACAGTGTACGGAGAAGACAACTTTGGCGGGATCCAACTCGCGAAAATGCGTGCGGATCTCATCCGGTGTCCAGTCAAAGATCCAAAGACTTTTGCCTACTTGCTGAATTTTTTTCAGAAGATCCATCCACTCAATGGAACGTGGTGCGCCGGCGCCGGGAACCCATTGAATGCAGTCTAGTTTTTCTATAGCTAACAGATGCTCCAGGTGTACAAGGGCATCTTTGCCGTCAAGATGATAGAGAGAGCGATCAAGATAGTCGATCTCCTGCTCCACATAGGGCAGGAAAAATTTTTTGCCCTGTTCTGCGCCGAGCAGACAGGAGAAGTCGCAGCTGACAATGGCAAAACGACCTTTTTCAAGATAAGTCGGGCCCCAGCCAATGCTGCCGCGCTTTTCCATACATCCATCGGTATAGAAAGCTTCGAAAATTTCGGGATAGGTGGCGGCAATGCCGTTCAGTGCCTGTACCACGGCGTCGGGGTCATCCATAATATCCATGCAGGTTTCAGCCGGGTCACGAAGGGCACAAAGTGCATCGAGATGACTGTGAAAATCCAGCATATTCAGCAGACATTTGTTTTCAGACCAGACGGAAAGCTCTCGGAAAACACGGCGCAGCCGTTCAAAATAACCGTCCTCGGTGTGATCAATGGCAATGTTGAGTCCCTCGAGGGAATTCCACACCGGTACAGACCAAGTGGTGGGATTGCCGCGGATGGCCTCCAGGCGGCCGCCGAGAAATGCTGCATATTCATCCGGACCAAGGGTAACATCAAGCTGAGGGATTGCTTCTCCGCCGTACCAGGTGCTTTCCATATGCTGTTCCAACAGCGGAAGATGTTCTGTCCAGCCATCCTGCATACAGGCAAAGTAGCTTATAGTAGGAGTCAGATTATAGGGGTGATAAGGTCTGTCACGCTTGGGGGAGGTAACACAGAGAGCAGGACGGTCGATGACTTCCTTTTCCCAAAAGGCGCGCCAGTGAAGTTTGGCATTTTCAAAATCTTGTTTGTAGATCATAGGAATTACCTCCGGAATTGTGGATTTACACGGGGGGGAGAAGTTTTAATATGACCATATTATATATGATAGGAAAGCGAATATCAAGAGAAAAGCTTTTGTTTTCTGTAGAAATGAAAAGAAAAGCAGAAGTCCGCGTAGGCGAACTTCTGCCTGAGAATACCGATTAGTCGATCTCAACCAGATCATAGTGGAGATATTCGGTAAAAGCCTCGCTGAGTATTTTCTTCATGTGTCCCATACCAATGGCGGTGTGATGTTTGAAGCCGCCTCTTGCCAGTTTGAGGAGCTTATTCTGAAGATCATCAATCTCGGCAACGCCGCCGCAGCCGAAAAAGGTATCTTCAATAGGATCATTAGTAAAACGTCCTTCGCTGAGATAGACAATCAGTTTGCCGTCCTTAGTTTGGCAGTTGGAGATGGTGATGGGCATTTCTTTGATTCTGCCTTCATTGGAGCCCCAGCCGCTGCCAGGATCATTTTTGGCAAACATTTTATGTTCGGTAACGGTACCCTTTGCAGTCATCAGACTCTGGGCAACGGGGCCGCAGTGGAAGAGGATTACTTTGTTCTCATCGTCGCCGTAGTTGTTGTTCCAGTCGAGTACCGCGGTAGGCTGCTCACTGGCAAGGTTCATGGCACGCATGGTGATGGCGCTGCAGAGGTCAATTTCACAGGAAGCGACCATGCCGCGGTCGTTGAGCTCACTGAGCAGCACGCAGGGACATACGCGGAGGATTTCCTCCATCTCATTCCAGCAGCGCAGGGTAATAGCATCAAGATGATAGGTATCGATGTATTCGTCAATAACAACGCTGATTTTGGCAAGGGTAATCATGTTGGCAGAGGGAACACCGCTGAAGTTGGTGTAGCTGCGGAGTCGTTCGATACGGGCGAGGACGGCTGCATCGTCATCTGCTTTTTTCTGTACTTTGAATACCAACTCGGAGAGGTCAAAGCTCTCAACGGTAATACCGTATTTCTGCATGGCGATCTCATCGAAACGGGTGGTTTTGAAGGCGGTGGTACGTGCACCGATGCAGCCGATGGTGAAACGCTTCATACCATTGACAACACGGCAAACAGCGGCAAAATCTCTGAGGTTTTCGGCAAATTTCTCAGTCAGAGGATGAACGACATGGGGCTTCATAACCGTAAAGGGAATGCCATATTGACCGAAAACGTCAGTTACACTGAACTTGCCGCAGTAGGCGTCGCGTCTGTGCTGGAAATCCATCTTGCCAATCTCATCGGGATAAGCCTGAAGGAGAATGGGAACACCGGCATCTCTGAGCGCCTCGGCAGCACCGTTTTCATCTACAAAAATAGGCATGGAGAAGATAACGCCGTCGTATTCTCCCTCGTGCTCTTTGAGCCATCTGGCGTAGAGTCTGCCCTCATCACGGGTCTCCACAGCGCCGAAACGGGTGGCGGCCTCTTCCATCATGATATAATTATAACCGGCAGCGGTTACGGCTTTAACCATATCGTCACGGGCACCGAGAATAAGTTCTCCGGGCATGAATCCTCTGTTTCCAAAACAGAGTGCGAAAGTCATCTTTTTCATTTTTTTCGACTCCCTTCTCTTTCTTGCAGATTATAGGTTGTAAAATACTTTCATAGCTTTCTCGGCATCGGCAGTCATAGCCTGTTGAGCGGCAAAGGTAATATCCTGGAAGAAGGTGATATCCTTGCTGTTCAGCAGCTGGATAGCGGCCTTGGTGCCTTCGTTGGACATATAGGAGAAGTAA
Organism: Oscillospiraceae bacterium; assembly: GCA_015067185.1. Lineage (GTDB taxonomy): Bacteria > Bacillota > Clostridia > Oscillospirales > Ruminococcaceae > SIG526. The sequence continues at coordinate 39,431 of SVMZ01000006.1, read as the reverse complement.
TTGATCTTGCGGATGCCGTTTTTGATGGCAGCACGGTAGTCATCCGGGGATACGCCGCTGCCGCCATGCATAACCAGGGGAACATCTACCAAATTATCAATCTCACCAACCCGGTCAAGATCCAGCACCGGGTTGGATTTATAGATGCCATGACTGGTACCAAAACTGATGGCCAGAGCATCAACCCCTGTATCAGCCACAAAGCGGACGGCGAATTCCGGCTCGGTATAAATGGGAGCGCCGTCATCAATACCGCCTTCGCGGGCAGCCAGTTTGCCAATCTCTGCTTCGATGCCGACACCATAGCTGTGGGCAAGTTCAACTGCTTTAAGGGTACCCGCTACATTTTCATCATAGGGAAGGGTGCTGCCGTCATACATGACGCCGGTGAAGCCCAGATCAAGCGCACGCTTCATGTATTCCATATCGTCGCAGTGATCCAGATGGACACAAACGGGAACAGAGGCTCTCTCTGCGGAAAGCAGCATAATAGGACCGATGACATCCAACGGTGCGGCATATTCGTGGGGCGGGAAGTGGCTGAGAATAACGGGAACATTGTACTTCTCCGCATTGTTGATGACGCTGCGGATGCATTCCAGATTGGGAACATTGAATGCACCAACGGCATAACTGTTTTTTTCGGCAATGGCCAATACATCTTTCAACCCGACTAACATTGTTCAGTTCTCCTTTTTTACATCAGCGGCCGCACGGCATCGTACAACCGGAGGTATTTTTGATATTTGTTTTCATAAGCAGAATGATAAGCTGCTCTGGGCAGATAGGTATGTTTGGGTACAACCAGGATTTCTGCGGCACTGTGGATATCTTTGAATATGCCACAGGCAACACCCACCAACATAGCACATCCTGCAGCACCTGCTTCTTCTGAGGCAAGGACGGTGATGGGGATATTCAGAATATCAGCCTTCATCTGCATCCAGGCATTGCTCTTAGCACCGCCTCCAACAGCCCGGAGGGTATCCACCGTTACACCGGCACTTTGCAGTTTTTCAATATTCAACCGGAGTTCAAGGCAGATTGCCTCCATGCAGGCGATGTAGATATCACGCTCGGTATGTTCCAGAGAAAGTCCGAGAATTGCGCCGCGGCAGCCGGTATCCATATAAGGGGTAGCTGCTCCTGCAAAGTGGGGGAGAAGGAGCAGGTCGGTGGGGTTGCCGTCCCATTCTTCTTCCAGTACGTTATAGATCCGTTTGCCGGTTTCATCTGCTTTGATTTTTGCATAACCGGCAATGCTTTTGACGCACCAGTCAATCAGTGAGCCGCCGGTGAACAAAAAGGCATAACAGACATATTTGCCGGGAGTGATATAGGGAATGACGGCGTACTTTCCCTCTGCCAGTTTGGTGGCATCAAAGGAGGAAAAGACGGGAGTAATACATTCCACGGTACCGGCACCGTCTACGGCACAGCTTTCATCAAAGATGCCGCTGCCGACGGCCGCCGCCACCTGGTCGTGGCTGACCGAAACAATGAGCGTATCGGGTGCAAGCCCCAACTCTTCACAAAGTATGGGTTTTACTCTGCCGGCACTGGTTCCTGTTGCCACTGGCTGAGAGAAAAGAGTTTTATCAACGCCGGCAGCCTCACAAAGCTCATCGCTCCAGCACAGGGTTTGAATATCGAAGGCCATGGTTCTGGCGGCAAGAGAATAGTCGATCTGACGCTTGCCGGTCAGCATATAAACGATATAATCCTCCATGAGAAGAATTTTATCAGTGCAAGCCCATATGTCCGGTTTATTTTTCCGAATCCACATCAGCTTGGGGAGGCTGTACATGGCAGCCGGAGAGGTACCGGTTATTTCAATGATCCGCTCACGGCCCAGTTTTTGTGCCAGTTCCTCCGCTTCGGTTTCACCGCGGGAATCGGTATAGAGCATAGCGGGGAAGAGAATACGATCCTGTTGATCCAACAGTGCAAAGGATTCGCCGAAGCTGGCAATGCCAATGCCGCCGATACAGGGATATACTTTTGCAGCTTTTTGAATGATATCCCGAACAGCATCCCAAATTGCTTTTGGATCTACCTCATGTTCCGAATGACTGCGTCCGACAGGATAATCCTGATAGATACGTCCAAGAAACGTTCCTTCCTGTGAATAAACTGTAATTTTACAGCCGGTACTGCCAATATCCAAACCTGCCAACAGCATATGAAAACCTCCTTTTCCGACAGATATGGTAACAGATGTATTAAAAATCTTTCTGGTTACATATTATACCATATTCCGCTCCTTGAATAGAGAATAAAATCTTAAAAAATGTAAAATCGTCCAAATGTATTTTATATTTACGCGAAGAATAGGCAGAAGAAAATTCGGGAGGAGACAATAAAAAACTGCCCGAATGCATTAACATTCGGGCAGATCATTGATGATTTATGATGAATAAAATTATTCAGCCTTCATCTTAGCGAAGCACTCGCTGCAGTATACGGGACGGTCCTCTCTGGGCTTAAAGGGAACCTTTGCCTCTGCGCCGCAAGCAGCACAGGTGGTGGTGAACATTTCTTTCTGGGTCTTAGCGTTGTTCTTGCGAGCATCACGGCAAGCCTTGCAGCGCTGGGGCTCGTTAACAAAGCCTCTCTCAGCGTAGAATTCCTGCTCACCAGCGGTGAAAACGAACTCGGCTCCGCACTCTTTGCATGTCAGTGTTTTGTCTGCGTACATGGTTTTTACCTCACTTGATAATAATTTGTGCCCGTCGACACACAAGAACGCGCTTGACGCAATGCATGAGACTAAGGGCATATTTTCTTACAACGGCAGATATCAGCCGCTGAAAACGGGGTGGGAGGGAAAGCGCTAAAATTCAATGGATTTCAGCTTTAGTTTTGAGCGGTGCAGGGCGTTATCAATGGATTTTACACTGCAGCCAAACTGTTTGGCCATTTCCTCATAGGAGTATCCGCTGAGATACGCCTTGAACGCCGCACATTCAAAATCAGACAAAACAGAATCTATTTGCTGCCAGATGTGACGGTCATGCTCTTGTTTGATCACTAACGCTTCAGGATCCTCGCTGAACTTTAACGAGAACTGTAATGTATCACAGGAGTCGATTTCTTTCAAAGGCAGCCGCTCGTTCAAAGGGCTGTGTTTTTTGCCGGCATGGCTTCTCAGCAGGGAATAAATTCGGTTGCTGATACATGTCAGGACAAAAGTTTTGAAAGAGACCTGTTTTGCGGAAGAAAAACTTCTCACCGCTTCAACAACAGCAAGCATGGATTCCTGTGCAATATCATCAGAATCCAGACCAAGAGAGGAAAGTGTAAAACTGTTCTCTCTGAAAGCGTTTGCATAACGGGAGAGAAGCTTCTCAAGGGCGGAAGTATCGCCGCCTTTTGCAAGAAGTACAAGCTCCTCGTCAGATCGCTTTCCGGTAACTGCCATACAGTGAAAGCCCTTTCACAAAACTGTTTTACTAAGATACATCTGTAAGACTAATCATATTACACTAAATGGAAAAAGTCAAGGCTTTTGCAAAGAAAAATCCGCGTTTTTTGAATATTTGGAGGATTTTACTTTAAATAGTACTTGACATTAAGCAATTTAACGATTATAATAGTAGAGGCGTGTAAAGAAAAAAACTTTACAATACAGAAAAGACCCGGGAGAGTATCACTGAGATGTCGGAAAAAAATTTAAAATTATCGGTTTTATATGATTTTTACGGCAATGTACTCACCGAAAAACAGCAGGAAGTTTTTGAGCTTTATTACAGCGAAGATCTCTCATTGGCGGAGATTGCTGAGCATACGGGGATAACCCGGCAGGGCGTACGGGATTCCATTAAGCACGCGGAGGCGGCGCTGATTGAAATGGAAGAAAAACTTTGCCTTCTGGATAAAGCCAAAAAGCTGCAGGAGGGTCTGGACGAGATTGTTGCTATGTCCCGGGAAGCGGAACGTATTAACAGAGTCGATGTTCCGTCACTGGAAATGTCAAGAATTCTGGGAAACATAGAAAAGATTGCAAGACATCTGGCCGAAGAGGCTGTGTAAAATAGAAGGTGCTGAAAAAGCACGGCAGAAAATCAGCTGAAAGGGATGATAATATGGCCTTTGAAGGTCTTTCCGAAAAATTGAATGCTGCTTTCAAACGGCTGAAATCCAAAGGTAAGCTGAGCGAATCCGACGTAAAGGAAGCGATGCGCGAGGTGCGTATGGCCCTTCTGGAAGCGGACGTCAACTATAAAGTGGCAAAGAGTTTTATCGCGGATGTAACAGAGCGTGCCATCGGATTGAACGTACTGGAAAGCCTGACACCTGCACAGCAGGTGATTAAAATTGTCAACGAAGAGTTGACAAGACTTATGGGCGAGAGTAACGCAAGAATCAATATCTCATCCAAAATCCCCACCATCATTATGATGTGCGGTCTGCAGGGTGCCGGTAAAACCACCCATGCGGGAAAATTGGCTCTCAGCTTTAAAAAGCAGGGAAAACGCCCGATGCTGGTTGCCTGCGATATCTATCGTCCCGCAGCTATAGATCAGTTGAAAGTGATTGGTGAAGCTGCTGGAGTGCCTGTCTTTGAGATGGGCAAGAGCAAACCGCTGGATATTGCTAAAAAGGCGCTGAAACAGGCAGAAGATTACGGCAATGACATCGTTATTATCGATACCGCCGGCCGTCTCCACATTGATGAACAGCTCATGGAAGAGCTTTCAGAACTGAAACGCGAAATCAAGCCGGATGAGATCCTCTTTGTTGTAGACTCCATGGCAGGACAGGATGCGGTCAATGCTGCCAAAGCCTTCAATGATCTGCTTGAAGTGGACGGCGTCATCCTCACCAAGCTGGATGGTGATACCCGCGGCGGAGCTGCACTCTCCATCCGTGCCGTAACAGGCAAACCCATCAAATTTGTTGGTATGGGTGAAAAGATCACCGATCTGGAGCCATTTTATCCCGATAGAATGGCATCCCGCATTCTCGGCATGGGCGATGTGCTCTCTCTGATTGAGAAAGCCGAAAAAGAGATGGATCTCTCCTCGGCAGAGAAGATGGCCAATAAGCTGAAAGAAAACGCCTTTGATATGAACGATCTGCTGGAGCAGATGCGTCAGATGCATAAAATGGGACCGCTCAGCCAGATTCTGGCGATGATCCCGGGCGTAGGCAACATCAAGGATGAGGATGCTGAACGCGGCGAGAAAGAGATGCGCAAGATCGAAGCGATGATCTGCTCCATGACTATGAAGGAGCGTTTGAAACCTTCGATTATTGATCCCTCCCGCAAACGTAGAATTGCCGCAGGAAGCGGAACCAAAGTGGAAGACGTTAACCGTCTGCTCAGACAGTTTGAGCAGATGCAGAAGATGATGAAGCAGTTTACCGGCAACGGTAAAAAATCAAAGCAGATGCGTCGTATGATGGCGAATATGCCTGATTTTCCCGGCATGTGATCCCGAAACGGGTGACATAGATTTATAAAAATTATGGAGGTGACAGAGATGGCTGTTAAGATTAGACTTCGCAGAATGGGCGCAAAGAAGGCTCCGTTCTATCGTATAGTTGTCGCTGATTCGCGTTATCCCCGCGATGGTAGGTTCATTGAGGAGATCGGTTACTATGATCCCACAAAGGAGCCCACAGTTGTTAAGGTAGACGCTGAGAAGGCAAAACAGTGGATTGCCAATGGTGCTCAGCCCACCGATACCGTACGCAAGATTCTGAAGAACAACGAGATCATCTGACATACTTGAGAAGGAGGATTTCGTTATGGAAGCTTTGCTGATCGAAATCGCTAAAGGACTTGTCGAGAATAAAGATCAGGTGACTGTTGAAACCGATGCTCCCAATGAAGAGGGCGTAACTGTGCTCCATCTTCATGTTGCACCGGAGGACATGGGTCGAGTGATCGGCAAGCAGGGTAGGATTGCAAAGGCTATCCGCACCGTAATTCGTGCGGCCGCCAATCGTTCCGACCTGAAAATCGCTGTTGAAATCGATTAAAAACGGCAGAATGTTAAGCGTCAAATGCGTTACCGCTTTTGGCGCTTAAATCAATCATGGGGAAGATTTTTATGAAAGAGTATATCGAGACCGGTAAAATTGTAACAACTCACGGACTGAAAGGTGAGTTTAAAGTATACCCCTGGTGTGATTCACCGGAAGAGTTAACAGGATTTAAGACTCTCTATTTCAACAAAGGCGCAGATAACTATGCCGCTGTCAAGGTGCTGCGCGCCAGAGTACAGCAAAATGTAGTTATTCTGCAGGTAGAGGGCGTAGAGACGATCGAGCAGGCCGATAAGCTCAGAGGAAAGGTGATCTATGCCCACAGAAAGGATATCGAACTGGAAGAAGGAGAATATCTGATACAGGATATCATCGGTCTTGAGGTATTCGATGTGGACGATGGAAAAAAATACGGCGTTATCAGTGATGTCAGCAAGACAGGCGCCAATGACGTGTATCATATAAAATTCGAGGATGGTTCGGTAAAGCTGATTCCTTCCATTCCCGGTGTTGTAATTTCCCGCGATATCGAAGCAGGGAAAATGGAAATCAGGCCGCTGAAGGGATTGTTTGACAATGAGGATTGATATAGCAACGTTGTTTCCCGAAATGTGTGAGGCTTTTTTGGGTGAAAGTATTGTGGGCCGCGCAAGAAGAGCGGGGTATTTGGATATTGCCTGTCATAATATCAGAGACTATGCCAATAACAAGCATAACCGCATTGATGACCCTCCCTATGGCGGTGGAATGGGAATGCTCATGCGCGCAGAGCCGGTTTATCTGTGTTGGGAAGATGCCTGCAAAGATAGAGAGGTAAAACCCAGAGTAATCTATATGTCTCCGCAGGGCAAAACGTTGACACAAAGTATGGCTTTGGAATACAGCAAAATGGACAGCCTTTTCATTATTTGCGGTCATTATGAGGGAATTGATGAGCGCGTGCTGGAAGAAATTGTGGATGACGAGGTATCCATCGGCGACTATGTGCTGACAGGCGGTGAGCTGGGGGCTATGGTTTTTGTGGATTGTGTTGCCCGTCTTTGCAAAGGGGTTCTTGCGGATGATGAGTGTTTTACAGAAGAAAGCCATTTTTCTGGTTTACTGGAATATCCGCATTATACCCGTCCGGCTGTGTGGCGCGGAAGAGAAACTCCTGAGGTGCTGCTCTCCGGTCATCATCTGAATATTCAGAAGTGGCGCAGGATGAAATCAGTGGAAAGAACGGCGTTGAAACGCCCGGATATGCTGGAAGGAGACAAGATAAACATCCTGACAGAGGAAGAAAAGAAGCTGGTAGAGAAGCTTTGGGCGGAAAAAGGGAAAACAGAAGCGGAAAAATAAATTGAGTGTTTTGTATATTATGTTGAAAACTTTTTGGGTATTTGGTACAAGCAACCTTTGAGGATTTTGCGATTATATGGAGATTTAGCAGAAATCTCCCGAGGGTGGCAAGTTATTTCGGGAGAATTCTTGACGGTTTTTAAAGTTATGGTATAATAATATTAACACAAGTTTTATATATACGCTGAACCCAAACCGGAGCTAACAAGCTGATAAACAGGAGAGTACTTAAAATGTATGTTAAAGATGTAACTGTTCAAAATCAGGTTGGTCTGCATGCAAGGCCGGCAACATTCTTCATCCAGAAAGCCAATGAGTTCAAGTCTTCTATCTGGATTGAAAAAGAGGAGCGCAGAGTGAACGCCAAAAGCCTCTTGGGTGTACTTTCGCTCGGAATCGTAGGCGGAACAGAGATTAAAGTCATTGCTGATGGTATTGACGAGCAGAATGCTGTCGATGCACTCGTACGCCTGGTCAATTCGGGTTTTGTTGAATAAGACCCATCGAAAAGAATATTTTCGCAGAGAAAACTCCCACAGCCAAGGGTTGTGGGAGTTTGTTTTTTTGCACTGTAGTATGTTAAGACGTTAACGAAGTATTGGGGTAAAAATCAGGAAATTGCTGCACCGCCAAGTGTATATTGCCAGTGACCGGAGCGATATTTAGCACTACAGTCTTCGAAAAAGACAGCTCCCAACCCGCTTCGCCATTTGGAGACGGAAAAAGTAAAGCTTTTCTTGCCGGGAGTCTCTTCGGTGGAGATTTCAATAAGAATCCCGTTTTCAAAAAACAGCTCATCTTCGTTGATAAGTCCTTGTTTGCACAGCTGTTCGCTGGTAGAGAGAACAGTATCAAGGTCAAACTCATTCCACGCCATGTAGGAAAGGGCAGATTTTTGAGCATCGGTCAGATTGATGGTTTTGGTGAGATCCAGTGCAATCAGATTGATGTCCTTGTTGAGTCCTTCGCTGCAGATATAGATTTCTTTCAACACATCAGAATACATGGATAAAAGATCAGTTCCTTCCTCCATTACAGCAATTTTTTCGACAGAGGTGAAGCCGGCCGGCCAGGTTTCCTGAATGCCGCCGGTATAGAAAATCTGAACTTTCATACCGGGTTTTAAATCCTCCTGAGTGATGGCTTTGCCATCTGCTCCGACAAGCTTTGGGGAGGAGAGAGCTACTGTATACAGTTCACCGGAAGAGGCAGTTTCGTCACAGCCACAGATTAAAGCCGTGCTTTCCCACAGCTGAGCGATTTCTCCAATGTAACTTTCTCTGTTTTGCGGAGGATCAGCGGGAAGGGAGCAGGTATTGCTGCAGCCGGAGAGAGGGAGAACCAAAGTTATCAACAGACAAAAAGAAACCAGTGAAAAGAAAATCTTTTTCATAGGAAAACTCCTTAAAATAATCTTGTGAAAGCCTTCACTTCTATAGTGTTTTCAGGAAGAAGAAATACTGCATCTTGTAAAATGGAAAAAAGAAGAAAATAACAAAAAGCAGAGCCTTTCCCGTGTGTCGATAGGACAGTAATGCCGTAAAAAACATAATTTTACGGCATCTGTCTTACAGGATTGGAAAACAGCTACGAAAAGAACGATGTCGAGTCGAGAGAATTAGCATCGTTCTTTTTCTATCTCAAACTCAAAATCATTGGAATTACGGAGGTTTTAATATGAAACGCCTATTATCTTGCGAGTTTAACTTTGATGCGGCCTGTATGGAACTGAAGTTCTCAAACGGCACTATGATTGCCATTGATACCATTGCAGTTGAAAATGAGATAGTCGACAATGTGTATCAGCGGTCAGAACGTGACTATCTCATCTACAATGCCCCGATTGCATACACCGATCTGATACTCAACGGCAATCCCGAAGCCTATCTAAAGGCAGTAACTCAGTACAAACAATTTGAAAGTTGACATTAGTTTGCACGTAGGAGTAGCAATACTTCTGCGGACATAATTTTGTCGCTTACTAATCAATACGACCAATTTGCGAGTTTCTATTTACCATTTTTGAAAATATATTGAAAATGGTAAGAAATGTGGTATAATACTTTTCGAGAGGTGATGCGCTATGAAACTTATTACTCGAAATCAATATTTAGAAAAACTCATCAATGTAATCGGTACTCCGGATATTAAGGTAATCACGGGAGTTCGCCGTAGCGGAAAATCTAAGTTACTTGAAGCATTTAAGAACTATATCGAACAGAATGTACTCGACCACAATATCATTCAAATCAATTTTAACCTGCCGGAGTTTGACCACTTGCTTGAATATCGACCATTGTACGACTATATCAATTCTAAGTATGCGGCTGGCAAAGAGAACTTTGTTTTGATTGATGAAGTCCAGATGTGTACCGACTTCGAGAAAGCAATCAACGGTCTGCACGCATCCGAAAAATTTGATATATATATCACCGGCTCAAATGCTTTCCTTTTGAGTTCTGACCTTGCTACGCTGTTTACAGGGAGAACATTTGAAATCAAGGTATTCCCATTCTCGTTCAGCGAATATATACAGTATTTCAGTTACAGAGACAAGTATGCTGCCGTTGATAAGTATATGATTGAGGGAGGCATGGCTGGCTCCTATCTGTATAAAGATCAAGATGACAAGTATGATTATATTGCCGATGTTTTCAATACGTTGATTGTCCGTGATATTCGCAAGAAATATAAAATCCGTAATATGCAGTTGATGGATAGACTTGTGGATTTTCTTATGGATAATATCTCAAACCTGACCTCAGCACGAAATATCACAAACACATTCAGCGGCTTGAAGGAAAAGGTCAACCATGTTACCATCAGCTCCTATATTCAGTATTTGTGCAACGCCTTTGCCTTTTATAAAGTCCGCAGATACGACATTAAAGGTAAAAAGTATCTTTCCAGCAACGACAAGTATTATCTGAGCGACCATACTTTCCGTTATGCCAAGCTCGGCACGAAAAATATGGACTATGGCAGAATCCTTGAAAATGTGGTTGCGATAGAGCTGCTCCGCAGGGGGTATGAGGTCTATGTCGGTGTGCTTTACAAGAAAGAGATTGACTTTGTTGCCATAAAGCGCAACGAAAAGATTTATATACAGGTATCTGACAATATCAGCGATGAAAAGACTTTTGAACGTGAAGTGTCCCCCTTGCTTCAAATTAAGGATGCGTATCCCAAGATGGTCATTGCTCGTACTCGACACGACGAGTATCAGTATGAGGGCGTAAAAATTGTTGATATTGCGGATTGGTTGTTGAACAATTAGCCTGTTTACCAAAATTGAAAACAACGAGATTTTGGATAGTAAAAACGAAGGGAAATGAACAATGGATTTTATAAGAGATATATTTAACAAGAGCATTCCAAGATTTGGTTATGTTATTAAAAAAGACAACGGGATAGATATTGTTGTTATTTTAGGTGTTAGCAGCGTAGAAAAAATAGGAAAATATCCTTTTGAGGACAGGATATATCAGATCAACAAGAAAATGCAATCTATATATAATCAAAAGGATTTATCCGATAATGATAAAATACAATTAGTTGCACTGATGGAAGATATGGATAGGTTTTGTGAACCGCAAGATCATAAGATAGTTGCCACAAGATACGAACAAGAGGATTTTGTAAACGGATTAACTGAAAACGAAAACAGACAGCTCGATGAACAGTTACAAATGTTTAAAGATTGTCGTAATCTTTATCCCAAGTTTTCAAATAGATTTAAGTATTAAGGAGAAAAAATATGGCACTTATAAAATGTCCTGAATGTGGAAAAGAAATTTCAGATAAAGCATCGGCTTGTATTCACTGTGGCTATCCGCTTGCGAATACTCAGAAGAAGGTAGCTGAGAAGATTTCGTCTCAACCATCAAATAGTATTTCAAATGAAAAGAACAACATATCAAAGGGATTTTCAATTGTTTCATTAGAAGAAAATACAGTCGGCTTGCAATGTGAAAACTGTGCAAGAGTGTCCCAGTATATTCAAAATAGGGTTATCACAAAAATATCCGAAAAAGAGTGGATAACAAATAATGTCCTCTCTTGTCCAAATTGTAAAAATACTATGCAAAAAGGCATGAGAATTAAGTTTGGGAAAATGAAGCAAGTAGATTCACATTCTGAAGAACGGAACACAAATATCCATAAGCAAGATGACAATTCTGGGGCGGGCTGCCTTGGATGGTTAATAGCCGTGGGGGTGATTGATGTTATTGGTATGTTCCTTCTTACTGATGGATTTAGTGATTTCGCATTGTGGTGGCTTGTGTTCCCTCTTACTTTTGCGGCTTTACTAATTGTTGGCATGATTTACAGCTTTGCTACATCTGATCCCAAAGAGGTCAAGCAGAATTGGGACAAAGAAAAATACAATGACTACAAGTTTACCTGCCCTATGTGCGGATCTAAAAAAGTAAAAAAGATTGGAACAATGAACCGCGCTGCATCAGTCGCTACTGTAGGACTTGCTTCAAGCAAAATCGGCAAGCAGTATGAATGTGACGATTGCAAACATAAATGGTAATTTCATTATTCTAAAATCTATCATATCAGCACCAACGGTGCGTAGCCAATTTCTGAGAATTTGTTAAAGGGTTTGGGATGTTGCCCAACAAGATTTTTCAAAAAGTCAGCAACGCTGAAATTTTGAAAAATGCACGAGTGGGTACCGCCGTGTATTGCTTGCCAGGTATCCAGAGGGTAAAGAGAAACAGTGACTTAACAGAATTTTGCCTTACACTCTCAGAGAGCTTGTAAAGGCGGCTTACATAGAAGCACCCGACAAGTCCAGCGGTAAGAGGAAACAGAAGATTCATATCTCCTACGACCTCATCGGCTTTATTCCCGTAGATGTACTGACAAAAGCAGAACAGGCATGACCGAAATCATGCCTGTTCTGCTTTTTGTTATTTAGGCAAGTCAACCGTTTTTTTGAGTATATAAAAATTCGGATACACCGCGGTGGGCAAAGAGCAGGAAAGTGCTGGCGGCAGAATATAAAAATTCAAAGATGAGAAGCAACAGCAGCCCGGTTTCCATTCCTTCCGAGGAAATAGAGATAAACAGCATAAGCTGAAAGAAAACGGAAACAGCGGCGCTGACAGCAAACAACCAGCGTACCCAGGAGACACCCATAAACAGACAGAACGAAAGTATTATATTAAGGATAAGAGAAAAAAGGTTAAAGCCGCTGAGAAACTGAGAGATAATGCTGGTGACAATATTGATAATGGCAATCGTAATAACAATTATCTGTCCCGTATTGTAAAGCCGCCGCTGCCGCTGCTGATATTGGTAAAAGGCTGCTTCTTTGTCCTCCGGTTTTTCTGGTTCAAATCTGGAAAAATCGGGCTCTACATCACAGCGGGGAAGCGGTCTGCCGGCTGTTCCGGCAGATAATTTGGAAGCCAAAGCAGAAATAGACTTGATATCAGAAAAATCTGTATTGGCGAAGATTTCCAGTAAAACAGATTTGCTTTCTACTTCCTCAGTAAGGCGGGAAAGATATTTCTCCATGACGATCCCGATCTTTTTGGGATTTTTCTTCATCAGTCTGATCTCATCAATAGAAAGGTCAGCTTTTCGTAGCTCAGCGATTACCTTAAGATCGGAGGCATCCTCGGTGGAGTAATTCCGATAGGTTCGCCCGTTACTCTCGGTAGTTTTGGGTGAGATCAGCTTTTCCTCTTCATAATATCGAACTGTGCGTTCTGTGAGTCCGGTGAGGGCGCAAACTTCTTTTATTTTCATGATGACACCCCTTTGCTTTAGGTGAGAATGATTTTTACAATATGGATTATACACTCTTACCCAACGTCAGTGTCAAGAGAATTTGAAAAAATTATTCGACGATTTTGTAATTTTTAATGGCAAGAGCCAAATCGATGAGGTCGTCTTCCCATTTAATGGTATCGGCATCGGGGATGCGGCCATCTCTGTCCAGTGCTTCGAGAACGCGGGTCATACCCTCTTTCAGGCTGATCTTCGGACGGAACTCGGGAATATCACGGAAGATTTTCTCGCAGGAATAGTAATCATTGAAAGCAAATTCATCATAGCAAATCTGGAAGCGGGGCAGATCAATGGCAACGAGGGTATCCAGCGGGATACCAACCATAGGAACCTCGCGGCCGATAATTTCCATAGCGGTACGGTGATATTGATCGAACTGAACATAGTCATCGCGGACAAGGTTATAGGCCTGACCGATGCAGTGATCGTGCTCCAACGCGCCGACAAAGCCGTAGGCAGCATCGTCAACATGGAGGAACTGGTGGATGGCCTTGCCGTCACCACTGACAAGAATGGGCTTACCTTTTCTGATTCTGTCCAGCCAGGAGTAATCCCAAGCAATCTGTCTGAGCAGACCCAGCTTATCACCGTAGGTGGTGGAAGGACGGATGATAACAGCAGGGAAGCTGTTGGTGTAATATTCGCGGAGGAAGACACGCTCAGCAGCGATCTTGCCTTTACCATAATCGGTGAATGCGCGCTGAGGATGATTTTCAGTCAGAGGCATCCAATCGTAGTCAACACCGTAGGTGCAGGTAGTGGAGCAGAAGACGAAGTGTCCAATGCCGGCAAAGGCGCGGACATCGCTTTCGGCATCTTCTGCATTGAAGCAGAGCATATCAATGGCACCGTCAAATTTTTCGGCCTGCATGGTCTTTTCAAAGGTTTCTCTATCATATCTGTCACCAATGATCTGACGCACGCCGGCGGGAAGGGAGCCACTCCTGCCGCGGTTATAGCAGGTGACATCGTGTCCGCGTTCAAGAAGGACGCGAACAATGCTGGTGCTTATGTTTCCGGTACCGCCGATAACTACTACTCTCATACTGTTACTTCCTTTCATTTCTGGTTTTCAATCGAAATTGTTCGAACAAAACGCTCTAAGGTTATTTTAATATAAATGGTATAAAGAATCAAGTTTTTTATTATTGATTCTCATGCAGGGCAGTTAAATACGCACAGCGTATCGGGAGGGATTCTCCATGTCGTAATATACTGTAATCCATTCCTGGGGCTGAGGGCATCGTATGCACCAGGAGATATAGCGAGATCCCTTATATGCCACGTTGTCAACTGCATAGGTAAAATGGATGATATGAGGGAAAAGAGCACCGTCCAAAGCAGAATTGCGAATGGGTTTGGTGTTTACTTTAAGCCACCAGCATGTTTGAACCTTGACAACGGTACCGATGGTTGTATGGTTTTGAGAGAGAATCTTTTTGGTGTTCAGGCATCTCAAAAAGTTCACTAAATTCTCCTCCCTACCCAAATGAAATATCTGATATTATAATACAACATTTCAGGTATGGTTTCAAGAGAAAAAGCTGTATTTACCAACCGGGACAGAGGAGAAGATTTGTGCAACGCGCTTTACAAATCGGAAGATATTGGTTATAATAAAAGATACGAAAGCTGTAAAATCGGTTTTGAAAGATGAAGTGGAAAGGATATTTTCATGCCACCCAGAAAAAGTTCAAAAAAAACAGAAAAAGCCAAAACAACCAATATATCCAATGCCTACATTGAGAATGCCGGTGTTGTTATAGACCAGCCGATTGTCAATACGATCGAGACCAATTACATGCCCTATGTTATGAGCGTCATTCTCTCGAGAGCAATTCCGGAAATCGATGGTTTTAAGCCTTCTCACCGTAAACTGCTGTATACCATGTATACCATGGGTTTGTTGAATGGACCGAGAACCAAATCAGCCAATATTGTGGGACAGACGATGAAGCTGAATCCGCATGGTGATTCTGCGATTTACGAGACCATGGTACGTATGGCTCGAGGCAATGAGTCGCTTCTTTATCCCTATGTGGATTCCAAGGGTAACTTCGGTAAAGCATATTCCAGCAACATGGAGTATGCTGCTGCACGATATACAGAGGCTAAGCTGGACAACATCTGTGCAGAACTGTTTCGGGATATCGATCATGATACCGTGGATTTTGTTGACAACTACGACAACACCATGAAGGAGCCTACACTGCTTCCGGTAGCATTTCCATCGGTACTGATCAACTATAATATGGGCATTGCGGTCGGTATGGCCAGCAATATCTGCTCTTTCAATATGGAGGAGATCTGCCGTGCTACCATACAGTTGCTGAGGGATCCCGATGCGGATATTTCCGGTACCGTTCTTGCGCCGGATTTCCCGGGCGGAGGCTATATCCTTCATGAACTCACCGAGATGGATAAGATTATCGAGAGCGGTGACGGCCGTGTCATGGTGCGTGCCAAATATAATTACGACCAGAAGAACAACTGCATTGAAATCACCGAGCTTCCGCCGAATGTAACGGTAGAAACGGTAATTGATAAATTGACTGCTCTTGTTAAATTGGGAAAACTGCGTGAGATATCGGATGTACGTGACGAAACCGATTTGGGTGGTCTCAAGCTAACGATGGATCTAAAGCGCGGTGTGGATGCCGATAAGCTGATGAACAGACTTTTCACCATGACCCCGCTGCAGAATGCCTTTAAATGCAACTTCAATGTTCTGATCGGTGGTGCTCCGCAGGTGTTGGGTGTCAAGCCCCTGCTGCTGGAATGGTGTGCCTTCCGTGAAGAATGTGTCAAGAGAAGAGTATATTTTGATTTGCAGAAGAAAAAAGACCGTTTGCATCTGCTTAAGGGTCTGGAAAAAATTTTGCTGGATATTGATAAAGCCATCCGGATTGTGCGGGAGACAGAAGAAGAATCAGAAGTTGTTCCCAACTTGATGATTGGTTTTGGCATTGATGAAATTCAGGCAGAATATGTGGCAGAAATCAAGTTAAGGCATCTCAATCGGGAATATATTCTTGCCAGAACTAATGATATTGCCTCGTTGAAAGCAGAAATTGCCAAACTAGAGGATATTCTTGCCCGGCGCAGCAAAGTGCGTGATATTATCATCTCTGAACTGGAGACGATTATTAAAAAATACGCCAAGCCCCGTAAAAGTGTAATCCTCTATGATGTGGCACAGGAAGCTGCCGAAGAAGTAGAAGAGGTTCCGGATTATCCTGTCAATATATTCCTCACAAAAGAGGGCTATTTCAAAAAGGTAACACCGCAGTCTCTGAGAATGAGCGGTGAACATAAGCTGAAAGAAGGCGACAGCCTGCAGTACAGCATTGAGACGACCAATAACACAGGTCTCCTCTTCTTTACAGACAAAGCACAGGTCTATAAGAGCGAATGTGCCAGCTTTGCCGATACCAAAATCAGTTTGCTGGGTGAGTATGTACCTGCCAAGCTGCAAATGGAAGAAGGCGAGCGGGTAATTGGCATGGTGGCAGTGAATGAATATGTAGGATATATGCTGTTCTTCTATGAAAACGGTCGTGTTGCCAAGGTGGATATGTCTGCCTATGAGACCAAAACAAAACGAAAGAAACTGCTCAATGCCTATTGTGATAAATTCCCGTTGACAGCACTGTTCTATATCAAGGAAGAGACAGAGTTTATGCTGAAGGCCTCTTCCGGAAGAATTTTACTGCTGCACAGTGCACTTTTAACCTCTAAAACGACCAAGGATACACAAGGTATCATTGCTATGCAGCTGAAGAAAAATGCCTTTGTCAGTGAAGTGGAACCGTTCCGCGAGGGAACGCTGGGGAATGCTTATCGTTTCCGTGCAAAGAATCTGCCGTCCTCCGGAGCAATACCGAGAGATGAGGATTTAGGTGAACAACTGGCGCTGGATCTTTTCGGAGAAAATAAAGAATAACAAGAGAAAGCTGAAAAAACGATTGACAGACAGAGGGTGAAACTATGAAATGTCCTTATTGCGGTTATAATGAAAGTAAAGTAGGAGATTCCCGTCCCACAGAAGATGGCAGAATGATCAAAAGAAGGAGAGAGTGTCTTTCCTGTGGAAAGCGGTTTACTACCTTTGAAACTGTGGAAACCATGCCGCTGATGGTAATCAAGCGTGATCATTCCCGTCAGCAGTTTGACAGAAGTAAGCTGACCCGTGCAATGACCATTGCCTGTGGCAAGCGTCCCGTATCCATGGAAGTGATTGAAAAGGCTGTGGATGAAATTGAAGTCAGTCTGCGAAACCGGATGAGTACAGAGGTGCTTTCCACCGAAATCGGAGAGATGGCAATGGAAAAGCTGAGAGAGATCGACGAAGTGGCCTATGTCCGTTTTGCATCGGTATACCGGCAGTTTGTAGATGTAGATATGTTTATAGCCGAGCTCAAGGCAATGGGTGGGAAGGAGTAGTGTTCCAATATGAAAATTACCTTTCTTGGTGCGGCACACGAAGTTACCGGAAGTTGTACACTGCTTGAGGTCGGCGGTAAATATGCGCTGATCGACCGGGGTATGGAGCAGGGAACGAACTTTTATGAGAATCAACCCCTTCCGATTCCGGAAAGCATGATCGATTATGTTTTTCTTACTCATGCACATATTGATCATTCCGGAATGCTTCCTCTGCTCTATAAGAACGGATTTCGCGGAACTTTTTATACAACCAACGAAACATACAGCCTGTGCAGCATTATGCTGAGAGACAGTGCCAATATTCAAATATCGGAAGCAGAGTATAAGAGCAGAAAATCTATCAGAGCAGGCGGCGAAAAAATTGAGCCGCTTTATGATCTGGAAGATGTGGATGGTTTGATGCGGCTGGCACGGCCTTGTGCATACGGTAAGCCAGTGCAGGTCAGCGAGAATATTACCGTCCGCTTTACAGATATCGGTCATCTTCTCGGTAGTGCCTGCATTGAGATGTGGCTGGAGGAGAACGGCGAAAAGCGGAAGATTGTGTTCAGCGGTGACGTGGGCAACACTAATCAGCCTATTATTAATGATCCCCAAAAGGTGGCAGAGACAGATTATCTTGTCATTGAATCCACATATGGAAACAGATTGCATGAAAAACGTGAGGATGAGAATATTCATGTCACAGTGCTGGCAGATTATATCCAGCGTACCCTCGACCGGGGCGGCAATGTGATCATTCCTTCTTTTGCTGTCGGCAGAACACAGGAATTGCTCTATTTCATAAGAGAAATCAAAAATACCGGTATGGTAAAGGGACATGACGGCTTTAAGGTTTATGTGGATAGTCCACTTTCCAACGAAGCTACTTCCGTTTTTATGCAGTGCGGTATGGATTGTTTTGATGAGGAAACCCGTAAGGTGATGCAGGAAGGGAAGAATCCCATTGTTTTTGATGGACTCATCACTTATGTAACCACAGAGCAGTCTAAGGCACTGAATAAGGATACCGAACCGAAGGTGATCATCTCTTCCAGCGGTATGTGCGATGCGGGAAGAATACGGCATCACCTGAAATATAACCTTTGGCGCGCAGAATCTACGGTGCTGTTTGTGGGCTATCAGTCGGTGGGAACTCTTGGCAGAAGCCTTTATGATGGTGCGAAAAAGGTTAAATTGTTTGGCGATGAGATCATGGTTCGGGCGGAGATCGGTTTACTGCCGGGAATCAGCGGTCATGCTGATAAACAGGGGCTGTTGAATTGGGTAAATAGTTTTGAAAAGAAACCGCAGCAGGTGTTTGTCAACCACGGCGAAAAGGATGCCTGTGAGGAATTTGCCCGTTGTTTGCAGGAAGAGCATGGAATGAAGGCGGATGCGCCGTTCAGTGGAACAGAATATGATCTGCTCAGAGGAGAGTACACCAAAGTTACCGAGGGAGTTGTGATCAAAAAACAGCGCAAGAGTGAGAAGGAGGCAGCCTTTGATCGTCTTGTGGCCGCAGCCGAAAGACTGGTTAAAATGGTTAAAAGCTGTGAAAAACTGGCTGTTAAGGAACTGAACCGCTTTACAAGTATGATAGACAGTTTAACAGATAAGCTGAAAAATGAAAGAGATCTCTGAGAACACACAAACGGGAAAAATCGACGTGAAGGGAGAAAAAACACATGGCGACATTGCAGACAGGTTTTGCGAGAATAGACGTAACACCTCCGTTGGGGACAACATTGGCGGGATATTATGAAGTGCGCCATGCAGATGGCATTCTGGATCCGCTGCTTGCTACAGCTATAGCTTTTGATGATGGTGACCGCCGCATGGTTGTTATCAGTGTGGATATCATCGGATTTAATCAGGAAATGATGAATCGGGTACGCAAGAGCATCGCAGAGCGCATAGGGACAGAAAAAGAAGGGGTTTTTGTTGCGTGCACCCACACGCATCTGGGACCCTGTACCGCCGACAGTTCGGGAAAGATAGAGAATGAAGACTATATTGAAGTGTTGATTAAAAAGCTTGGAGATGCGGCAGAACTGGCAGTTCAGGATTTTGCTCCTACGCAGATGTTCTATGCACGGGGAAGGGTGGAAGGCGTTGCCTTTGTCCGACGTTTCCGAATGAAAGACGGTGCTGTGAGAACCAATCCCGGCTGGCTCAACCCTGAAATAGACCATCCCCTCGGAACACCCGATGAAGAATCTTCTCTGGTTATTCTCAAGCGTGAAGGAAAGCCGGAGATCGGCATCGTAAACTTCCAGGTGCATCCTGATGTGATCAGCGGCTGCAAAATATCGGCAGATTTCCCCAAGTTTGTCCGTGATACCTATGAGCGTCATATTCCTGACTCCCGCTGCATGTATATCAACGGCACGCAGGGAGATACCAACCACATTGATGTTTCTCTGGATGAGAGCTGTTGCCGTAGAGGGTATCGGAGAGCTAAGTACATGGGAGAAAAAATTGCCATGTCGGTGCTTGGCAACTATGAGCTTGCCAGACCGCTGGATGACGGTAAAATCTTCTTTGGACAGACGAACATCCTTGTCAAATACAATAAGGGCCGCCCTGAACAGATTGAAGAAGCTTTGCGTATCAGCAAACGTTATCGTGAAGTAGGAAATGTAGCAGAGGCTGTACCCTATGCCAAAGGAATGCGCTGTACCGAAATTGTGGCAGAGGCCGAACGAATCGTCAAATTGATGGAGATGCCAGATGAAAAGGAACTGTATGTCACAGCGGTTTCTGTCGGCGAGGTTGTTTTTGCGGGATTCCCCGGTGAACCGTTTACCGATATTGGACGCGGTGTAAAGCGCGGTTCCAAGTTTACCGTCACCATTCCTGCCTGTTGTGCCAATGGTTATGAGGGGTATTATCCGATGGAGAGGGCTTTCGACGAGGGTGGATATGAGGCTTTGACCGCCAGATATGCCTGCGGTACAGCAGAAAAACTGATTGAAACTTCCATAGCACTGATCAATACATTTGGCGAACAGGTTTGATAGAGAATGGTAATGGTGTTAATCGGCTGCAATGGAAAATAGTGTATTATCCCGCCTGCGTTATGCAGGCGGGATTTTTACAATATTTATCCAACTGTAGGTTGGATGAGAGAAGATCGCTCAAACAAATGCGTTATTGTTTTTGAGATTACCAATTGTTAAAATATAATTGCAGCTGCAAAAAAAATAAGAGGTGTTTATCAGGTGAATAAAATGAGAATCAATGAGCAGATTTCCTTTCTCAGGAAGAAGAAAGGGCTTACACAGGAAGAGCTTGCCATTGCACTGGGTGTAACCAACCAGGCGGTATCTAAATGGGAGTTGGGACAATGTTGTCCGGATATTCAACTTCTTCCCGCGATAGCGAAGGTATTTGAGGTTTCGATTGATGAGCTGATGGGATATCAAGTGACAACGGGATTAGGAAATATTTGTCTCGAAATTAAAGATTATTTCAGAGCATTGCCGGAGAAAGCAGCCTTTGGAGAGGCATACCGTATTGCAGCGCTATTACACGAAATTGCAGTAACAGATGGATATAAACATGACGTTCCATGGAAAGAGAAAGATTATTCTGTTGATCAGGTTTCTGCATGGGGACTTTCGGTTTCTTCTGAAGTGGAAGGGTGTACGGGGAGAAAGAATAATAGCATTTTCTTTTCTTTGGGAGAAGGAGTTGTTGTACCCAACGGTTCTCAAATAAGAGAGCTCATTTTTATGCTCCAGCGATTTTCGCGTTTGAATACATTGAAAGTATTGTATTCTTTGTATGGATTAACAGCAATGGATTGTGAGCTGTATGTAACAACACTTGAAATTGCAACCGAAGCACGCCTAAGCGTGGAAGAAGTCGAAGCAGAGTTGAGGGATTTCCCGGTAACTCTCAAAGAAGAAAATGGTGAATTGAAATACCGATTGGAAGGAGCATTTTTTCATATTCCGGCGCTGCTTTCATTTTTTTATAAATAATGAAAAGCCGAACATTCCGTGTGCGGAATGTTCGGCTTTAAAAAAATCAAAAAATTACTGAAGCTTAATCTCTTCGTGACGATCGGCAGAATCGTAGAATGCCTGCATGATCTGGGACGTGATAACAGCGTAATCGATGTGAGAGGGGAGTTTCTCGCCGGTCTTGACGCAGTTGACAAAGGCGTTGATCTCGTTCTCAAAGTGATTGTTGGTTTTGATTTCAGGAGTATAGCTGACAAGGGAGCCGTGCTCTGCGGTATAGAGGGTAAAGTCTTTGCCATACTGCAGACGGATGCCGGCTTTATCACCGATGAAGTCGATGTACATCTCACCAACACCGATATTCTGTGCCCAGGCGCCATGGACATTGATAACGGGGCCGGTGGTGCGGATCAAACCGGTAACGGAGTCGTCAACATCATAAATGCCATCGGGCTTCGGGGGGCCTGCCCACATATCTTTGTAGGTGTATTCGCTAATATTTTTGCCCAGTTTGCAGAAAGTCTCGCCGCTGACTGTGAGGGGAGCGGGATCGCCGCAGCAATACATAACGATATCGAGGAAATGGATACCCCAGTCGATGAGAGCACCGCCGCCGGCAATGGCCTTTGTGGTGAAGGCGCCGCCCAAACCAGGAATGGAGCGATGAGCGCGGAAAGAGACATAGACGTGGTAAACTTCGCCCAGCTTACCGGAATCAATGTATTTTTTGATCAGGTTGACATTGTCGTTGAAACGGTTGACAACACCGATATTCAGAATTTTACCGGTTTCGTGCTGTGCTTTCTGCATTTCAAGCGCCTCAGCATAGGTGCGTGCAGCGGGCTTTTCGCAGAGAACATTTTTGCCGGCTTTGAGACACTCGATGGAGATGGGGGCATGCATATTGTTGGGGGTGCAAACGGAGACTGCTTCAACACTCTTGTCTGCAAGAATGTCGTGATAATCCATGACAGCTTTACCGCAGCCATATTTTTTCACGCAGTCATAGGCGCGTTCAGGGATGATATCGCAGAAATAAGCGATTTCAACATCCGGATTTTTGAGATAGCTGGGGATGTGGGCGGAATTGGCAATGGTACCGCAGCCAATAATAGCAACTTTCATTCGAAAAACTCTCCTTTGTTTTTTTCTTTGTATTCCTTTGGGGTAATACCAATTTGTTTGGTAAATGCGCGGGAAAATGCATGAACAGACTGGAATCCGGTAAACTCTGCAACATGGGTTACAGTGAGTCCCTTATCCAGTTCATCACAGGCTTTTTCAAAACGCCTCCGGGTGTGGTAAGCTTTAAGACTTTCTCCCATTACCGATGAAAATAATTGGGAGATATGCGTATAGCTATATCCAAAACGGCTGCTCAATTCACGCAGCTTTGGGGTTTCACAGGCATGAGTATCAAGATAAGCGGCAATATCGCGGATGAGTTTATGATCGGCAGCGGAATTGTCAGCAGAAAAATACCTCTGTTTTTTGTTTTCCAGAAGAAGTCTGGTTGTGGCACAGATCAGTTGTGACAGCAGGGATTCCAGCATGAGAGAAGAAAAATCATCCGGTTTGGCAAGTTCCTCCATAAAAGAAACAAAGCAATCAAAAAGAGGGGTTCCGTTTACTCTTTTAATGCCGGGAGTGCGCAAAATCGAGATCAATTGTGAGTAAGGGAGCTGATTGGGATGTTTAAATGTAAAACCTATATAAAAGAACCGGATAGGATTGATCTGGGATGAAAAGATGTTGTGCCGTTCACCCTGAGCACTCACGATAACGTCGCCTTTTTTTACAGGAAATTCTTTTCCGTTTGCAATAAAAGTGCCTTCGCCGGATACAATGTAGGAGATCTCGT
Source organism: Oscillospiraceae bacterium (assembly GCA_015067185.1). Lineage (GTDB taxonomy): Bacteria > Bacillota > Clostridia > Oscillospirales > Ruminococcaceae > SIG526. Next base: position 16,031 of record SVMZ01000006.1, on the reverse strand, counting down.
CAACGACCTGGTCATGCTCTTCAACAGTATATCCTCCCTCACAGGCAAGATCCCCTGCCTGGTAGAGCAGATATGCACCGATGGAAAGCTCATTGTCTTCAAAAAGATTATCAAAATGCAGTTTTGCTCGTCCAATGGGCATGATCGTACCTCCTGTATTCAGTATACCTTTGATTAAAATAAAAGTATTTGATTATTTTAACATTGTATGTGATTGTTTAGCGGTTATTTCATGAGATAATGATAACAGAAAATTTAAAAAATGGCAAGCGGTGTTTCCGGAAGAGAAATAAAAAAACAGACCGCAAAAGCGGTCTGTTGAAAAGGAATATCCTTTTAATTATTTAACCATGTTGGCAACTTCGCTTGCAAAGTCGTCTTCACGCTTCTCAAGGCCTTCGCCTCTCTCATAACGTACGAAGCCGGTAACTTTAACGTCGCCGCCGAGAGCCTTGCAGGTTTCCGCAACATACTTGGAAACGCTCATATCGGGATCCTTAATGAAAGCCTGGTCAACAAGGCAGTTTTCCTGATAGAACTTCTTGATGCGGCCAGCAACCATCTTTTCAGCGATGTTAGCGGGCTTGCCTTCGTTCATAGCCTGAGCAAGGAGAATTTCCTTCTCTTTGTCAATAATCTCAGCAGGAACGGAAGCGGGATCAAGATACTGGGGAAGGGAAGCAGCAACCTGCATAGCGATGTCCTTAGCCATAGCCTTGAACTCAGCCTTAGCAACGATAGCGTCATCAGCTTCGAAGAAAGCGAGAACGCCGATTCTGCCGCCGCCGTGGATATAATCGCAAGCGATACCGTCGTGCTTTACAAAGCGACGAACCTTGATGTTCTCACCGATGACGAGAACCATATCGCGGAGAGCGTCAGCAACGGTATTGTCAGTTCCGGGGATCTTGCACTCGAGAAGAGCGTCAACATCAGCGGGATTGCAGGCAAGAACGGTCTTTGCGCAATCAGCAGCAAAGTTTACGAACTTCTCGTTCTTAGCTACGAAGTCGGTCTCAGCGTTGACTTCGATCATAACAGCAGTCTTTGCAGCCTCATCAACGAGAGCGTAAACGATACCCTCGGAAGCGATGCGGCCGGCCTTTTTAGCCTGCTTTGCGAGACCCTTTTCACGAAGGACCTCAATAGCCTTGTCCATATCACCATTAGCCTCTGTGAGAGCCTTTTTGCAATCCATCATACCAACGCCGGTTCTCTCGCGCAGAGTCTGTACATCTTTAGCTGTAAAATTCATGATTATTCCTCCATCTCAAAATTTTCGAGGTAACTTAAATTGCGCAGCAATTATTCAGCGATCTCGTTCTCTTCAGCTTCGTCAGCTTCAATCTTCTCAACAGCATCGGCGGTCTGCTCGCCCTGTCTGCCTTCGAGGATAGCGTTAGCCATGGTGGAGGCAATAAGTTTGACCGCTCTGATAGCGTCGTCGTTTCCGGGGATAACGTAATCAACTTCGTCAGGATCGCAGTTGGTGTCAACGATAGCTACTACGGGGATACCGAGTTTCTTAGCTTCGACAACAGCGATCTTCTCTTTGCGCGGGTCAACAACGAAGAGTGCGCCGGGAGCGCGCTTCATGTTCTGGATACCGCCGAGGAATTTCTCAAGACGCTCGATCTGGAGCTTGAGCTTGATAACTTCTTTCTTGGGGAGGAGCTCGAAGGTTCCGTCTTCTTCCATTCTGCGGAGCTGCTCGAGACGATCGATGCGGCGGCGAATGGTTTTAAAGTTGGTCAGCATACCGCCGAGCCAACGGGCGTTAACATAATGTGCACCTGCACGCTCAGCTTCCTCACGGATGGAGTCAGCGGCCTGCTTCTTAGTACCAACAAAGAGAACTTCCTTGCCCTCTGCGGATACTTCGCGGATGAACATATAGGCATCTTCGAGCTTCTTAACGGTTTTCTGAAGGTCGATGATATAGATGCCGTTGCGCTCAGTGAAGATATACTGAGCCATTTTGGGGTTCCATCTTCTTGTCTGGTGTCCGAAATGAACGCCTGCTTCAAGAAGCTGTTTCATAGATACTACTGCCATGGTTTTTCCTCCTTAGGTTGTTTACCTCCGCTTCACGCATTTTGGCGGACAGACAGCACCGCTGCCACCCGATCCGACAATTGTGAAACGTGTGATTTTTTATCCAAAAAATTATACCACAACGCATCGGGAAATGCAAGTGTTTTTCAAGGTTTTTTTGTGTTTTTTCAGAATTTTTTCGCGAGGATAGAGCGGGAAAGGAGCGGATGAACAAAAAACAGAAAACCGTCCTGCGTTCCGGGGGATACAGGACGGTAGAAAGAGTGGAAACAGCGTATCACACAGAGGCAATGATCAGCTCTGGGATCGGCGGATTGATGTTGGAAATGTTATAGCAGCGGGCAATCCGGGCAAGTCCCTGCACCAGTTTGATCTGGCTGGAGGCATAGAGGATAGCCAGCGGTTCGCCGCGGCGGACATATTCGCCCGGTTTTTTCAGCAGGATAATGCCGGCAGCGGGATCAATGGGATCGCCGGCAGCTTCTCTTCCGGCACCCAGCAGGGAGGCGGTGATACCGCAGCCTTCGGCATCGATACTGGTGATGTAGCCGTCTTTCTCGGCGGTGTATTCGCCGGATTCCGGGGTGGTGGGGAACAGTTCGGTATCTCGCAGGTAGGCAATGTCACCGCCCTGAGCTTCCACCATTTCTTCCAGTTTTTTGAGTGCCGCACCGCTCTTGAGGGCCTCGGAAGCAAGGCGGCGGCATTCTGTCAGTGTTCCGCCTTTTTTGGAGAGATACAGCATATTGGCGGCAAGCTCGAGACAGAGATCTGTAATATCGGCGGGACCTTTGCAGGAAAGCGTTTCAACGGCTTCGGTAACTTCGAGAGAGTTTCCGATGGCGCGTCCCAGCGGAACATCCATATTGGTGATGAGGGCGGCGGTGTGGCGTCCGGCACGTTTGCCGATAGCTACCATCTGCTCGGCCAGCGCAATGGCGGATTCGCGAGTCTTCATAAAAGCGCCTTTACCCACCTTGACATCCAGAAGAATACCGTCGGAACCGGCGGCCAGCTTTTTGCTCATCACGCTGGAGGCGATGAGCGGAATACTTTCCACAGTTGCGGTGACGTCGCGAAGTGCATAGAGTTTTTTGTCGGCTGGGGCAAGATTGGCGGTCTGACCGACAACACAGATGCCGACGCGGTTGACAATATCGAAAAATTCTTTGTTGGAGAGAGAGGTGCGGAAGCCGGGGATGGATTCCAGTTTATCGATGGTGCCGCCGGTATGTCCCAGGGCGCGGCCGGACATTTTGGCCACCTTAACACCGCAGGCGGCAGCAATGGGACCGGCAATCAGAGTGGTTTTGTCGCCTACGCCGCCGGTGCTGTGTTTATCGATGGTGGTGCCTTCAATCTTGGAAAGATCCATCACATCGCCGGAATTGGCCATCAACAGAGTCAGGTCGGAGGTTTCTCGTTCGGTCATGCCCCGGATGCAGATTGCCATCAGCAGTGCAGAAAGCTGATAATCGGGAATGGTGCCCAACGAGCCGCTGACAAAAAATTCAAGTTCCTCGCGGGTCAGTTCTCCGCCGTCGCGTTTTTTGGCGATGATATCGTAGATTCTCATAAAGTGGCACCTCCAACAGAGTGTTTGAAGTTTGCGGAAAAGAAGAATTATGTTTGAGTAGAAACTACATAAAAGTATAACAGATTACAGAAGAAAAAGCAACGAGGAGAAAAGAAAATATTATGTTGACAGGTTGAGATTGAAAGGTATAATGTATAGTAGAGGATATGAAAAGGAGCGGAACATGAGAAGGCTGTTGATAACGGGGTTTGAGCCCTTTGGCGGAGAAAAAATAAACCCCTCATGGGAGGCGGTAAAGAGGTTGCCAGATATGATGGGCGAATATGAGTTAACCAAGCTCTGCATTCCGGTGACTTTTGAAGGAGCGGCGAAGACGGTAAACCATTTCGCTGCAGCAGTTAAACCGGATGTAATCCTGTGTATCGGTCAGGCTGGTGGACGCAGCGCCGTAACCCCGGAGTTAGTGGGGATTAATCTCAAGTATGGACGGATTCCTGACAATGCAGGGGAGCAACCGATGGATGAAAGGATTCTTGTTGGGGGAGCAGATGCTTATTTTTCCACCGTTCCCGCAAGGCAAATGGCAGAAGCTATCGCCGGAAAAGGTCTCCCGGCACAGCTTTCCTATACAGCAGGGGCCTATGTCTGCAACTGTGTGTTTTATTCTTTGCTGGCACATTTTGAGAATACCGGCACAAAGGTAGGGTTTATCCATGTTCCGTTTTTGCCGGAGCAGGCAAAAAACGGAGAACCGTCCATGCAGATGGATGAGATGGTGAAGGCTCTTACCGTGGCAATAGAAACATTATGAGAAAAAGGAGATGACAAGGATGAACGTATACATCATGGTGGATATGGAAGGAATCAGTGGGGTTATGACCCGCGATCAGGTGATCAAGGGGAATCCGGCTTATCAGGAAGGGCGCAAATATATGACAGAGGATATCAATGTATGTGTCCGTGCCTGCAAGGAGGCGGGAGTGGAAAAGGTCTATGTCCGCGACTGCCATTCAGATGGAGCCAATGTAATCTATCACGAGCTTTGTCCTGAAGCTGACGGATATATCGTAGGTTATACAGGGCAAAACCGTTTCCCGTTTCTGGAAGAGTGTGATGCCGTGATTTTGTTGGGATATCATGCCATGGCTGGTACTTTAGGGGGAACGCTGGAGCATTCCATGAGTTCCGCATCTATTCAGAACTACCATATCAACGGAAAAGTCGCCGGTGAGACAGCCATCGATGCGGGTATTGTCGGCGATTACGGCAAACCGGTAATTATGGTATCGGGAGATGACAAGCTATGTGCGGAGGCGAAGGAGCTGATGCCGTGGGTGGTTACGGCAGAGGTAAAGAAAGGAATCACTTGGTGTGGAGCTTTGCTGCTGCCGCAGGAAAAAGCTCATGAAGTCATTCGGGAAAAGACCATCGAAGCCGTCAAAAATGCGGCAAATGCCAAACCGGTGGTATATGAAAAGCCCATCACACTGCGGGTGGAGCTGGTGGAGCGAGGTATGCTGCCGAATGCCTATGCCAAACCGTATATGAATGTGATCGACGGCCACACCTATGAGGTTACAGCGAACACCATGGAAGAAACATTTTTCCGCAGCTGAAACAGAATAAGATAAAACAAGCGGGATCCTTTTCAAAAGGTTCCCGCTTGTTTTTATGTCTGCAGATCAGCTGTAAAAGTCAATCAGCATGATGATGGTGCGGCCGTTGGCGCTGGAGTTGGGACTCCAGGGCACATAGTAGGGATCATTATCCGCATAGCGCTCCAGCATATAATACTCATCGGTCATGGAATAGTTGATCTGAGCGTTGATGATCTCTTCAGCGCGTTCACGGTTGCCCAGACGCATCCAGGTGAGGAACCAGTAGTAATCCGGAATGGAGGTATACCAAATGTGTAGATTACCATCCTCATAGGGCATATGACCGTAGAGACCCTTGTCACAGTAGATGCCCTTAGCCTTGGTAAAGTTCAGCATACGCTCAACATCTTCATCCTTGACAACACGAGCGGCGGAGAATTTACCGAAGTTGAAGTAGGGATAGAACTCCTTGAGCAGCTGGGCATCGTTGCCATCCGGGCAGAGCGGAACACGGAGCTGGTCGGTTCCTTCGGCTTCCTTCTCGAATTTTTCCATCAGTTTGCACATGGTGCCGTGGTAATCCAAATATTCAGCGCGAATTTCCTCGGCGCGGGGATCGCCGAACTGGTCGGCGACAGAGGAGAACATGGCAAGGCAGTCAACGTTGATGATATCGGTAGACATCCATGCCTGGAATTCCTGACCCCAGTCGCAGCCGCGCATGGGCGGAAACAGACCGGCAAAGCAGCCGTTGGCGGTGACGGAGGTGGCGCGGGTACGCTTGATCCAATCAAAGGCAGCCATGGCGTGCTTGCGGTAGCGATAATAGAAGCGGGTGTTGCACTCGCGGCAATAGAGGGCAAAGCTATAGAGAACAGAAGCGGTAATGCAGGCCCAGCCTTCACCGGCAGGACGGATCTCGCCGTCGGGAGCCTGAAGCATCTCGAAGTACATGGAGAGAACCGGTTCGATATAATCGGAAAAATCACCGATGCGGGAGAGGGCTTCCAGTGCGGAGATGGCCTCCCAGGGCCAGATGAGACGCTGGAGACCGCCCTGACGGGAAAGCAGATAGTCGCTGCCTACCTGATAGCAGCAGCACTGCAGCAGATGAACGGTGAGGTTCTGTACCATTTTGAGGAGAGCGGGATCGTTTTTGATTGCTTCCGGCAGTTTGGTAAGACGGGAGAGTTCGCGTTCCCAGAAGGTAATGGTGCGCTGTTTTTCCTGATCGTAATCAAAGGGAAGGATGTCGCCTTTGCCCAGAGAGAGGGTAAGCACAGCAGTTTCGCCGGCTGCGAGAGAAACATCAAAACGGAGAGCGCCTGCCTTTTCATCCCATGTGAGGGGGAGCGCAGAGTCGGCAATGAGGAAGGTGTTCTCGTCCACAACCACCATGCTGTCCTGCTTTTCGGGGCGGTACCATGTTGCGGGGGCTTCCTTCCAGACATTGACATCCGGTGCATAGCTGGCATAGACATCGGGGCTGGCAAAGGCAAGCAGTTTTTCCTTTCCGCTGCGCAGAAGCAGGGAGAAGGGATGCTGAACCGCTTCGGTACCATTGTTGGTGAAGGTTATACGGATAAAGCAGGTGGGTTTGCGGTCGATATCGCAGAAGGTCTCGATATCGATACCGATAGCATCCACACTGTGGGAGAGCCCATGGATGGGAGTACCGTTTTCGGGAATGGTGTTTTTGGCATTGTGGAAGTCAAGCTGTTGATCATCTTCACCGTGAAGCAGCCAGAGACCGCTGCACTCCAGCGTTTTGAAGCTTCTCCAGTCAATGTTTTTAACCACTTCACCGAAGAGAATTTTTCCTTCAGCCCAGATGGTGTACATCCGCTCTGCTTTGGGAGGATGAATATAACGGCGGGTTGTTCTTGGACGGAGCCATGCAGAGGTGTTTTCCATAGTGCAGATTCCTTTCTGTGTATATTAAAGTTAATATAGTCAGTTGGTAAAAGAAAATTTAAGTGAATGGTAGCACAAGGAAAGTGGAAAATCAATCGAAAAAATGTTGAAAGGAGCGAGTGTAAAAAAGACATTATTTGCATTTGCAGAAAAGTCAGCTTTTTTGTGAGTTCCTGTAGACACTCGGAGTGGTACCGGTGGTGTTCTTGAAGGTTTTGATGAAATAAGAGGTATCCCGGAAGCCGGAACGGTGACAGATTTCGCTGACGCTGAGATCGGTACTGGAAAGCAGCTGACAGGAAATATCAATCCGGCGGGTGGTGAGATATTCGCGGAAACTGCATCCCAACATGCTGTTGATGAGAGAACTGACTGAGTTGAGGGTAAGCCCAAAGTGACTGGCAAGCATTTCGCGGCCAAGATCAGGGTTGGTTAAATTGTTTTCTATATAGGTCACAATTTCGTTGAGCAGCTTTTTCTCTACGCTCAGTTTACGGTTCTCTATTTCATCGCAGACAATATCGATAACAATACTCATCTGCTTTTTAAGGTCATCCAGATTGCGGAAATGCATGAGTGCGAGGATATCCTCTTCCTGAAGCGAAATATCGAGGGCGGCCACTGCTTTGATAAAGGTATTGAGAATATCATGGCAGATGTATTTTTCAATCAGTTGGGAGATCATCTTGGAGCGTACCTGTTCCAGAACATTGTCGAAAGCGTGATGTGCCTGCTGTCGGTTTCCCTCTTTGATGTGGCGGATAAAGGCCAAAACCTGCTCGTTGGGATAGTATTCCACATGGCGGAAGTCGCGGATGGCATTTTCATAGAGAAGAACTTTGCCATATTCGCTCTGGTCAAGGGCGATCAGAGAAGTGAGGGAGGCATTGTACATGCCGGTTTCCAGATCGGTAGTAACTCCTACACCCGCCTTGAACTTGCTGTCAGAGAGACCTTCCCGCAGCAGTTCACAAATGCGGCTGCCAATGGCAGAACGCAGGTCTTCGCTGCCATCAGCAACGGCACAGACAAAGAGAAGACATTTTTCATAGAGATCATTGGAGACAAGGATGCCGCAGTGGAATTCATTCGTCAATGCGTGGCGGATATCAGTGTAAAGTTCTGAGTCTGCATCCGCATCGTAAATGGAGACAATGAAGACTTTGTCAAAAGTGTTGCTGAGACTGAGCAACGCACGCTCTTCGGCAGTAACCTCACGGCCGGAGAGCATACTGTGCAGCACATGGTTGGAAAGCTCGGTGGTTCGGTCATTCACCAGCGCGGCCAGCGTTCTGTTTTCGGTCAGGGTAGAATCCAGAATATGAGAAATGCTGTCAATCTCACTGGCATCCGAAGCATTGGGATTGGCAGTGGAATATTTGTTGTGCAGCTTAAGAATGGGAGAATAGTTGATATAGATGACAAGGGTGAGCATGATGGCAATAAGCAGACCGGTTACCCACATCATGGCATTCAGAGAATGACTGATGCCGCCGGCCGTATCGCGGATTTCGGAATCCGGAACGGTTACGACAAATGAGAGATCAAGGGTGGCATTATAGGTGCGGAAGGCATGCCATGTGCCATTTTCGGTTTCAATCTCAACAGAATCAACGCTGATGTCGGAGAGAAAAGCGGTGAATACCGGAGATGTAATAGCCTCATTGTTGTTTGAATTGCTGTAGAGCAGCATTTCACCGTTGCGGTCAAAGAGATACAGAGAGGCGTTCTCCTTATCAGCCTGGCTGAAAAAGGAGTCGTTGAGTGAGTAAGGGGAAAGATGAAAAATCAATATAGAATCAGCAGTGGTACGGAGCGTCACAGGCATAAAAACGAGGAGACCGGAACGGGTGTCGTTTTTTGGATTGTCAATGGGGAGAATTTGTGTACCGCCGCTGTAGTTAGCGAGAAAAGCAGAAAAGGTATTTTGAAAATCGGAGACCATAGAAGGCTTGCTGAAATGGTGGGCAAACCGGGAGACATCATAACTGTTGCTGGTACCGAGCATATAATTTCCGCCGTGGGAATAGAGAAAGACATCACTGGAGCTGTGAACCCGATTCTTATACTGTTCCATTTCATCAAAGGTATCCCAGAGATAAAGGGAATCATCCATGGGATTGATGGATTTATTGACACTGATATCCACGGAACATGACAGCATTTCTGTGAGCTCGGAATCAAAAAACATCATAAAGTTTTGAGAATACCGCCGGTAGGTATCCATTCGTTCCTCTTCCACAGCGCGGATGCTGGAATGAATGGCAAACCAGTTGATCAGCAGGAGGGGAACACAAATGAAAAAAGCAATGGTGAGGAGCAGCTGCCATAAAAAACGGTGTTTAATCAATTTTTTCTTCATAGACAGGAACTCCCTTCGCTAATAGAATCATAACATGAAAAATTCGTTTGGGCAACTGTTATTTTTAATAATTGTTCTGTGTCGTAATACCCCAAAAGGCAACAGACGAATCTGTTGCCTTGGGATATAACATATGAATGGAAGAACAGAGCGGGCAACACTTATTTTACATAAGCGTTGGCATAGATCTCCTGATATTTTTCTGCGCCGAGTTTCTTGAGCTCTTCGATGAAGGCATCATATTCAGCATCAATATCAGCAGCACCGGTGATGAATTTAGCTTCCATCTGGAGAACGTAGTCTTCCAGAATGGTCTTGTTCTCGTCTACCCAAGTCTGGTCGTCAGCATTGAGATAGGAGATGGAAGGATAACCAGCGGAGAGATACTCATAGGTCTCTTCCATATCGTGCCAACGGGTCCAACCCTCGGCACGGTTCATGTTGTCTTCGTAGTTCTCATAACGGTTTTTCTGTTCGGCAAGGGAACCGTCATAAGTTGAAGAACGTCCGGCAAAGAGAAGATCGTAATAATAAATTTCACCGATTGTAGTAACAAACATACCGTTAGCGGGATGTTCAAGGCAAAGCCAATCCCAGGCACCGAGTTCGCCATTGCTGGCTTCCCAACCGGGGAAGTAACCGCCAACATAATTACCGTTTTCATCAACTTTTACAAGCTGGCCAACACCAGGATCTTCTGTAATTCCTTCGGTAACAAAGGTGAGAGAACCATCAGGATGTTCAAGGATAATAGGCCCGGCCTGAAGGTTGTAGGCGTGTTCAGGAGCATAGAAAATATCAATCCATTTTGCAGCAAGAGCAGGATTCTTACAAGCATCAGTAATAACAGCAGAGTTAACGCTGATACCAGAGGGCTGATAGACTACTTTTTCAGCATTTTTATCATACTTAAGGGCGACGCGATCATAGTGGTCAAAATGAGCCTCATCCAGATACTGGGTTCCGGAGCCACCGATAACACCGCAGATAGCTTCGGCAGTTTTAGCTTTGTACTGTGTATCGTCCTGAGAAAAGACATCGCGATCAAGGAGACCCTCTTCCATCAGTTTGTTCATGTAAACGAGGTATTCCTTATAGCGTTCGGTGAGGGGGATGTAGACAACAGCGTCGTTATCCCAGGAAGCGAGAGCAATATTGAAGGAAGTAGCACCTGCGGTGTCAAACCCAAAGGAGTTGAGCATGAAGGTGCGCAGAGAATCGCCGGAAGTGCCAAAGTAACCAGAGAAGGGAATCTCATTGTCTGCATTGCCATCGCCGTCCATGTCGCCGTCACGGAAAGCTACCAGAGCATTGTAGAACTCGTCCAGAGTCTGGGGCTTTTCAAGGCCGGCAGCTTCAAGCCATTTGTAATTGATCCACATCCAGTCACCGGAGGAAGAGAGCCAGTTGGTAGGATTGATGGCACAGGTGGTGTAAACTGCACCGTCCGGTGTAGTGATGTATGACCAAGAGTCTTCAATCATATCCATTTCTCTCATGAAGTTAGGCATATAATCGAAATAATCGCGGAGATCAAGGAAGGTGCCGTCGCCTCCGTACTCAACGATCTCACTGGAAGTCCATCCGCCCTTCCAGATGATGTCGGTATAGTCGCCGGTTGCAATCAGAACGGACTTTTTCTCACCCCAGTCAGAGCTGAGAACAGGGTTGACGTTCATGGTAACGCCGGTCATCTCTTCGTAGTACTGGAAGAACCACATCTCTTCAGGAGGAAGATCGGTGGCGGAGACTTGAATAGTCAGAGAAAGTTCAGCAGACTCTTCGTCTCCGATGAGCCAGATGCTGCTCTTGCCGGAATCGGCTTCTTCAGAGCTGTCATCGGCTTCGTCTTTGGAGTCTTTGTCTTCCTGAGATTCCTTAGAGGATTCGGAAACAGAAGACTCGTCGGTTGTGCTGTTGCTGCAGCCTGCAAAAACAGTAGCTACAAGCAGGAGAGCTAACAGTAGGGCCAAAAGCTTTTTCATTGTGTTTACCTCCGAAAATATTTCTATAAACCTCTCTGTGAGGCTTACGACAGAGTGGATAAGATCAGCCCTTGATGGCGCCGATCATAACGCCTTTGACAAAGTATTTCTGTACAAAGGGATAGGCGATGAGCATAGGGAGGGAGGAGATGAAGATAAGAGAGTATTTCATACCTTCCGCCATGTACCTGCGGCGCATGAAATACTGGATCATCTCGGCGTTTTGCATTCCTTCCGTGCTGATCACATTCATTTCCTGGTTTTGTATCAGGATGGAGCGCAGAATATACTGCAGCGGATAAAGTTCCTTTTTGGTGATGTAAAGCAGTGCACCGAACCAGGAATTCCAGTGTCCTACCGCCACATACAGAGCGATAACCGCGACAATAGCACCGGAAAGAGGCAGTACAATTTTAAAGAAGATACCGAACACGCTGCAGCCGTCGATTTTGGCTGCTTCAAACAGCTCTTCGGAGAAGGTGGACTGGAAGAAGGTGCGGGCAATAATCATATTATAAACACTGAAACCGGCAGGAATGATGAGAGCCCAGCGAGTATTCATCAAACCGAGATTTTTGACAAGGAGATAGCCGGGAATCATACCGCCGCCAAAATACATGGTGAACACAAAGAAGCCCATAAAGATGTTGCGTCCCTTCAATGTTTTGCGGGAAAGCACAAAGGCGGCAGGAATGGTAAGTGCCAGATTGTAGATGACAGAGACAGCAGTATTGACGATGCTGTTGAAATAGCCAATCCAGATCTCGTCATTGACAAAAACATTTTTGTAAGGTTCAATGGTGAAATCCTTGATGAAAAGCAGGACTTCGCCGCGAACGACCGCATAAGGGTCGCTGAAAGATGCGATAACTGTAAAATACAGAGGGTAGAGAACGACAAGCGTGATAGCGAGAAGCAGAACCAAATTGATGATATCAAACGTCTTGTCGGACATCGTTTGTCTTTGCATTGCCATGATAGTTCCTCCCGGATACCGGACGAGAATCCGCCGGTCAATTTGATAGGTGTGATGAAAAAAAGCGGATTACCAGAGCGAAGAGCCGCTGAGGCGCTTGGAAACATAGTTTACCACAGACAGCATAACCAAGTTGACTACCGAGTTAAAAAGACCAATAGCAGTGGTGTAACTGAACTGGGCATCTTCAATGCCGAGACGGTAAACATAGGTGGAAATGATATCCGAGGTTCCCATGTTAAGAGGGGTTTGCAGCAGCAATACTTTTTCATAACCGACATTGAGAATGGAACCGGAATTGAGAATAAGCAGAATAATGATAGTAGGCAGGATGGTGGGGATATCGATATACCAGATCTTCTGTACGCGGCTGGCACCGTCGATGATGGAGGCTTCCACAATTTGCGGATCAACACCGGAGAGGGCTGCCAGATAGATAATGGTTCCCCAACCCAGTTCCTGCCAGATTCCACTTACAACGTATATGGTACTGAAATAACTTGGTTCCGAAAGAAAATCAATACCTTCACCGCCGAGCAGTGTAATGAACAGATTGATAACACCGGCTTCGCGTTGGGTAAACAGGTGGATTAGACCACAAACAGCAACAGCAGAGATAAAGTGGGGTGCGTAGGTGATCATCTGGATGGTTTTGCGCAGTTTGCTGGATTGCAGCTCATTGAGCATAAACGCCAGAATGATGGGAGCAGGGAACCCTGCCACCAGAGAATAGAGGCTGATACTCAGGGTGTTTCTGAGCAGAGGCCAGAAGTTACTGGAAGTGACAAAGCGTTTGAAGTGTTCCAGTCCAACCCATTCACTGCCCCAAAAGCCCAGCTTGACTTTATAATCACGGAAGGCGATCTGAGCACCGTACATGGGAACATAGGCGAAGATAATAATAAATATGACAGCAGGCAGCAGCAGGACATAGTATTGCCAGTGTTCCTGCCAGTATTTTTTCGCCGCAAGTCTGCGGCTATTCCGTGCTGTAAGAACAGTACCGTTTTGGACGGAGGGTTTCATAAGTGGATCGTCCTTTCCTATGGATTGAGATGATAACGATGGTGGGATTAGTATATATCAACAATATCATTAAAAAGTTGTGAATACAATATGAAAAACACACAAATGTAAATTAGTGTGCTTTTTTGAAATTTTTTAAATGAATAAAAAAATAGAACTTTTGCACCGGGCAAAGCGGGGTGCAAAAGTTCAAAATGAAAAAATACAGTATTTAAGCGGGTTAATAGAGGTTACTCTTCATTCTTCATGCGTCTGAGCAATCTGAGATTTTCGCGGACGAACTCATCGTCAGAATTGTCGGCAAGGATGTAAGCGCCGAATGCTTTGGAAACTTCTACCTCATAACCGCCGCGATGGAGGGAATCTCTGGTGAAGAGATAGCCGTTTTCACCGTTGGAGGTTGCCAGGGAGAGGGTGTACTGATAGGGACTGTGCTGGCGCATGCGGAGAACGATCTCAGCAAAGACTTCGCCGGGGAAGGGAACCATAACCAGCGGTCCAATGCGGGTGATGGTCTGCAGATGCTGCTTGGCAGTTTTGGTGCGGTTGTTTTCATATTCTTCCAGAACGGCGTTCCAGTACATATACTCTGCCATGCCGAGACCTGGTTTATCCTTATACGATTCAAATTCTTTTACCTTTTCAACCGCTTTTTCCTTCGGTTCCAGCGGACGATAGGGAATGTTGATATCATCCTTGAGCAGCTGGAGGTCCATTTTGCGGAATTCTTTGACGGTACGGCAGGCAAAAACAGCATCATGCGCGGCGCGGTAGCCAATGTCATACATACCGTCGAAATCACCCTCCGAGGTGGTTTTTCCGTTGATTAGGCGCGGACCGACATCGCCAACGGCACCGTTGAAGTAGAGGGTCATGCCGCCAATATATTTTTCAACTCTGTCCACCATAATACCGGGCCAGTCGCGGGAAATCAGCGGGGTGGGGCCAATAGCGGTGGGATGAGCCCCGTAGTGAATGATGTTGGCATAAGGCTTGCCCTCGTGCAGGAACCGCACAACGGTCATGGTGGGGTCATAAGGACCATAGGGATTCTGTCCGAGAAGGATATCGCCGTTTTCAGCTACCTGTCTGCGGTTGATGCCGACATCACTCTGTGCAGTACCGATGCCGATTTCTACATCGCGGATATCATTGACAGCATCGACGGCAGCTTTAACACAGCCGGGGAGAAGAATTTTATTGAGGTAGTCATAGTCAATGTCGCTCCAGCCGAAGACAACCTCGGTAGAGGGGCCGGAATGAATCTGCCATGGGCAGATGTTGATGTCATAGATATCGTAGCCTGTTGCTTCCGATACACCGGTACGCAAAGCAAGTGTAACCTCGTCGTCAATATCGGTGGTGGTAATGCTCAGAAAGAGAACCTTGTGTCCGCAGCCTTCCAGTGCCATGGCAGTGACAGTTAAGTTATCATGGACAGCAGTACTTTTGGTCATGGGAGAGTAGCCTTGAAGCATGGTTCCTATTTCGGGGGTAATATCGGCGCGGCCAACGCCTGCTCTTACAAAATCGCTCATAATGATGGTTGCAATGTGCTGTCATCAGCAGCGGCATTGCTCTCCTTTCTTTTTATTGGGAATTAAGAAAATGATAACATTAAAAAAGATTTTTTTCAATACACAAAAAGAACGAAAAAGCAGAGATTTCCACGTATTGAGTCGGGAGTATAGGAAATGCGGGGAAAATATCTGAAAAGAGACAAAATAAGACAGTCAGACTGCACAGGAAAGCGACATAAGATTTGTGTATAATAGAAGAGAAAAAAATTGAAAATTGGTATTGCTATTTATTTCCATATATGGTATAATATGGATAACAAAAACGAAAAACGGAGGAAACCAAAGTGGAAAACGAGTATATGAGGAAAAAAGTAAATGCAAAGGAGTACGGAACGGTACTGATCGCTTCCGGCAACGAGAGTGTTTGTGATGGTGTATCAGAGGTGCTGGGAAGGCTGAATATAAATACCCATGTTATTCAGAAAAGCGGGAGAAAACTGTTTGATGCTATGCAGGAGCTGGCACCGCAGGCGGTTCTGTGTGATGCTTTTCTCAGTGGAATTGATGCCGCTGAAGTTATATGTATGGCGCGGGAGAAGAAGAGTGATACCAAGTTCTTTGTTATGGTACAGAATGATTCCCAGAGTCTGATAACAGAGCTGATGGAAAGCGGTGCTTCCTATTGTTTTCCTATGCCCTTTGATGCCGATGTAATGGCATCACGGATGGCAAGGATGATGGGTATTAAAAGAGTGGTAAAAGAAAGCGAGGAAGAAAAAGAGATGGAAAGAAGAGAAAACGAGGCGCCGGATACCGAGATGATGGTAACCGAGATCATACATCAGATCGGTGTTCCGGCACATATTAAAGGATACGGATATCTCAGGCAGTCCATCCTGCTGGCAATTGATGATCCTGAGATGATAAACCACATCACCAAACTCCTCTATCCCACCGTGGCAAAGCTGAACGCAACCACCTCATCCCGTGTGGAGCGCGCCATCCGCCACGCCATTGAGGTCGCCTGGGACAGAGGAGATGTGGATATCCTCAACTCC
>SVMZ01000043.1 GCA_015067185.1 Oscillospiraceae bacterium | reverse complement strand
TTTCCGATAACATTGTTATATGTAGCGGTGAAGGCTGGGTCGAAAATCATATTCTTCAAATTGACAGTGAACATTCTATGTTCTTTTCGGCTGTGGAGAATACTATGGGTGCTTCCAATAATGACGGTATCTACATTACTGACAACATTTTCTACGGTTCAAGAGCAAATCTCCTTTGTCTGACAGATAATCTCTGGAACGATACAGGAAAGGTAAATCAGCCCATTGTTTTTTCGGGTAATGTGTATGTTCAGTATGATGATGGAATCTTGTGTAATTTTAATTGGGAGCGTGGCTGGAGGATAGGCTATGCTTCAGATGAAAAAGAGTTTCTTGACTTTATTGGAGATACCACTGGTACTGTTGTTACCATTCAATGAAATATGATAAGAAACCACCAGCTTCACACAACTGATGGTTTTCGTTAACCAATAAAAAATAGTGATACTTGATTTTCCCAACCAAGTATCACTATTTTTATTGTTGCGTCTTGAAGTCAGTATCCCAATACCAGTAACGTTCTCATACTGTCTTTTGGGAAACTACCCCAATGCGTCCTTTTTGTGTGGTATCTGTCCTGAAAAGACAAAATAAACAGGGAGAGCGAAGTCAGGAAAGAGCCTTCTCGTAAATATCAAGCTGATTTTCCGGAGATTGCGTTCCTGTATTCACAAATCCCATTGCTTCCCAAAATGCTTTTCCGCTGGGAGTTCCGGTAGTCAGGTACATCCTTTTTGCACCGTTTTTGGCAAAAAGTTGTTCCAAACGAAGAAACATATGTCTGCCATATCCCTTTCTGCGATGTTCCGGCAGCACAAAAAACTCCATAATGTAGCCGTATCCCGGCTTGATGAAGCCTCTGTGATCCTCGTGGTCGATCTTTCCGTAGAGAAATCCGATCAATGTCTCTTCGTCGTAACATAATTCCAGATGGCGGTCGACAGGCCCCTGCATAGCAATGATACTGTTGACCCATTTGGAGAGAAACCCGGCAGGAAGAGGCTCGGTATCGGCATCAAGTTCGTCAGAATACGGTCTCATCAGCTGTTCGAAAAGGGAACAGAGTGCTGTGTTGTCAGCGGTCAGCTGTGTGAATTTTAAATTCATGGGAAAATTCCTTCCTATAGCCAATAAAAAAGTGTTCCCAATATGGGAACACCGGAATTTCTGGATACACAGCCGCGCCAAAGGCTATATCAGGCGGAAGAAAGTGAATGACAGAGAGCTCCCACATCGGTTGAATTGTGTTTTCATATCATTCACCTGCCTTTCTTTTCTGGCATTATTATAGCACGGACGGAGATACAATACAAGAGAAAATGTATTATTCAAGTAAAATAAAAGCCGGCGTTTTGAAACGTCGGCTTTGCTGTAAGCTTTTTCTCTGTGCAGTCCGCTTGGTTACAGATATTTTGATTCTTCTGCAGATGCATCAAAGAGCACTGGAATAGTCTACAGGATAGAGGATACGAAGCTGATTGATCTTGCTCTGATAGGCTTTCTGCTGAGCCTGGGACAAAAGCATGCGGTAAATCTCATCCTTGGCTTCACTGAAGCTGATCGTTCTGGGAGGATTCTTTTTATCAAGGCGGATGAGGTGATAGCCAAACTGGGTTTTGATGGGGCCGCGCAGCTCGCCGGGCTCCATGGCAAAGCAAGCCTCGTCAAACTCCTTGACCATCATGCCGTGTCCGAATTCACCCAAATCGCCGCCCTTCTGGCCGGAGGGGCAGGTGCTGGAGGTTTTGGCTGCATCTTCAAAGCTGATTTCGCCGTTTTGGATCTTCTCCAACAGTTCCAGTGCGGTTTCTTCCTTGTCAACCAGAATGTGGGAGGCAGAAACGGTCTCATTGCCCTGGAATTTATCGGGATTTTCGTCGTAATACTTCTGAAGCTCGCTCTCCGGGACCTTAACATCTCTGAGGAATTTCTCAATGTAGAAGTTAGCCAGCAGATCTTTCTTCACAGCTTCCAGTTCTTTTTTGAATTCTGCATCGTGCTCCATGAGGTTTTTTCTGGCATCCTGGAGCATCAGCTCCTTGTTGACGATCTGCTCCAACAGTGCTTTTCTTCCCTGAGGGGAGTTGTACTGCTGTGCACGCTGACCCAGATTCATGAGTGTCATCTGAATATCCTCTTCGGTGATGGCATGTCCGCCAACTACGGCCAGGACTTTGTTTTGCTGGTTCATGTTGCTCTCCTTTGTGTGTTTTGATTGTTCTTATTGTACCACAGGTAGCGGGAAAATACAAGGCATAGACGCGCTTAGTTCAAAAAAGAGTGTATTGTCCTATGAATAAGCAGAGATAAACAGAAGCTTTTTCTGCCGGCGGGGGAGCGTCTGCTAACGGTTTCCCGTTTATACCCATCCAAAAGAGCTTAGGGTTTCGTGGTGTTCCTCCATTTGGGAGCGCAGCCTCTGCTGACCGGCGTTCTGTCTGCATCGGTGGCGGCAGCCGAAACAATCAGATCTTTTTTACACACAGCGTTACCTCTGTGTGTTTTTTATTCTGAACTCCTTCGGGCTGATTCCATATACCTTATGAAATGTATTGGTAAAATAATAAGCACTATTATAGCCGCAGCAAGAGGCAATCTCATTGATCCGCAGATCGCCCTCCACCAACAGTTGTTTTGCTTTTTGCAGGCGGATGTGCTGCAGATATTCCAAGGGTGTGCAGTCCATAGTGCGGCGGAATTTCCACAAAAAACCTGTATAGGAAAGATGAAGTGTCTTCGCCAATTCTTCCATATTAATCTTTTCGCTCATGTGTTCAAAAAAGTAGCTGATCACGCACTCCATCTCTCGATCCGATGATTGCTTTTGCAAAGCGGAGCTGCTGCTGTTGAGATAATGCTGCGTGATCAAAAAAGAAGTCAGATGCTCGTAAAAGGCAGGAGCATGCTCAATTTTTCGCCCAATGCTCTCCACCTGATCCTTATCTACCGATAATAATCCGGCAGGCAAGGCCGCCGCACAGGGATCTCCTTCCGCAGCATAAAACCCAATTTGAATATAACAAATGGGTTTCTCTATCTTCCGCTCAAAAGGTACGTTTGGGGGAAAGCAGGCTACCTGTCCACGCTCAGCCCGGTATTCAGTCCCTTGTGTACGGCAGGAAAAAGAGCCTTCCAGCAAAAGAATCAGCATATGCCGCGGGCAGCTGCCCGTCTCCTTTTCAAACTGCTCCTTGTATCGGGGCGGCTCATAATAGATGAGTGAAATTGCCATAATAACTCCTTGTTGTAGTTTTTTGTAGGTTTATTGTAGCAAAATGCATTGTAGTTGTCAATAAACCGTGGTAGAATGACAAAGAGGTGATTGGAATTGAATGAAAAATTACTGCATAAATCTATAAATTGTCAACTCTGTGTCATTGGCGGAGGTCTTTCCGGCACCTTTGCCGCCATTGCAGCGGCGCGGCGGGGAGTACGGGTTGTATTGATCCAGGATCGCCCTATGCTGGGAGGCAACGCCTCCTCGGAAATCCGGATGTGGGTGCGCGGAGCCAAAGGCAAATATGACCGTGAATCGGGACTGATATCCGAACTGGAGGAAAGGAATATCCACGGCAACCCCACCTCGGTCCATTCTCTCTTTGATGCCATCCTGTATGGGATGGTGAGGGCAGAGCCCAACATCACATTACTTTTGAATACCAGCTGCCTGGATGCGGCAATGGACGGAAATAAAATTAAATCCGTCACCGCCTGGCAGCTGACTACCTATACTGTTTTTCATGTTACTGCCGGGATTTTTGCCGATTGCACCGGCGATAGCGTTTTGGCTCCTCTCACCGGTGCCGAATATCGCAAAGGAAGGGAGGCGCGGGAAGAGTTTGGTGAGAGCCTGGCGCAGGAAAAGGAAGATCCCTATACCATGGGACTTTCCATTATCCTTGCAGCACGGGAGACAGATCATCCCGTAAAATTCATTCCTCCTGATTTTGCCTCCGTTTACCCTGGCGATGATTCCTTCTCAAGTGTTAAGGATGGCGAAGAGTATGTTTTGCCCCGTGCTCACAACATCAAAGAGCTCAGCGATAACCTGTGGTGGGTGGAACTGGGTGGCCATGGTGATTCGCTGGTGGACAGCGAACTGGTGCGTGATAAACTCATTGCCAACATATACGGCGTATGGGATCACATCAAAAATCAGCAGGATCACGGCATGGAAAACTGGGAACTGGATTGGGTAGGTTTTCTGCCCGGAAAACGGGAATCCCGACGCTATGTTGGCAAGTATATCGTGACTGAACAGGATATCCTCTCCGGTGGGCATTTTGAGGATGAGATTGCCTACGGCGGCTGGCCGCTGGATGACCATAACCCGTACGGTATGGAATTGAGCGGTGAAAATGATCACGCCTCAGTGGTTATTCCTGTGCCGGAGGCATACGGTTTACCATACCGCGCATTGGTTTCGAAAAATATCGAAAATCTGATGTTTGCGGGAAGGAATATCAGCGTTACCCATGTTGCCCTTTCATCCACCCGCGTAATGGCTACCTGTGCTTTGTTGGGTCAGGCGGTGGGGACTGCCGCCGCAGTGGCTTTTCAATACGGCTGTTCTCCGGAGGGGGTATTGGAACATATTGCCGAGGTTCAAAAGAACCTGATGGAAGACGGTGTCTTTCTTCCGCACTTCAAACGGTCTGTTTCCGCTCAAACCCTGCGGGGAGGAAAAGAGCTGCCCGCCGTTCTCTTCAACGGTGTTGAACGTAAGCGCACTGACGAGGATGAAAACGGCATTTGGCAGGAGATTGGTGACAGTCTCACCTTTACTTTCCCCCAAAACGAGGAGATCGGCACGCTGCGTCTGCAGTTTGACCCCGATCAAACGCGCAATTCCATATCTACCCACCGAAAACTGCGGATATATGCAATGAAACTGCATACCACGCTGGATCAGGAACCCGTCAGGATCGCCGGCACAATTGTGAAAAAATTTACCGTTTATGCCGATGGAACGCCGGTCTATACTGCTGAGGATAATTTTCTCTCATTGGTTAAAATTCCACTCAACTGTATCGCAAAGGAAATTCGTATTGAGTGGCAGGCTACACATGGTGCCGAAAAGGTACACCTATTCAGCGCCGATTTTTTGGAGGGTTAAACGATGAAAATTACTTATTATGGTACCGGTGCAGGGGCGGGGATCCCTGAGATCTTTTGTTCCTGCCGTGTTTGTGAATATGCCCGAAAAGAGCGAGGGATTGAGATACGTACCCGATCCCAGGCGGTGATCGATGACCGATTAGGAGTAGATTTTCCCGTGGATGTCTTAATGCATACCATTTATGGTGGGTTGGATATGAGGAAGATACGTAATGTGCTGATCACGCATAATCATTACGATCATTTTTTAGGTGCTGATGCCATCAGCCGCCCTCTTTGGGAAGGGGAGCCGATGCGGTTCTATGCCAGTGAAAAGAGTGGTACAGACTTTAGGTCCGTTATCGATAATACCGAAAAAGATTACCGTGAAGGCAAGCGGGTTCGTACAAGCAGCTATACCCCCGAAATTCACTTTTTAAAAATGTTTACCTCTGTTTCAATCGATGGATATACCGTCACCCCTCTCCGTGCCCGTCATGCGGAAGAGAGGGATGCGATGCTCTTTATTATTCAGGGTGAAAAAAATGTCCTGTGGCTTCACGATACCGGCTTGCTGCCGGAGGATACCGTGGTTTATCTGAAAGACTGCGGACTTCGTTTTGATTTTGTTTCGATGGATTGTACCCTTGCCCGGGATAAGCAAATTACCCAAAGCCATATGGGGCTGGATCAATGCATCATAACCGCTCAACTTCTGCGGCAGTGCGGATGTATTGATGAAAAGACAGTTCTTGTCATCAGTCATATCGGACACCTGGTGGAGCGTACCCACAAAGAACTGGAGGCGGAAGCGGCCCCCTTTGGTTTTACTGTAGCTCACGATGGCAAAACCTATGAGTTCTAACAACAGAATATTTGTTTTTGAATGTTGCAGATTGTTACAAAACCGCTGTTTTCTCTTTTAAAATCATGGTTTTGTGATCAGAGAAAAGTGTTAGAGCAATCAAGAGAAGCTGTATCTCAGTATCTACCCGCCGAAAACGGCGGGTAGATACGATGAAACTGCATACCACGCTGGATCCGGAACCCGTCAGGATTGCCAGTACAATTGTGAAAAAATTTACCGTTTATGCCGATAGAACGCCGGTTTATACTGCTGAGGATAATTTCCTCTCACTGTTTAAAATACCCCTCAATCGCATCGCAAAAGAAATTCGTATTGAGTGGCAGGCTACACACGGTGCCGAAAAGGTACACCTTTTTAGTGCTGACTTTTTGGAAGGATAAACGATGAAGCGCGCTTGGTTATGAATAATATTTTGCTGTTTTTTCAAGCAATTATTTTTGCTAACTTTGTGAAACTTGATCTTGAAAAAAGATGAGAGGCATGATATAGTAAAGAAGGAGGGAGATTATGAAGATTTGTATACCCTATAAGAGTGAGACCCTTTGCTATGCGGCAAAAGAGCTTGCAAAATATATAAATATTATGACTTCACAAGAGGTGGAAATTGCTGAAAATGATGGCGATATATTTTTGGATCTTTTACCGGAAGGTAGTGTTAAAGACCCGCTTATTGATGATAAATTTGTTGTAAACGTTGAAAACGGCAAAGGAAAAATTTGTGGCAGTAACGAGCGCAGCGTTTTGCTTGGTGTTTACCGCTGGCTAAAAGAACTTGGTTGTCGTTTTGTACGCCCCGGCAAAGACGGAGAAGTTATCCCTGTCCGCCGGATAAACGACAGTGTTGTTAATATAAGCGAAGAGGCATTTTATCCGTTCAGAGTTGAATGTCTTGAAGGTGCTATTAACGATGAGCTTGTAATTGACACAATCCGTTGGCTGCCAAAGGTGGGTTACAACGCTTTCTTTATTCAGTTTGTTAATCCTTTTGTTTTTTATCTCCGTCTTTATCCTGACTTTTATGCCGAAGCGGGTGAAAATAGAGACGAAGCCGTTAAGGCAATGTTTGAAAAAACAGCGAAAATGACCAAAAACATTGAATGGGAAATTAAACGCGTTGGTTTGCAGTTTCACGATGTCGGTCACGGTTATACCTTTGAGCCCTTTGGCATACATTATCTTGACGCTATAGCTACACGCGATTTACCCGCTGATAAGGTTGAGATTGTTAAGCCTTATTTACCCTACCGAAACGGCGAACGCAAGGTTTTAAACGGTTGTATTAACTGGACAAATATGTGCCTTTCCAATAAAGAACTTCAAAAAATGACTGCTGATTGGTTTGTGAAGTTTCTTAAAGAAAAAAACACAGTGGATATTCTGCACATTTGGTTGGGCGATGGTGCAAATAACCATTGTGAATGTGAAGAATGTTTAAAACACACCGTTTCGGATATGTATATTGACCTTCTTAACGAAGTGGATGCTGCCTTAACCTTGGCAAACATTAATACAAGAATTGTTTGTATACAGTATGTTAATACCCGCTATGCGCCGCGTGTTAAAAAGTTTAATAATCCGGAACGGTTTATTCTCATGCCCGCTATTTCAAGCGACAAGGCAACCGGTTATACATCCGAGGAATGTACAATTGAACTTTTGCCTGAAGACGAACGAAACAATTTTAATCCCAAGGGCGGTTTCAGTGCTGGAATGAAACTGTTTAAAGAATGGCGTGAGCAGTATCCGTCTCTTCCCGTTATGTTCTTTGATTACCACCTTTATTCCACGCATTTTTCAGACCCAAGTTATATGACAGTTTCAAAAGTTATTTCGCATGACGTTAAAATGCTTAAAGACTTTGGTGCGAACGGCCTTGTAAACTGCAAAACACAGCGAAGCTACTTCCCAACGTCACTTCCTGTTTACGCTTCGGGCGCACTCCTTTGCAATCCTGAACGGTCTTTTGAAGAAGTGGCCGACGAATATTTTGAGGCCGCTTACGGCAAACAGTCAAAGGTTGTAAGGCAGTATCTTGAAAAACTTAGCGAACTTTTTGATCAAAAAATTATAATGCGTACAATATCGGTTGTTGATTTTGAGGCGAAAAATCAAAGCAAAACCAAACCTGCTTGGCGCGAAAACGAAGAAGCCGCAAAATTGTTTGCACAGGTTGAACCTACCATTAATGCGTTTGCTGAAAAGCTTAACGAATACATAGAAAGTGCAGAAGATAATTGCCGACGCCGCTCATTCCAGTTGCTTTCCTACCATGCCGAAATGGCAAAACTTTACGGAAAAGCACTTTATGCCGGGGCAGTTGGAAAAGACGAAGAATGCCAAAAATATAAAAAAGAATTACAAGAATACGCCAAAACAAACGAAAAACATTTCTTTCAGGAATTTGATGTTTTTCTGTTTGAAAGTGCAATAAATAACATTTTTAATTAGAAAAAGCCGACTTGTTTTTACAAGTCGGCTTTTTGAAAAGGTTGTACAAAATGCGCAAAGCGTATTTTACAGCAAAGCTATTTCACTTGCCACAAAGCGAGTTTCATTGAAAAAAGCATCGACTTTGTCGATGCTTTTTTGGCGCACCTGATAGGAATCGAACCTACGCACCCGGCTCCGGAGGCCGGTGCTCTATCCACTGAGCTACAGGCACCTATGAAATTGAAACCGTCAACATAACAGCTTGATTATTATAACACAAATCAAAATGAAAATAAACACTTTTTTTGAAAAACATAAAAATATTTACAGAATCTCAAAACACAGGGGCGGGGAATGAGAAGGGATCTGTCTCTCAAAGAGAGGCAGATCCCGAAAAAAGAAGGAATCCTGAAAACACGGCAATGTGATTATTAACATTCCACCGTCTGAATAACAGCGGGGAGCTCTCTGTTGCGTAGATACGGATGGAGGTTACACCATCAATAGGAAAGAGTGGGATTATCCCTTGACGGCACCGATCATGATTCCTTTGACAAAATAACGCTGCAGGAAGGGATAGACACAGACGATCGGTACAATAACAACCAGCATAGTGGCAACACGAATGCCGTTGGGCTGAAGCTGTCCCACAAGTAAGTCAACATTTTGTCCTTTTGAAGCCATTTCCGAAATCATTTTCTGCAGACTCTCTGCTTCCTTTACCAGTGTCATCAACATAGATTGCAGTGTTTCCAGATTATCCGATTTGGTGTAGATTACCGTATCAAACCAGGAGTTCCACTGTC
The DNA here is from genome assembly GCA_015067185.1 of Oscillospiraceae bacterium. Taxonomy (GTDB): domain Bacteria; phylum Bacillota; class Clostridia; order Oscillospirales; family Ruminococcaceae; genus SIG526. Next base: position 13,406 of record SVMZ01000043.1, on the reverse strand, counting down.
CCACGGCGCAGAAAAGAGCAATGGTGGCAATGACCGGCATGGATACCGGAAAGATAATGGAAACCATGGTACGGAAGGGTCCGGCCCCATCGATATAGGCGGATTCTTCAATTGCGGCATCAATGCTTCCGCGGAAATAAGCCATCAGCAACAGCGCGTTATAAAAGCTCCACATGGAGGGAAGGAGGTAAACCAGAAAGTTATCCAACAGCCCCAGATTTTTAATGACAATATAAAGCGGAATCATACCGCCGCTGACATACATGGTAATGACAAAATAGATGCTATATGTTTTTTTGAATTTGATCAGCTTAAACAGACCGTAGGCACCCATGAAAGTGACGACAATAGAGGTAACTGTGCCCAGAACTGTACGCAGGATGGAATTGAGAAAGGCAAGGAAAAAGTTGGAGGATTTGAAGATGAATTCAAAGTTAGCCAGCGTTGGTTTTCTCGGCCAGAGATACATACCGGGTAGCATGGAGTCGAAGCCGTCGTTAAAAGCAAGCAAAATACAGTAATAAAACGGATATATGATTGAAAGGGAGAAAACAACCATGATGATGGTATTGATAATATCAAAAGTCTCAATTTTTTTAGTTTTCTTTCTCATATAATTCCCTCCCCAGTAAGTTTTCGGCTTATTGTGTTTCCAATCACCATAAAAGATGCGGAAAAGATAGATGTTACAAGACTGAGCGCGGTGGAATAGGAGAAATCACCGGAGATAATACCGGTGTTATATACATAGTAAGAGAGCACTCTGGCCTTGGGCATCGTCATGGAGTTGGCCAACAGCATAGCAGGGTCGAAGCCTACATTCAGAATGCCTCCCACAGAAAGAATCAGCATCAGGCTGATGGTGGGAATAATGGAGGGGAGCGTGATGTACCACATGCAGTTCCAACGACTGGCACCGTCGATTTTAGCTGCCTCGTACATGGATTGATCGATACCGGTAATGGCGGCAATGTAGATAATGGCACTCCAACCGGTCTCTTTCCAGATAGAAGTCAGCGTAACGATCCATCGGTAATAGTTGGGTTCTCCCAGGAACAAAACAGATTCCTCTGTAATGCCGAGAGAGATGAGTAGTTGGTTGAGCAGGCCGTCTGAGGTGAGAAACGCCTGCAGAATAACGACCACGGTGACAAAAGAGATAAAATGAGGGAAATAGCTGACGGTCTGTACAAATTTTTTAAAGCGCAGTCCTGTGATCTCATTTAACAGGAGTGCGAATAAGATAGCAGTAACCGTTCCAAGCACCAAGCTCATCACACCGAGAATCACCGAGTTGAGAATAACGGTAGGGAGGGTGAAATCAGAGAAAAAACGTTTAAAATAGGTCAAACCGGCCCAGGGACTTCCGAAAAATCCCAAGCGGAAACTATATTTTTTAAAAGCAATAATAATACCTACCATAGGGATATAGTTGAATATTAAGGTCAGCAAAACGGCCGGAAGCAACATGATATGGTAGGGAAAATCTTTTTTGAAAATCTTTTTTGCGGGTAACTTGTCAGTGGTTTTAGACATAGAAATCCTCCCTGAGAGCGAAAAGCTAAAATATGTGACGAAGTGGGTTTGTGCAGCATTTTGCTGAGAAAAATGAAGGCTGCAAAGTGTGAAAGTATCATCCGTCTCCCCGAAGAGGGGAGACGGATAGATAATGAAGGAATTAGTCAGCGTTTGTCCAGACAATACCGGCTTCTTCCAACAGAGCTTTACGCTCCAGAGCCTGACGGCTCTTTTCTGCTGCCAGAATACCGTTGGCGTCAAATTCTGCTATTTTGGAGAGCAGTTCGTTGTAAGCTGCCTCAAAAGCGTCATTGCTTTCAGCGAGATAGACATTGAGCATATAGTCTTGGATATACTCATCAATCTGAGTCTGGATAAGTCCGGCATCAGAATCGGGGGCAATAGATACGCCGAGAGCACAAGATTCAACAAGTGTGGTATCATTATTTTCGCCGTAGAGATAGCAGCCCTTAGCAGCATTTTCAGCTACTGGTGTTGCGTAGTCAGTGTCCTGAGAGAGCATCTGTGCGTACATAGTCAGATACTGCCAATAAGCCGGCATGGAGCCGTGCCAGAACCATTTTCCGATACCGAGTTTACCGCCCCAATCGCCTGTACCGATGGCTTCTTTGGCTTCGCCTATGAAAATGGGAACATTCAGGCCGGTAGCCTCATCCAACTGTACTTCATAGTCCACGCCTTCAACACCGCAGAAGATTAACATCTGGCCTTCTTCGCTGCAGGTGTAAGAGAGGAAGCGGATGGCGCGTGCGGGATCAGCTGTATCGGTGGAAATACAAATGCCGCCGCCGGTAACAGGGAGATAACTGGTTGCATATACGGGATTGACTCCCTCCTCTGCCATAGGTCTCACAACAGAATACCACTGCTCTCCGCCGGAATTTTCATAGAGCTGGCTGTTTATGGTGGTATGGTTGTAGGTGTTGACATGGGTATATAGGAAGATGTCTCCGGCAAGCAGTGCGGAAGTCTTTTGCTCATCGGTATAGGTGAACCATTCTTTGTTGAGATAACCTTCACGATAGAGTTTATTGATGAAAAGGAGGGCATCCTTACCGGCTTCCTGATCCTGCCACCAGTAATAGACGTTATTGTCGTCCGCATCAAAGTAGGTGCCGTTGTCGGAAGGAATACCGCCGAAAGCCTGATAGAAGGGGAATGCCAGCCCAAGCTCAACGGTGATGGGGAACTTTACTTCAGGATGATCTTCCTTGACGGCTGCGAGCATTTCAAGCAGTTCATCGGGAGTACCGAGAGAATCACCAAGAGCAAGATCATGCTCAGCAAGGAGGTCACCTCTGGCTACATTCCAGCCCCACAGTGCAAGGATCTTTTGGGTGGGCTGATCCAGACCAAAGGCATTGGTATCATACATCCAGAGAGAGCCGTCCTCATCGGAACAGAAGTCCTCTGTTCCGCCAAGCAGGGTATCTTTGGAGATCGGTGCGTATTCATCAAAGAGTTCGTTCAGGTCATAGATATATCCGCCGGATTTCAGGTTGTCAAAGATGGTGGTGTTTCTGGATATCCCCTGGAGATAATCCGGCAGCGGATCTCCGGCAGCCATCCAAAGCTGGAGCTGCGTGTTGTCTCCGGTCTCATCCCACAGATATTCCAGAGTAACACCGGTTCTTTCGGTGATGGTCTGGGTGATATGGTCAGAGCCCCAGTTAAATTCGCCGGAGTTTGGCATAGCAAAATAAATGCTTAGGTTGATGGGGGAAGTGTCCTGTTTCCACTCCATTCCTTCGGGATTGCCGTAGAGAACAGGAGTGTACTGGTATGCAGGAGGAGTATTTTCCGGTGTTTCCTCACCAGAGGTTTCTTCTTCCTGAGAATCCGTTTGATTTTCCTCTTCCTGAGAGGATTCCTCGGGGAGGGATGAATCCTCTGTCCCTGTCTGAGCACAGGCGACCAGGCTGAAGCAGAGACTGAGAGCCAACAGGATCATCAATAATTTTTTCTTCATTTCTCGTCTTCCTTTCTGAAAATAAAATATATTCACTTACTGCAGCAGCACCGTACAAAATCCCGGCGAAATCATTTTTTGAATAGTGCTGTGTAGAGTGTGATTTGATTATATAGTCATATTATGTGGAAATCAATATCAAAAAAAAGTAATTATTTAGATTATGAATATAGATTTAAGAAAAATATAGCTGTTTTTTAGAGGATATGGTATAATGCAAATGTGAGAAAAGTCTGCGTATGATTGATTGGAATTGAAGGCGAAAGGAAGGCAAAGATGTTTAAAGTGCTTCTTGCAGAGGATGAAATACGGGATCTGGCACTCTTGAAAGGTGCTCTTGACTGGGAACAGCACGGTATGACTATTGTAGGCTGTGCCAAGGACGGACAGGAACTGGAAGAGATGGAGGAAGCGCTTCGTCCGGATATTGTGATCACCGATATTGTTCTTCCGATTTTCACAGGAGTGGAAGCGGCGCGAAGGATCAGAGAAAAGCGTCCGGATGTACATATTATATTTATTTCAGGAAATGTGAGCTTTGAATATGCGGTTGACGGAATGGAAGTCGGCGTGGAACGGTATATTCTCAAACCCATTGATTCCACCGAACTGACAGCGAGTCTGGATGAATTGATTGAAAAGTGTGTGAAAGAACGTCAGAAAAAATTTAAGGAGGAGGAGTTTTCACGGGAATTTGAAACCAATTTGCCGGTAATGAGAGAGTTCTTTCTGCGGCAATGTATTGTGGAATCGGGGGCAGATGAGGAGGAACTGGCGCGGCAGATGGTATTTTACCGGATTCCCATTGAACCTTTGTCTCTCTACGCAACGATGATATCTCCTGATGAAAAGCTGGAAGAGATATATCCGAAAGAGTATGAGAGAATGTTTTATCACCTTGAAATAAAAAAAGTAATAGAAAATACGCTGGAGGATAGAAAATATTTTCTTTTACACACAGATATGCTGGGAAACTATATTTTGATACTCAATTGCAGAGGGGAAAATCGCCAGAGTGTTCAGCAAGAACTGGCGTCCTGCCTGATGAAAGATATCAAGCAATTTTGCGGGATATCTGTTTCCATCGGAATCGGTATGCCGGTAGATGGCTTTTCACGGCTTCCCCTTTCCTTTGAAAGTGCTAAAAAAGCATTGAATCAACGGTTCTGGCTGGGCAGAGAACAGATTATATTTTATTGCGATGTACCTTACAACAGTTCCTTTGAGCATCTTTCCATGGAAACACTGCTGGATAAAATTATCAATTCGGCATTTTATGAAAGTGATGCGGTGCTGAATGAAAATATAGAAACTTTCCGACGGCTGGTTAATGAATGCCGCATGAGTGCGGAGGATCTCTGTATTCATTGCATTACGCTAATCAGCAAAACGATTGTGATTTCCAACCAGCCCTATCTCTTTTCCAATATCACCAATGTATATAAACAGCTGTTCCGGCTGGATACTGCGGAGGCAATTTTTGATTTTGTGCTGGAGTTTCTGCGTAATACTCGGGAACAGCTGATGTACAATACCAGAAACCACCATACGGATGTGGCAAAACAGGTGAAGTGTATGATAGACGAAGGGCTGGCAGAGGATCTTTCGCTGGAAATCATTGCAGAACGGATACACTTTTCAAAGGGATATGTTGCAAAAATTTTTAAGGATGTTATCGGAGAAAATTTGAACCGATATATCGTGAAGTCCAGAATGAGAGCCGCCAAAAAGATGCTGGAGGAGACAGAAATGTTGATAGCGGATATTGCCAATGCGGTAGGATATTCCAGTGCAGCTTATTTCTCTGCCGCATTCAAAACGGAATATTCCATCTCTCCTAAGACATACAGGGATCAGATCAGTCTAATAAATAGGAATGGGAATGATAACAAATGACGAAACGGATGCAATGGTTGGCTTTTCTGAAAAAGAGATACCATAACAAGATCCGGGGCAGAATACTGCTGTATATGTGCATCATCGCTTTTTCCATTATCACCTGCTTTAGTATTTTCAATTTTTTTCTTGCTGCCGACACCATCAAAAAGGAAAATGAGGGGATCATACGTCTTAAACTTTCCACAGCCTGCAGCAGTATTGAAGCAGCTGTTCAGGATTACTCTTTGCCGCTTTATTCCATTTATGTCAGTGACAGCTACAAAGATATGATTTATCAAAACATCTCAGATGATACTCCTGTAAGTTCCAGGCTGGATTTTCTGCGCGATTTTATCAGTGTTTTGCGTAATACCTGTACCATGAAGCCGGAAATTGATATCTATATTAAGGATTCTCTGTATTGGGGATATCCGATCAGTTACTATCATCCCATTTCAGAGGTGAGCTCCTGTGAATGGTATCAGAAAGTAGAAGCATCTCCCAAACAGGCGATCATATATAGCAGAGAGTATTCGGAGGAAGAGTTGGAGAACCTGTTGATCGGTACAGTGAAAATACAGCATACAAGTGGTGTTCAAATGGGAATTGCAAGGATCACCATCCCGTTTAGCGATTTTTTCGGAATTTTTCAGGCACAGTTTGAGGTAAGCAATGGCGGGATCTATCTCTGCGACACAGAGGGGGGAGTTATCCATGCAACAGGAAAACACTTTGGAGAAGATTTTACACCGGCAGCATATGGGGACGGAGATTCTATGACTTATGAAGGAGAAAAATATTTTGTTTTTTCCGAAAATATTGAAAAATACGGCTGGAAACTTTGTTATGTCAGTGCAGAAAGGAATGTTGTTCCCCGCAATGTAACGGATATCAATCGGATTGCTGTTTTTGCTGTGGTGTTGATTGTGGCCTCTGTAGTCATTATGTTGTTGTTTTCACATATGCTGACATACAAGCTGACTGCACTTGCAAAAAATGTGGAAGAGATTAACATAGACGATCCCTCGCTGGGGTTCGATCCGGAGAAATATGGCAGCGATGAGGTGGGAATTCTTGCTTGTGCCTTTGAACACGCCATCAACAAAATCAAGGCACTGAACCAGAAAAATCTTTTGATGGAAAAGGAGCGGTATTCCATTGAATATCAGGCACTACAGGAGCAGGTGCGACCACATTTTCTCAATAACTCCCTCTCCGCCGTCAGTTCCATGGCGGAGGATATCGGTGCATACGATATCCGTGAAGCACTCCTCAGTATTGCCAAATTTTATCGGTTATCCCTCAGTCACGGCGCCAATCTGATCACGGTGGCAGATGAAATTGAGTTGCTTAAGCAATATATCAACATCTGCCGTCTACGTTTTGAGGATAGAGTATCCCTTTCTCTGAAGGTGGATCAGGAAGCCCTTGGTTGTTATACTCCCAAGCTGGTCATTCAGCCTTTTGTAGAAAACTCCATTATGCACGGTCTGCGTACCTCCGGCAATGATTATCAGGAAGATATCGTCAGCATCAACGTAAAGCGTTCCGGAGACCGGCTGACTATTGTTATTGATGATAACGGGAAAGGGATGGATGAACAGACACTGAAAAATATTCTGATGGAAGACAGTGTAAATAAAAAACGCCATGCAGTTTGCAATGTTGACAGGAGAATCAAACTTTATTTTGGAGAACAATACGGCGTTACCATCAAAAGTACCCCGCAGTTGGGTACGTCAGTGGTCATCACAATCCCGGCTATGGAAGATGTGAGGAAAACAGGGGAATAACCAGAGCAAATAGAGGTTAGTGGATAAGGGAGAGAGGGAAAGTATGATTTTACTAAAACATTATCGAATAATGGTATTGATATTACCGGCATAGTTGATATAATGGTATAAAAGAGAAACTTATGTTTGGGACGAATGGAAAGGAGACGGAAATATGTCAGAGCGAGACAATAAGAGCAGACCATTTCTTCTTCCTGTAGAGAGCATTTTTTGCAGTGACGGTCTTTTACTGAAGTGCGGTGAAGAGCAGGTCAAGTTCTGCGGAAAGGTTTTTTCTGCCGTCTGTGATACAGCGCTCCATCAGAAAGTGATGCGGGATGAAGAGGGGCGCATTGTAGTCACCTGCCGTGGTGAGATGGATGGTGTTATAGAAGAATATTGTTATTTTGACGGAAGCTGGGAAGGGGTCAGTGAAATCACAGTTGCCAAAACACGGCTTACGGGGATTGGTGTGTTCCTGCGTACAAAGACGGTCTCTTTCTTCCTTTCTCTTGATTTTCCCTACAGCAAAATTACCGAAGAAGATAATCGGGTTACCATCGGGTGTGACCCGAAGGACAAAATCCGGAAAGGGGAAAATTATTATCCTCATACCCTCACCATAGGTGCCGCCGCTTTGCGGGGGGAGATGGTCGGTCAGTTTGATTATGCGGAGATAGAAGCCTTCAGTGAGTACGTTCTTAACCGCATGCCGAAACATTTCCGTGGAGAACGTCCCATTTTTTCCAGCACCTGCATAACCAACCGTATGACAGATGTTCGTGAGGGAAGGATCTTTTATTCCATGTACGATAATCCTACTCTCACACTGGATCCGGAAACGCTGAAAGAAGAGGTGCGCCTGTGCGCTGAGCTCGGAATTGAATATTACCAGGTCTTTGAGGATTATTTCGACTGGGAAGAAGATGGCTCATCGGAGCGTAATTTGCGGGAGCTTGTACAGCTGGGAAAAGAGCTTGGTGTGCGTGTCGGTGATTACATGACAGCCATCGAAGGCTGTTGCTGGCATTATAATTATTATGACAGAAAAATCGGAGAGCCCTCCATGTATGCGCTGGAAGAAGGAGGAGAAAGAAGATTTTTGTGCTATGGAGACGAGCGGGTCGTAGAAATGCTCCGGAACACGATTTTGGAATCCGTGAAGCGCAACGAGGAGGAGATGATCTGTCTTGACGGAAATGCCGCAGTTGTTTGTTACGATGAGGCACATGGACATAATCCAGGGTCCCTGTATGCCCATATCCGGGGACTGGTTACCTTTATGTCAGAGCTCAATGCGGTATCTCCCTATTTTATGACCTGGTCCAATGCAGGCAATTGGGTGGAATTTATGCCCAAACTGCTCTGGTATAACCAGAATGTCTATCTCACCGATCCCCATCCCCGTGAATACAGTTCTGCATTGAACAATCTGAAATATTACGGAGATTGCAGGAGAGAACAGATGGTGACGGTACACAATAAATATTTTGTGCCCTACAGTGCCTTTACCAACTGCGAATATTATGCATTCCGTCATTCCCGTGTATCGGATTATGAGTTTTTTGAGTACAGCTTTTTACAGGGGCTGGCCGTTACCCCAAACATTTGTCTCGGCGAACTGAGAACGTTTTTGGAGAGAACACCCTCCGGAAAACTGGCGTATGTTAAAAACTTTATGAAAAAATGGATGTCTTTCATTCGTGAAAACATTGATTGCTGGAAACACGTGCTCAGACTGGGAGATCTGCCGGGAGCAGGAGCCAATGAAGCCTATGCGCACATCAACGGAAACCGTGGATTTATCTGTTTTGTCAATCAGAATCAATGCGCCCAGCAGTTTACTTTCAGGCTGGATAATTCCATCGGTCTCTGCGGAGTGGAGGGAGGCCGATGGCTTCTGAGTGAGATATATCCGGGGGAATATCCCATTGCGGAGCAGTCTCTGCCCGGCCCACTTTACGGAGAAGAGATCACTCTTACCATTCCGGCTTACTCAGTCCGTTTTATTAAGATAGAACCATGGTTTGCGGCACCGTCCGGAATTCGCCTTTACGGCATAAATGGGAAAGAAGTACGTAAAGGGAACAACGTATTGTTTGATATCACAGCAGAATGCGGCAAGATCATTCCGGCGGCTCTGTGGTGTGATAACGGCAACGCAATTGGCAGTCTTTCTGTGGAAACGGTAAAAACGGTGCCTAAATATTGGTTCCCGTCTTCCATCTCAGAAGAAAAGAGATCCGGAAACGGTGCAAGATTTGCCATACATATGCCGCGTGACCGTTTTGAAAGAGAACTTTCTGTCTGGAAAAAAGACGGAGATGAGACCGCATATCGCCTGAATCAGAGTAACTCCGATTTTTGCGGTGGCTATCTCCACAACCTTTACAGGGAGGACCAGCATATCGTTCTTACCGCTTCTCTGTCGGAACAACCGGAAGAGATCGAAAACAAGGAGACTGTCCATCAGCCGGAGCAGGAGAAATTGCATAATCTGCCGGCACCACCCGTAAGACAGGCTGCAGCTTATGAATGTGAGCTGAAGATACCCTTCATCGAGTGGCCGGCTATGTCCAACGGTTACGGCGAGGATGAGGTAATCGAATTGGTATTCCGGGATGACCGAAGAGTACAATCTGTGAAAGCATATCTCGATGGAAGAGAAGTTCCTGTATACGCCTATCGATATCCGCCGGCTCCGGAAATGAAGACATATTATGTGGAACTGGTGGGAGAGGTAAAATCAGGCTCTGTCTCCCGTCTCCGCGTGGAAATTCTATGGACAGAAACAGAAGAGCGCATCAAGAAATATGACGCAGCAGCCAAAGAGGGAGCCCAGGTTGTAGGAGAATAGAGCGAAAAGAGAACAGCATTGAAATAGAAGGAACCGGAGCAGAGAGAATTTGTTCCGGTTTTCCTTTTGGATAAAGAGAGAGACAGCCGTAAAACAATAACCATTCTTTCTTTCCGCGCATAAAATGCATCAGCAAACAGTGTTTTGGAGGTGGAAACATGGAGTGGGGTCAAATGCTGCTCGCGGCGGCAAAGATGGTACTGATTATTGGAGCATGCATGCTGATGTCAATCGGTTTTGCGGATATCATCATTGGAATCCGCAGTATGATATGGAGGAGAAAAAGAACCTGCCTTTTTGCAGTGATTCCCGTGCGGGATGCCGATATGCTTGAAACGGATATCAGCGCGGCAAGAAGTGCGCTGGAGCGGGCAGGGTGTGAAGGTGAGATTCTGTTGGCTGATAACGGCGCAGATGATGCGGCCAAAGAGGTGTGCTTCCGGTTCTATGGAGATGTACTCAGTGAAAAAGAGATCGCCGAAAGAATGATGGAGGTGGTAAAAAGACGCTGATATGCTGTTGCGTTTTGGCGTGTCTGCTGTTATAATAAAAGAGAACGTAAGTTTGCCGCAGCTGCCGTAGGCAGCATAACGTGTGAAAGAAAGCCGCTTTTTACGGTATCAGAAGAGCAGAACAGGAAAATACGGATGCAGGAACTACAGCAGGATCGTAAAATCGAAGAGCTCAACGGAAATATAGAACATATTATCTACCGCAATTCACAGAACGGATTTACCGTCATGGAGATCAATGCGGAGGGAACACTGATCAGTGCCGTGGGAGAAATTGATGATATCCAGGTCGGTGAAGATGTTACGCTCACCGGCTATTATATGCAGCACCCAACTTACGGCGATCAGTTCAAGGTGGAGATGTGCGTAAAAAGTCTGCCCACCACAGCACTGGCCATCCGCCGCTATCTGGAAAGCGGTGTCATAAAAGGCATTGGTGCCGCTACAGCAAGAAGAATTACCGATAAATTCGGAGATGATTCACTGGATGTCATCGAAAACAGTCCCGAAAAGCTGGCAGAGATCAAGGGTATCTCCATCTCAAAGGCCGAGGCGATATCCCGGGAGTTCAAACGGGTTTTCGGTATCCGCACTGCCATGGCACAGCTCTCCGGTCTTGGGCTTTCCCCAGGAATCTGTGTCCGGGTATGGAAAAAATACGGAGATCTCTCGTCTGAAGCAGTGCGGGAGAATCCCTACAGACTCTGCGAGGCCGATATCGGCGTCCCCTTTGAAAAGGCAGATGCCATCGGTGTATCGATGGGGTTGATGCAGAATTCCGGCTGCCGCATCAGTGCAGGAATCCAGCATATTCTGCGGCACAATCTGAACAACGGACATACCTGTCTTCCTCAGGATAAACTGATTGCCATGGCGCAGGCTTTTCTCGGGGTGGAAAAAGCAGAGGTCGAGAGGGAGCTTGACGAGAGCATTACCGACCGGGATGTGATCCGCCGGGAGTTTGGCGGAAGAGAATATATCTATATTCCGCAGCTCTATGAGGCGGAAACCTATATCGCCGGAAAACTGATGCTGCTGGATTCGGTCAACGCAGGCAGAAGAGAGCCGGACAGCGAAATCATCGAACAATTGGAAAAAGCAAACGGGATTACCTATGATGAAACGCAAAAACAGGCAATCCGTCAGGCGGCAGTATCCAGTGTATTTATCCTGACCGGCGGACCGGGTACGGGAAAGACTACCATTCTCAATGCCATCATACAGTTGGCAGAAATGCAGGGAGAAAGTGTGGCACTGGCTGCGCCCACAGGAAGAGCCTCCAAGCGAATGTCCGAGGTTACAGGGAAGGATGCGAAAACCATCCACCGTCTGTTGGAGGTGGATTTTTCAGAGGATAACGCAGTAACCGGTCAGATCAAGTTCAAACGCAACGAGAAAAATCAGCTGAAAAACGATCTGATCGTTATCGATGAGATGTCCATGGTGGATACGCTGTTGTTTGAATCCTTGCTGCGGGCGGTGAAGATGACCAGTCGGCTGGTACTTGTAGGAGACAGCAATCAGCTGCCATCCGTAAGTGCCGGCAGTGTGCTGAGGGATATGATCGTCTCCGGTGCCATCAACACTGTGCAGCTGAAGCATGTTTTCCGTCAGGCGGCGCAGAGTCTCATCGTCACCAATGCCCACCGTATTGTAAACGGTGAGCAGCCCGTGATAACCAATAGAGCGGAGGACGATTTTTTTGTGATGCACCGGAACAGTGCAGGGGAGATTGAAGATACGCTGGCAGAACTCTGTGCCGGACGCCTGCCGAAAAAGTACGGCATATCCGGGGTGTGGGATGTACAGGTGCTGGCACCGGGCAGAAAAGGATCGGTGGGAATTACCTCACTTAACAACTGGCTGCAGGGTGTGCTCAACCCGCAGCGGGAGGGCGCCTGGGAGCACCGCAACGAACAGCGGACGCTCCGTGTCGGCGACAAGGTGATGCAGACCCGCAATAATTACGATATTGAGTGGACAAGGTACAGCGAAAATACACCGGAAGAAAAGTATTTTAGTGATGATGCGGAAATTGAAGAACAGGGAACCGGTATCTTCAATGGTGATATCGGACGTGTGATCAATATAGACCGCAACGATCGGTGTCTGGATGTTGTTTTTGATGACAAGGTGGCGCGGTACACTTTTGAAAATGCGGGAGAACTGGAACTGGCCTATGCCGTTACTGTCCATAAAAGTCAGGGTAGTGAATATGCGGTGGTGATTCTGGTGCTGTCCTATCCGGGCGAGCGGCTCTATTACCGCAGTCTATTGTATACCGCCGTTACCAGAGCCAAAAAGCTGCTCATTGTTGTGGGGCGCAGCGATGCTCTTCGATATATGGTGGAAAATAACCGGAAGATGATCCGCTACAGCAACCTGAGAAAGTTACTGGCAAGAGGAAAAAGTGATGATAAAACGAATGATGAATGATCTTTACGATAGAATATGTCACCTGATTTTTCCGCGTAAATGTGCTGTGTGCGGGGAGATCATATCTTATGATGCCCTGCTTTGCAGCGAGTGTGAAACAGCTCTGGGCGTGATTGGTGAAAACTGCTGCGAAAAGTGCGGAAAGCCGCCGGAAGACTGTATCTGTGGCCGTTATCCTCAGCACTGTGAACGCTGTGCCTCTGCAGTGGAATTCTATGAGTCGGGTAAAAAGATCGTTTACGATTTCAAATTTGAAAATCAGAGTGCCCTCAGCCGCCCCATGGCGAAGATGATGGCGCAAACGGTTCTGCTGCGTTTTGAAGATAAAAAGTTCGATTTGGTCATCGGTGCGCCCATGCGGCGAAGTGCCGTGATGAAGCGTGGCTATAACCAGGCAGAACGGTTGGCAAAAGAGCTGGCCGTCTTTCTGGAAATTCCCTATG
>SVMZ01000042.1 GCA_015067185.1 Oscillospiraceae bacterium | reverse complement strand
GGCCGCCGCAGAAACCTGCTTGCTTACCTTCAGAAGAAGGATATCGAGCGTTATCGTGCGGTAGTTGCTAAGCTCGGACTTCGTAAGTAAGTCGCAACACTGTCAGAATGCAGGGCGGACGGCGGTAACGTCGTCTGCCCGAGTTTTGATGTAAGAAGAAAAAATGTCGTGGAAAACGGTGGCTTTAGCAGTGAATCGGGTGGCTGAGAAACTCGGACACCGGATTTATTGCTAAAACCCGATTCCCGACGAAGAAAAAAACGGAGGGATTTCTAATGTTTGAAAATTTCAGAGTTTTTGAAACCGAATTTGCAGGCAAGAAAATCAGCTTTGAAACCGGTTTGATGTGCGCCCTTTCCAGCGCTTCCTGCCTTGTACGTTATGGCGAGACTACCGTTCTCGTCAATGTCACCGCTTCTGCTAAGCCCAGAGAGGGTATCGATTACTTCCCTCTTTCCGTTGACTATGAAGAGAAGCTTTATGCTGTAGGCAGAATCCCCGGATCTTTCCAGCGCCGTGAGGGTAAGCCCTCTGATAAGGCGATTCTTGCTTCCCGCCTTGTAGACAGACCGCTTCGTCCTCTTTTCCCGAAGGATATGAGAAACGACTGTTCTGTTATTATGACCGTTATGTCTGTGGATCCCGATTGTCAGCCTGAAATCGCAGGTATGCTGGGTGCTTCCTTCGCACTTACTATTTCCGATATTCCCTGGAACGGACCCATCGCAGGCGTAAACGTAGGTCTTGTTGACGGTGAGCTTATTGTCAACCCCGATGAGGCACAGCGCGATGTTTCCCTCATGCAGGTAACTGTTGCAGGTACCGCTGAGAAGGTTATCATGATCGAAGCAGGTGCTAAGGAAGTTGATGACGACACCATGCTTGCAGGTATCATGAAGGGCCACGAAGAGATTAAAAAGATGGTTGCCTTCTTCAACGAAGTTCGTGCAGAGATCGGCAAACCCAAGTTTGAGTTCCAGTCCATGGAAGTTGATCACGACCTGTTTGAAGAAATCAAAGAGTTTGCTATTGACGATGTCAAGTTTGCCCTTGACACAGATGATAAGAACGTACGCGAAGAGCGTCTTGCTCCCATCGTAACCGCTATCCACGAGAAATTCGATGAAGATCCCCGCTGCGTAGATCAGCCTGCAGTTATTGATGAGTGCATCTACAAGCTGCAGAAATTCATCGTTCGCCGCTGGCTGCTGGATGAAGGCAAGCGTGTTGACGGCAGAGGTATGGATGAGATCCGTCCCCTCGATGCCCGCGTAGGTCTCATTCCCCGTGTACACGGCTCCGGTATGTTCACCAGAGGACAGACTCAGGTTCTCACCATTGCTACCCTCGGTCAGATCAGCGATGCTCAGCTGCTCGACGGTCTGGACAAAGAAGAATCCAAGCGCTATATGCATCAGTACAACTTCCCCTCCTACTCTGTCGGCGAGACCAAGCCCAGCCGCGGACCCGGACGTCGTGAAATCGGTCACGGTGCTCTTGCAGAGCGTGCCCTGCTTCCTGTTATCCCCTCCGCTGAGGAGTTCCCGTATACACTCAGACTTGTTTCTGAGGTTCTTTCCTCCAACGGATCCACCTCTCAGGGTTCCATCTGCGGATCTACTCTGGCACTGATGGATGCCGGTGTTCCCATTAAGGCTCCTGTTGCCGGTATCTCCTGCGGTCTGATCACCGAAGGTGATCGTTGGATGACCATGGTCGATATCCAGGGTCTGGAGGACTTCTATGGCGATATGGACTTCAAGGTTGGCGGAACTCATAAGGGTATCACTGCAATCCAGATGGATATTAAGATCGACGGCCTTACCCCGGAGATCATCAAAGAGGCATTTGAGAAGACCCGCAAGGCTCGTATTCACATCCTTGATGATATTATGCTTAAGGCAATTCCCGCACCGCGTGAAGAGCTCTCCAAGTATGCTCC
This sequence comes from Oscillospiraceae bacterium, assembly GCA_015067185.1. GTDB lineage: Bacteria > Bacillota > Clostridia > Oscillospirales > Ruminococcaceae > SIG526. The sequence continues at coordinate 21,222 of SVMZ01000042.1, read as the reverse complement.
TAAGATGAAGACCATCATGATCGATCCCGAGAAGATCCGTGAGGTTATCGGTTCTGGCGGTAAGGTTATCCAGAAGATTTGCGCCGAGTGCGAAGTCAAGATTGATATCGAAGATGACGGTCATGTATTTGTATCCGCTATCGATATGGATAACGTTCGCAGAGCTGTTCAGGTCATCGAGACCATTGTAAACGATCCCGAAGTCGGCGCTCTCTATAAGGGCCGCGTAACCCGCATCATGAGCTTTGGCGCATTTGTTGAAATTGCTCCGGGCAAAGAGGGCATGGTTCATATCTCCAAGCTGGAAAATCGCCGCGTAGAGAAGGTTGAAGATGTTGTTGCCGTTGGCGATGAAATCGTTGTTAAGGTGATTGAAATTGATTCCCAGGGCAGAATCAACCTCTCCCGTAAAGATGCTCTTGCTGACATCGAAGCTAAAAAGGCTGAGAAGGCAGGAAAATAAAAAGTTTAAAAAGGTGCAGCAGTTGCTGCACCTTTTTTGTGCTACGATTCTACATGAGAGCAGGAAAAGAGTATTTGCTTAAGAATTTTGTTGACAAAAACAATAAACGAATATATAATATGTTTATGATAAAGGAGGTTGGATATGGATTATAGCGCGATGACGTTAGAGGAAATCAAGCAGGGATTTCAATATGACAAGGAACAGAAGATTTATAAATGCAACTATTGTGAGCAGTTTTTTGAAGATGGGCAGATTTATGCCATGGAGGGAAATTTTTATACGGCAGAACATGCGGTTGCAAAGCACATCGAGAAGATGCACGGTGGGAATTTGCTGCAGTTGATTTCAGCAGACAGCAAATATAACACATTAACCCATAATCAGAAAGAATTGGTGCTGCTTTTCGCCTCTGGAAGCAGCGACAAGGAGATAGCAAAAAAGCTGGGGGTCAGCGAGGCAACGATACGCCGGCAACGTTTTACCTTCCGTGAGAAGGCAAAGCAGGCCAAACATTATCTGGCAATATATGAGCAGGTTTTTGGGGAAAAGCCACCTGTAGAAAATGCAATTATTCCAATCCACAATAACGCCACCTGTGTGGATGACCGTTATCTGATTACCGAGCAGGAGCGGCAGCATATTCTGGAGACATCATTCTCGAGTATGGAGCCGCTGGTGTTGAAAAATTTTTCTTCCAAAGAGAAGAAAAAAGTTGTAATTCTTGCAAAAATAGCGGAACAGTTTGAAAAAGGCAGAATGTATGATGAAAAAGAAGTAAATGATGTGCTGAAAGCGATTTTTGATGATCATACTACAATCAGAAGATATCTGATTGGTTATGGCTTTATGGAAAGAACAAGAGACGGCACGAAGTATTGGAAGTGCGAGTAAAATATAACGAATATGCGGCGAAAACAGGGAAAGGCTGGTTTCGTCGTTTTTGATTGCGGAGAAAAAGGAATCTGTAGTGGTAAGGAACAGGATGGGAGCGATGCGCAGAAATAATATTGCGATTTATAAACTTATTTACATTTAACGGTTGTTTATCATCGATAGATTTGATACAATAAACTTTGTATAGGCAAAGATAGAATTGTCAGACAGGAAACGCTGAAGATAGGAAAGGAAGCTTTCCGTAAGGAAGGCTATGGTTATAAAAAATGAATGTTTTCACCGAAGCAAAACGCGTTGTAGTAAAAATCGGGACATCCACACTGACATATGAGACAGGGCATGTCAATTTGCGCCGTATGGAGCAATTGGTTAAGGTTCTGGCAGAACTGAAAAATTCAGGGAAAGAACTGATCATTGTTACATCCGGAGCCATCGGTGTGGGTTTGGGACGTATGAGAATCAAAGAACGCCCAAAGGATATCCCTTCCAAACAGGCAGCTGCAGCCATTGGTCAGTGTGAACTGATGTATATTTACGATAAACTGTTTTCCGAATACAACCTTATGGTAGCGCAGGTGTTGCTTACCCGAGATGTCATAGAAGACGAAAGAAGAAAAGCAAACGTTGTCAATACTTTTGATAAACTGTTTGATTATGATGCCATTCCGATTGTAAATGAAAACGATACCGTTGCTGTTGAAGAAATTGAGGCTACTTTTGGAGAGAATGATACCCTCTCCGCCATTGTCGCAGATATTGTCGGTGCGGATGTACTGGTGATTCTCTCTGATATTGACGGCCTTTATACAGCCGATCCGAAAAAAGATCCCAACGCGCGGTTGATTTCTGATGTAACTGAAATCAATGAAAAGATCAGGGAAGCGGCATCGGGAGCAGGAAGTAAGCTGGGTACCGGCGGTATGGCAACAAAACTGCATGCAGCAGAGATTGCTATGAATGCCGGTGTCAGCATGGCGATTATAAACAGCTATAATCCGGAACTGATGTATAAACTGTTTGATGGGGAACAGGTGGGAACGGTATTCCACGCAGAAAAATTTGAGAAATAAGCACAGGGAGAACTTGTTATGAATGAAATAGAAAAACTTGCCGCGGCGGCAAAAAAGGCATCTGTTGTTCTGTCGGCATCCGGTACCATGTTAAGGAATAAGGCAGTTGCGGCAATTGCTGATGAGATAGAAAAAAATAGTGCTGAAATCATAGCTGCAAATGAGCTGGATATTGCTGCAGCCAGAGAAAACGGGATTTCCGAATCTCTAATAGACAGACTAAGTTTGAGCGAAAAACGTATTTATGCCATTGCGGAAGCAGTCAGAGATGTGTGCCGTCTGGAAGACCCTATCGGTAAACTGGATGGTGGCGGTGTACGTCCCAACGGACTTCAGATCAGAAAGGTACGTGTTCCTCTGGGTGTTGTAGGAATGATCTATGAAGCGCGTCCCAATGTGACAGCAGATGCGGCAGTACTTTGTCTGAAATCGGGCAACGCCTGTGTGCTGCGCGGTGGCAAAGAGGCGATTCGTTCCAATATCGCTATTGCGAAAACAATGCGTGCAGCCATAAGTTCTGTTGGACTTCCGGAGGATTGTATTACGTTAGTTGAGGATACCTCCAGACAGACTGCTACCGATATGATGAAGGCCAATGGGTTGATCGATGTGTTGATCCCTAGAGGCGGTGCAGGGTTGATTCGAAGTGTGGTACAAAACGCTACCGTCCCGGTAATAGAGACCGGAACGGGTAACTGTCACATCTATGTTGATGCTACTGCAGATATTGATATGGCGGTAAGAATAGCAGTAAATGCCAAATGCAGCCGTCCCTCGGTCTGCAATGCTGCAGAGAGTTTTCTAATTCACAAGGATGCTGCAGAAGCATTTTTGAAAGCTGTTAAGTCCCCGCTTGACCGGTATCAGGTTGAGATTCGGGGATGTTCCAGAACCAGAGAAATTCTGGGGGATGAAATCCGGAAAGCGACAGAAGAGGATTACGCAACGGAGTTTCTTGATTATAAGGTATCTGTCCTTATTGTGGACAGTATCGAAGAAGCAATGGAGCATATTGCTGAGTACGGAACCAAACACAGTGAATGTATTGTAACAGAGAGTTACAAAAATGCAATGCTGTTTACAGAACGCGTTGATGCGGCAGCAGTCTATGTCAATGCGTCTACCCGTTTTACCGATGGCGGAGAGTTTGGTCTCGGCGCTGAAATCGGTATCTCTACCCAGAAGCTCCACGCAAGAGGTCCGATGGGACTGGAGCACCTGACAACAGTGAAATATATTGTGACAGGTGAAGGGCAAACAAGATAAACTGCAGGTATGAAAGCGGTTTAAGGAAAGGCATGGTCATAATAATGAGTAAGAGAGTACAGCCGGCTTATAGGGCAAAAAGAAAATACAGAAGACTTCCGGCAATATCGGTAATCATATCTCTGCTGGCAATTGTAGGTGCCGTTGCCATTATCATCAGCGGAGTAAAGATGATTGTAAAGATGACGGATAAGGATGAAATATACGAGCAGTTGGAGAACAGAATCTATCCGGTAGTAATGTTTGATCCGCTCACATTTGAAAATCCTGCCCAGTTGGATGATACGGTATTGCTTCAGATGTCTCTGTGGGCAGCACTGCTTGGTGAAAACAGGGATAAGTATACCTATGATGATGAGCTGAATTTGGTAGTGCCGGCATCGGATTTGGATGTGGAAGCGCAAAAATTGTTTGGTGACAGTGTTGAGCTGCAGCACCAGAGTTTTGGAGACTATGAATATAACTATCGTTATGTTGAATCCAGTAAAACATATTCCGTTCCCATTGGAGGGCAGCAGCTGCAATACTCTCCGCGTGTTGAAGAAATTAAGGAAGAAGAGGGAATGTATTACCTTACTGTGGGATACATAGCGCCGAAAACACTTTGGAATGTCAATACTACCGGTGAAGAGGAAATTCAGGAAGCGGATAAGTATATGATATATGTTTTAAAGGAAGAGGAAAACGGTTATGTGGTGACTGCAGTAAGAGAGGTCGGGTATGAGGAAAATTCCGGTGAAGAGGAATATCTCAGCATTGCCGATGATGAAAGTTCTGCGGCAGAATAAGAAAATACGCAGGAGAGGCAGTAATTTTGTCAATGCAGTACACCATTAAGGTGGAACGCTGTGATAGTTTAAAAAAGATTTTGTATGCCGATGTTTTGAGAGAAACGGAGATGCCATGAAAGAAAAAATAAAAATCAAAACGGCGGCGGCACTTATGGCGGTTTTGATGATACTGTGCTCTTGTTCTGTAAATCATTCAGGGCTTCTTACGGGAGAGGAAGAGATCGGAGTAAGTGTACCGGAAGAGAGTTCTGATATAGAGACAGAGGATTCTCAAAACGAAGAGACTGAAGAAAAAGATCCGGTGGAAGAAGAGCAGAGTGAAGAGAAACTACCAATAAACAGAATTGCAGGGAATGAAGCTGAAATTGATGCCGTGATGGATAGGCTATTCAGGCAATTCAGTGTTGTAGGTGGAAGTGTTGCTGTTTTTGAAAAGGGAGAAGTGGTGTATCTGCATCACTTCGGAAGATCCAATATAGAAAAGGGATTGTCGGTATCCGATGAAACGAGATTCCGAATTGCATCGGTGTCAAAGGCGGTTACCGCTCTGCTCGCGGAAATTTTGGTGGATGAAGGTAAGTTGAATTTGGATAGGGATCTCAGCGAATTTGTACACGAAAAGCTGAGAAGTCCTGCCTATCCCAATGTACCTGTAACCGCCAGACAGTTGATGACACATACCTCCAGTCTGATTGACGGTGAAAGTTACCAGGTCGCCATATCCACCATTCCTTTTGTTTCTTTAGATCAGATCTTGGCAGAAGGAAAAGTGTGGTCAGGGAAAAAACCGGGCGAAAAATATGTGTATACGAATTTTGGTATGGGGTTGCTCTCCGGAGTTATCGAAAGTGTGACGGGGGAAAGATTTTATGAATATGCCGATAAAACCCTGTTTAAACCGTTGGAGATGGATGCAGGATATGTAGTGGAGAAGGTAGCGGATAAAAGTCAGATTGCTTCCATGTATGGAAGTAAGGGATTGACTGCGGCCCCTTCCGTCTGGAAAGCAATGGGACAGGATTATGTGAATGTTCCTATTGGACAGATGTACCTTCTGGGCCAGGGAGAACTGTATATTTCGGCATACGATTTGGCCAGAATTGGCTGTATTCTTGCCGGAGATGGGTGCATAAACGGAACCCGTATTATATCAGAAGAACGTTTGGATGAAATGCATCAGGTTTATTTTACAGATGAAAAGAGCGGAATGATGCGAGGACTTGGTGTGCAGGCTTTTGATGGTTTGAAAGAAGAGGGCTATCTCTGGGGGCATCAGGGAAATGCCTATGGAATGATATCGGGACTGATTTATGACAGAGAAGAGGAGTACGGCTTTGTTGTGCTGACAAACAGCTGTTATGCGGCCAGGGCAAACAATGTCTATGAGATCAATCGTGCTGTTGTAAAGGAGTTCAGAAAGTATTTCCGGAGTGATGAAGGGTGACAGAATGAAACGGAAGTTAAAAATAAAAACAAGGGTTGTGCTGTTGGCAGGGTTGCTTCTTTTTTCTTTGAGTGCAGCTGCTTGTATGTCAGAGGAAAACATCAACTCCGGTGAGTCGGAATTTGTGCAGGAGAATATGCCGGGCGAATTGGAAAGCTTGTCAAAAGAAGAGGAGGAGCTTGAAGAAAGCGAGGCAGATATATCGGAAGAGGCTGTACCGGAGAAAATAATGGTTTCTGCAACTCTGACTGCAGTGGGAGATAATTTGATCCATGATACTTTGTATAACCAGGCACTGAGAAGAACAGGCGGCGAGAGATATGATTTTTTGCCGGTGTATGAAAATGTTGTGGAAAGAATCAGAAATGCAGACATTGCTGTGGTTAACCAGGAGACACCGATGTCCAAAAGCAAGCCGCCTTCTAATTACCCTATGTTCAATTGTCCAACCGATATGGCGGCGCAGCTGGCAGAGTTGGGATTTGATGTTGTGAACATAGCAAATAACCACATGCTGGATCAATCGGCGGCAGGACTTGGCGAGACGATCGACTTGCTGCGCGATACAGAAGGGCTCACTCTTACTGGTGCATATCTTGACAGCAGCGAATGGAATAATATTGCAGTTATCGAGAAAAATGGGATAAGATTTGCTTTTTTGGGTTATACTCAATCTACAAACGGGATTCCTCTGCCTGCGGGCAAAGAGGGGATGATTGTCTTTACCAGCAATGAGACTGAAATAGAGCATCAGATTACATTGGCAAAAGAACAGGCAGATGTGGTTGTTGTATCAGTTCATTGGGGGGTGGAGTATACCCATACACCCACCAATGAACAGAAAGAACTGGCAGGTAAATTGGCTGCCTGGGGAGCAGATATTGTAATTGGCCACCATCCCCATGTGATTCAGCCCTATGAGTGGATTGATGATTCACTGGTGATTTATTCACTCGGAAATTTTGTTTCGGCCCAAAATAAGCCGGAAACAATGATCGGTGCCATGGCCAATATCAAGATAGATATGGAAAAAAATTCGGGAGAGATCAGGATATCCGAGCCGGAAATCGTCCCGATGATCACTCACTACGATGCGGGAAACTACAATGTGCGCCTTTACAGCCTGGAGCAGTATACACAGGAGCTGGCAGCTTCACACGGAGTTGTAGTATCGCACGGAAAAAACTTTTCCATGGCATTTATCCGCGAAACACTGAATGAGGTGTATGGATATGAATTCTGAAAAAAGAATTGTAGTATGGCTGCTTGGAAAAGCCATACTGTTTTTGCTTGTTTCGTTGTTGGGAACAGCAATTGTTTTGGCGGATGAAACGGCTGCTCAGGCAGCGGAACTGACGGAAACGGTGAAGATATCTTCGAAAAAAGATCCGCAGGGTCTTACCAATTTGACAGATAAAAATATGGCCACCAGATATATTTGTGCAGGAGGAACTTCTATTACCATTGAGAGTGATGAGCCGATTGCACAGGTGTATCTTATGATAGACCGACCGGTCAGTGGATATCTGCTTAGCTATGGAGGGACAACCTACCGCTGCGGAGAGAACGGATTTCTTCACGATTATATTTTGTTAGCAGAGCCGACAAATCGTCTCAATATTACCTTTGTGGATGAGAAAACAGCAGTTTGCGAACTGCATCTGTTTTCTCAGGGGGAAACACCGGAATGGGTGCAGAAATGGCAAAAACCATATGAAGATGCCGATATGTTGGTGCTGCCAACCCATGCAGATGACGAGCATCTTTGGTTTGGTGGTACCATGCCGTATTACGGCGGAGAGCTTGGATATAAAGTACAGGTAGCGTATATGACAAACCATTGGGGAGAGCGGTACCGTCCTCATGAGCTGCTCAATGGTCTTTGGAAGGTTGGAATCACCGCTTATCCGATTATCTCCGATTTTCCGGATGCCTACGTGGATAGCCTGGCCAATGCAGAAGCATTTTACGACAGGGAGACAATTCTGAAATGGCAGGTAGAGCTGTTAAGACGGTTTAAACCGGAGGTTGTGATAGCACATGATCTGGAAGGTGAATACGGTCATGGTGCGCACAAACTCAATGCCTCCACTATATTGGAAGCGGCACCGCTGGCAGCAGAGGAGAAAGCTTTCCCGGAGTTGGCGAAAAGGTACGGTATATGGGAGCTTCCCAAATTGTATTTGCATCTCTATCCAGAGAATACTGTGGTTATGAACTGGAGCATCCCGTTAGAGCGGTTCGACGGAAAAACCGGCTTTGAAATGGCTGTGGAAGGGTATGGAGAACATGTTTCTCAGCATGTTTATTATTTTGCAGTGAAAGAAAGCGGAAAATATGATTGCCGCCAATTTGGTCTTGCCTATACAACGGTGGGACTGGATCAGGCGGAGACACCGGATTTCTTCCAGAACGTTTCTGCGTTTTCGGATGAAGTGAACGAAGAAACAGAACAGGAAGAAAGCATCCAGGAACAGGAACAGAGCACAGCTGCCTCACAGGAATCTGAGACAGAGAACAGTGAAAATACGCAGCAAAGCGGCATTGATGAAAGTGCAGTGGAAAGTGTTGCGGAAACTCCGGAAGAAGAACAGGATGCAGAGATTTCGGAAAGTAAAGATAAAAAAACAAAGGGACTGTATCTGCCGATAATCGTCGGTGCAGTAGTTATTGTTGTGGTGGTTGTGGTGATGCAGTTGGGAAGAAGCAAAAGAAAGATAAGGTAATTGAGCGAGTGATAGAGGAAGGATAAGAAAAATGAAGGTAACGGCGATTATACCGTCTCTCAATCCGGATGAACGTCTTCCTGAAATTGTAAAAAGGTTGGTTAGTGTTGGTTTTGAACGTATCATCCTTGTGAACGATGGGAGCATTCCTGAGCGTATGCATTTTTTTGATGAGGCGGTATCCGTAGGAGAGGGAGCCTGCGTGCTTTTGAACCACAATGTCAATCTGGGAAAAGGCCGTGCATTAAAAACTGCTTTTAACTGGTTTTTAGGGAACCAGGGGAAAGATATCGGTGTGGTAACGCTGGATGCCGATGGTCAGCATCAGGCTGAAGATGTTTTGAAATGCGCTGAGACATTGGAAAAACAGCCGGATGCGTTGATTGTCGGCGCACGGAATTTTAATCAGGATGGAATCCCGGCGCGCAGTGTGATTGGAAATAAACTGACAGCCGGTGTATTCCGTTTTGTTTGCGGTATCCGCATCAGCGATACTCAGACAGGACTGCGTGGAATTTCTGCAGAATTCGCAGAAATATTGATGAATGTCTCCGGTGAGCGTTTTGAATTTGAAACCAATATGTTGCTTGAGACCAAAAAGAGAGAGATCAATATTGTTGAGGTTCCCATTGCAACGGTGTATATCAACGAAAACAAGAGCTCCCATTTCAATCCGATCAGAGATTCTTTCAGTATTTATATGCTGATTGTAAAATATCTCTCATCATCGCTTCTTTCCTGGGCGGTTGATTTTGGATTTTTTGCTCTGCTGCAGTATCTGTTCTCCTGGCTTGCACCGGAGCAAAAGCTGCTGATTGCAACCGTGGGAGCGAGAGTAATATCATCGCTGTTCAACTATGCTGTAAACAAAAAAGTTGTGTTTCATAATAAAGGATCGGTTCCCAAAACCATGGCGAAGTATTATACGGTTGCTGTCATACAGGCCGCATTGTCTTATGGTGGTGTCTATCTGCTGACAGAAGTGGCAGGAATCTATTCACTGATATCAAAACTGGTGGTGGATATTATCCTGTTTTTTATCAGCTTTAAAGTGCAGCAGGCTTGGGTATTTAAAAACAGTAAAAAAAGATAAAAGATTGAATTGTATCTTGGGAGAATACTATGACTGAAAATGAAAAGCTTTCCGGTGCGTTGAAAGAAACAGGAAGCTTCACAAGTATAGAAGAATTGATGAAATTCCGTGAAGTCACTGAAGATGCCGCAATGGAGACGGCGCAATCAGCGATGCCTGTTGTACAGGAAGAGGAAAGAATAAACGCAAAATCAAAAAAGAAAACACGGCACGAAAAACCGAAACGCAAGAGAAGACTTTGGCTGGTAGTGATCGGCAGGCTGTTTGTTCTGCTGCTTGTGTTTGTTTTGTCAGTGGTTGCATTGTTGTTGGGTATTGTAGGCGTGGTTTGCAAAGGACCATCGCCGGCGATGAGAGATAAGCTGGTAACCACGATGATGGAGACCAGTGCTGCCAAGTTTGTGGCAGGCATCTACCTTTCGGACGAGGAGATACAGGAGATTCTTGATAAAAACAAACTGGTGGAATTCACTGAAGTGACAGAGCCGGTTGAAGATTTTGTTCCTCCCGCGGAAGATGTGGATATCAGTGATATTGAGATTGTGGATGTAACCGGACCCACCTATCGCGGCAAGATGATGATTGTGCAGGATCCCTCCCGCGTACAGCTTGCAACACTTTCCGCCTATAACACCGAAGCAGGGGGAAAACGGGTAGAAGACTTTGTGAAAGAAGCAGGCGCTATTGCTGGAATCAATGGGGCAGGATTTGCCGATGAAGGCGGTGTAGGCGATGGCGGTACCCCAGTGGGAATCGTTATCCATGATTCCAAACTTGTCTACGGTGTCCCGGGCAGTGTAGGTGATGTGATCGGATTCGATCAGGAAAACCACTTGATTGTAGGAACCATGAGCGCCAAGGAAGCACTGGAGAAAAATATGCGCGATGCTGTCAGCTTTGGCCCGGTATTGGTTGTGAACGGGAAGGCAGCAGAAGTCTCCGGAACCGGCGGCGGGCTTAACCCTCGTACGGCAATCGGTCAACGTGCCGACGGTGCTGTACTGCTGTTGGTAATTGATGGCAGGCAGGCGCACAGTATCGGTGCCTCCTATGAAGATCTGATTCATGTAATGCTGGAATTTGGAGCAATCAATGCAGCCAATCTGGATGGTGGATCCTCCAGTTTGATGGTATATGAAGATGAGATTATAACCATCTGTGCATCGCTCTACGGTTCACGTAAAATTCCAACAGCGTTTATTGTGAAATGATCGGTACAAGTAACGGAAAAGATTTTTTATGGGGAAGGTATGGTCATAAAAATGGCTGAAAATACGGGAAGGAAAAAAAGAAAACTTCGTTGGTTTCCGGCGGTGGTTTGTCTGATTGTGATGTTCAATATTATTGTTATATACAATATTTTGGAGAAGGTTTGGAATTATCTTGAGGACTATGAGGCCGCACAGCCCACAGGAACCGTGGAAAGATACATGGAAGAGCTGAAAAGCGGAGATTATGCCAAGCTGATGAAGTATACCGAGTATACTCCGGATAAATTTAATACGGAAGAAGATTTTGCAGAGTATATGGAGGCGTATTTGGGAAATACCGAGCAACTTACCTATACCAAAACCTCTTCCGGTACGGAGGGGACGATTGAGTATGCCATCTATTCGGAGCAAGACAATATTAAGATACAGGATATTACCCTGACGGCAACAGGAAACAAAGAAGCACCATTCGATATCTCTTTTGGAATAGAGTATCTGGAACCCTATTACATTGAAGCACCCTCACATGCAACGGTTTATGTCAATGGTGTTGCATTGGATGACAGCTATAAAACAGGAGAAGAGACGTTAAACGAAAGCTTTACGGTGATTCTTACGGAGAATGTAGAACTGCCTTCCAGATGTTTCTACAGCATTGACGGGTTGCTGTGTCCTCCGGAAATTACTGCCAAAGATGCCAATGGAAAAGCATGCAGTGTTTCTGTAAACGATGAAGGAAATAGTTACAGTTTCTCTCTGCCTTTAGAAGAAGGGGAGCAATTTGATGAATATGCGCAGCTCATTACAGAAGCAACTTGCCTCTATGCCAGATTCATCACAGAGGATGCCACCTTTGATATGGTGACGGGTAAAGTGTATACCGATACCTCATTCTATAAGGCAATCAGCACTTTCTATAACGGTTGGTATATTAACCACGATTCGTATGAATTCAGCGATCTTGTAGTGAAAAATGTGGAGAGTGTGGCGGAAAACGCTTTTACCGGAGAGATCAGTTTTATGTACACCATCAGAAAAGGACAGAAAGTCTATGAGTATCCTTCCCACTACAGAGCATCCTTTATGTATTTTGAGGAGCTTGGATGGAAGATGGTTAACCTGGAAGTAATTTGATCAAATAAAAAAAGAACGGCCGCGATGTCCATAAGAGGATATCGCGGCCGTTTTTGATGTGAAAGAGAAAAAGAATATTCTAACGGGAGGCCCAGCATTTGAGGGTAGCAGCATCATCCAGAAAAGCAGATTCGCTGTCATCTTCCACAAACTCAATCAAGAAGTCCCTGTCGGAAAAGAAACCGCCGAGAGCATCGGTGCAGTCTTTCCAGACATCAGTACCGATAGAGAGAGGACGGCGGGTACCGTTATGTTCCCACTGAAAAACATGGATATTGGAGATACGGTCTTTCAAAAGTGCAATTTCAGCAAGGTGATCGGTGTGAGAGATTTCAGGGTTGGGCTGCCAGTAGGTAAAGAGATTATCGGCAGCAACGCAGTCGAGTAAAGCAGCGGTGGATTCGGCAGTTTGTGTCAGCGTGCCGCGGTGGTATTCCAAACTGACGGTAAGTCCCCGGTCAGCAGCCATCTTACAGAGATCAGAGAGTTCGGCAGCAGCTTTGGTGCGGTAGTCAGCATCGGCAGCAGCGGGAGAAAGTGTACCAGCCCAAATGCGGAGATTGGGAGCCTTCAGCAGAGAGGCGCAGTGAAGATACTGTTCAAACTGCTCTTTCTGAGAGGCAAGAAGACGATAATAGGTGCCGTAAGAAGAGACTTTTAATCCGGCAGCAGCCGTCAGTTCGCCAATCTTTTCGGCATTAATGGGCTCGGTCTCCGGTACATGAATATCAGAGCCCCATTCAATACAGCTAAGACCCGCACGGGAGACAAGGAGGATAATTTCTTCGGGCAAAAGTTTGCGGAAAGTGACAGATACAAGTCCAAGCATGACGATACCTCTTTAACAATAAAATGAATGGTTTATGGAAGCCAAAATGATGTATTAATTAAAGCATAGCATAAAAAAGAGAATTTGTACAGAGATAATAAAAGAAAAACGGTGCAGAGACTGCACCGTTTTGATAGGGATAAGTGGTGAGTTACATGGCATCGGCAAGAGTACGGCGTTTTTGCCAGATACCGGAGAGAAAATAGAGCAGACTGGGAATGGCATATCCATAGGGAGCCAGACCATAACCAAGAACAAAACCGAAAAAGCCCCATTCAAAGACAATACCAAACAACCAGCTGAGGCCGATACGCAGCACAACACCATCGAGCAATGCTAACACCATGCAGAGACGTGCGTTGCCAATTCCCTGAATAAAGGCGCCGCTGCCGCGCATAACGGCGAAGGCGGGGAACATCCAGAGAATTGCCTTGATGAAAGTAGCGGACATATCATGAACCAGCGGATCGTCAGAGAACATCATAAACAGCTGTTTTCCAAAGGCAATGTAGAGAATCATAAAGAAAATGGTCAGCGCCGCAGAGAAAATCCAGGCGTGGTAGACAACTTGTTTCGCTCGTTTCTGCTGTCCGGCACCAATGTTTTGGCTGATCATAGGCATAGCGGCATATTGAATGCCCTGAGATATCTTGTTTACAATATCATCAATACGTACGCCAACACCAAAGGTTGCGGAGGCTACAAGGCCGACACTGTTAATCATGGAGTTGACGAACAGCATGGAGAGGTTGATACAGCCGGACTGGATAGCCATCGGTGTTCCGAGGGAGGTAATCATACCGGCATATTTTTTGTTAATAATAAAGCTTTCCTTCTTGAAATCAAAACCAAAGGATTCTCTGCGTTTGTAGAGGAAATAGAGGGAGAAGAGGAAAGAGACGGCCTGACCGATAATGGTGGCCCATGCGGCACCTGCAACTCCCCAATCGAGAATACCGGTAAAAAGAATATCCAACACCAGGTTGACAAAAGAAGCGATACCGATGAAAAGAAGAGGCCTGTTGGCATCACCCATTCCTCTCAGAACGGAAGAAACCATGTTGTATCCTGCTGTGAAAATAAGACCAGCACTGCAGATGATAAGATATTCCATAGCCATGGCATGGGATTCTGCCGGAATATTCATTACATTAAGAATCCAGGTGCGGATGATAAGGATCAGAGCGGCCAGAACTAGGGAGAGCAGAAGGACATAGCTGAAAAGCGTGCCAATGATATCATTCATTTCCTTCTTCTTTTTAGCGCCCAGTGCCTGAGAAATCAAAACCTGTCCGGAGTTGGAGAAACCGAGGCAGACCATGGTGGCAAAGTTGACGATCTGGCTGCTCTGCGATACAGCGGACAAACCGGCGGTACCGACATATTTGCCGACAATAACCATATCGATGGTGCTGTAAAGTACCTGCAGCGCATTCGATGCCATAAAAGGCAGCGTGAACAGCATAAGCTGTTTGGAGATGTTTCCCTGTGTAAAATCTTTAGATATGCTTTTTGTACTCAAGGTATCGCTCAGTCCTATCTAATGAATATTAAAAATTGAATAACCATATAAAATCATATCGTATTAATGTGAACAATTCAAGTTTTTAGGGGCGGATTGAGAAATGTTTGAAATGCAGAAAAAATCCATGCCCTGAAGAAAGGGCATGGAAGCAAAAGAAAATCAATCGTCCCAGTGGAAGAGAATTTCTTCTCCGTTTAATAAATATTTCTGTGGTGTCACTGTTTCCATCCAGTCAAGCGGAATGAGTTCGTCAGAGGCGCGGGAGGCGAGGGAAAAGGCTGTTTTCAGATCCTGCATTTCGGAATCACTCGGGAGATTCGGTTTGCAGGAAACAAAGAACGGGGAGGCACTGAGGGAAAGAAGTTTCAGCCATTGACGGTTGTGCTTCCAGTCAATTTCACCGGTGATGCCGACACAATCTGCATCAGCACCATAAAAGGCATTGTTTTGGACGAGACGGAAAGCAAGGGTGTTAACCCCCATTTTACGGGTTCTTGCCCATTCGTAGCCGCTGGTGTCGTCTCCGGTGCGGTTGAAATGATGCAGACCGGCACAGAGATGTCCAATGGCATTGCAGCCAATGATGAGAGCACCGTTTGCCGCATCCAGGATCGTTCGATAGAGATTTTTTATGATCTGAGCTGTAGTTTTGTTTCGGTCATGGAAACACCAGTTCCCGTCTGCCATATGTTCTCCGAATTCAAATCCCCATTTACCAAAAATATCATAAGTGGAAAAATCATGTTTGATCAGAGTGTAGCCCCAATCAATGAAACGACGGGTCGTCTCTGCTACATAATTCAGAACACCGGGGTGTGAAGGGTCAAGGGTTTTACTGCAGCGTTGACTGTACCATTCTTCCGGGAAGGTATCCACTTTACGCGGTTCATCATCCCGACCGTTGACCAGATAGCGAACCCAGATACCGGGACGGACGCCAATGGCTTTCATTTCTTCGGCAAGCCGTTTCATGTCTGGAAAACGGTCGTTTCCGATATGCCAGGGTGCATCTACGCTGTTTGGCTGCCATCCATCGTCAATAACCATGTAGGGAATGGTATCGGCATCGGTGCACATTTCTTTTACAAAACGGGAATCGGAGAGAATCTCCTCATGGGAACTTCTTCCGTAGGCATAGTACCAATTGTTGGAGCCGTAAACCACATGGTCAGCAAGAAGCGGTGCGGGGGACATAACATGACAGAAATTTTTAAGCGCAGAAAAAGCGCTCATCGTTTCGTACTCTTTAAAAAAGACAGTGGCGCAATCCAGGATGTCAGTCCCAAGGTAGGTGCATGCGCAGCCGTTTCGAACATCCAGGCAAAGGGTAATACTGTTTTCATCGCAGAGCCATTGTGCAAGAGCGTTGGGAAGAACACCGACACCAAAGCATTCCGTTAATCGGTCTGCATAGTTGCGGACCGAGTCGGTGCCGTTGGAGATTGCCATATACCACGGCATCCGTCGGGCAGGATCAACTGAGCGCCACTCCAGGTCACCGTATCCCCGCTCCCATGCGTCACCAAGGATTTTGACATCTTTACGGAGCGATTCGTTCCAGCGAAGCCAGACAAAACGTACGCCTTGTTTTTCGCTTTTCAGTTTGATGTTCAGACGGTCTGTCAGCTCATAAGAGACAAAACCGCCGTCAAAGGAGAGAGAATCGGTCAATTCAAACGTTTGATTTTCAAGGCAGACAGTGGTGAGGTCGGGAAGTCGTAATTTCATGAGGTTTCCTCCGATAATAATCTATAATTAAAGGGAATATATAATTTGCGTGAGATGTTGACCAAAGAGAGAAAGTTCGCACTCTAACCGGTCTTATTCTTCGGAAGAATGGTCATGGGAAATATTGGTTTCAAAAAAGAAAATGCCGTCAAAGCCAATCTCTTTTTTATCAGTCCGTGAGATAATATGCGCGAAGGGTTTCTGCGAGTGAGGGGGTGATGATTTCTTTGGTTACAACCAATTCATCAATGACAGCAGACAGCTGTGTTGGGTGTGCACCGGTACCGTCCTGACCAATGGTGAAAGGAAGCGCGGTCAGACTGACACCGGCAAGTGCTGCGGGCAGTTTAATATGTGCGGCACACTTGAAGTCCAGATATACGGAAACCTCCTGTTTGTCGCGGTCAACGGAAACAATTATATGTATCCATCCATCGGTATAGTCGACGGGAAGTGGGATATCAAAGCCCCAGCTTTCTTCGCCCCAGCCAAAGGAGAGGCGAACAGCACGCTGACGGATGGAGAAACAGAAGCCGGTATATTTTTCGGCTGAACGGTCGTTATTTGCAAAGATAGAAGGATCCGCTGCGATGCCGTTGGTTTTGAACCAGAGTGAAACGGAGAAGGAGTCTGTGCCGGGCACAAAGTCATCGAGTGTCAGACAGCCGTCATCAAATTTATATCCTGTGCCAAGGAAGCCGTTGGGAAAATATTGCTTTCCGTGTGCAGTAACAGCGGTATTGCCGGAGGCATCGGTATAGTCGGTGTTTTCAAAGGGTAGATATGCTGCGAGTGAGTTAGTACTGAAAAAGGTGGTAACAGGGGTGGAAGGGGCATTTTTGGCATCAACGGCGCGGTGTGCCGTAGCGACAGGAAGTTTTGTGAAAATCGGGCGTTCACCGTCCGTGAAGTCAACAAACAAATCATCGGGGACACGTGCGGTCCAGGTTTCTGGCTGATCGACGCCGAGTGCATAGAGGCAAACGGCAGCATTGTCCCGGATGAGCATATCACCGATTGTGCCCGCTTTGACAGTCTTACCTGCAGCACCCCAGAAGACGATCTTTTCATCGTCCGTGACACCGCCATGACAGTATCCGAAACCGCCGTGATCGGCTGTGACGATGAAGAGGGTATCGTCGATGAAGCCGCGTTTGACATACATATCGTGAATACGGCCAATCAACGCATCGGTAACAGTAATGCGGTCGAGATGTTCCTTGGTGCCATAGCCGTAGTGGTGTCCGGCGCCATCGACCCAGTCAAATTGAACGAAGAGCATCATCGGATCATGCTCTTCAAGATAGGTGCAGATTTTATCGGTCAGTTCGTCATCTCCTGCGGTATCCTTATAAACACCAAGGTTGTTTTCAACAATACCGAAGTTGATCGGATTCCAGCAGCAGAAAGAAGCCATCTCTGCATCCGGATATGTTTCGCGGATTTTACGGAACAGAGAGGGGAAAGGAGAATCGATATCATAGGGAATAGAGGATACGATACCGTTGGTGCGGCAGTGAACCTCGGGTGTGACACCGAGCAGCATGGAGCCCCAGCATTCTGCAGAAATGGTGGGAATCGCGGTTAGAACGTTGTAATTCACAGCGCCGTCGGCAAAAATGCGATCCATGTTGGGTGTTTCGGTATCCTTGAAGAAATTGCCGGCACCGTCGACACCGAGCACAACGACGTGTTTATAAATGAAGGAATTGTTTTTCATAATCGGACTCCTTTAATTTTAATGTTTTATTGGTAAAAACTTTTAGTCATTGAATATTGCCATTGATAGACCACGGGAGATGAATCTTCTGTAAAGCGAAAAGCAGGATTTTCAAATTCCATTACTGCTGTTGTTGATGTTCAATTTCAGTCACTTCAATTCTTTTTTGTTTCATTATAGCATAAAAGATGTTGCTTTTAAAGCTTAAAAAGCTTTTTAATTTCAGTGAAAAGCAAAAAATAAAAATCCCGCACGGATGTGCGGGATTTTTGTATCAATGAGGTAAAATCACTATTTTGAGCCTGTGTGCGCCTACGGCGCACACAGCAAAGGATTAGTAGCGACAGCGAACCGTCGCGAGGGCGTTTACAACCGAGCAGGTGAGCCGAGCGTGACCTTTTGCGGAAAAGGAGGAACAGCGGCGTGAGTGCGCTTTGATTTTGGTAAAAAAATCGGAGCAAGCGATACAAAGCTTGCTCCGACGTGGCTGGGCTGGCGCGATTTGAACGCGCGAGTGCAGGAGTCAAAGTCCTGTGCCTTACCGCTTGGCGACAGCCCAAAATATCAAAAAGTAAGGGTCTGCCATTCTGACAGACCCTGGTGGGGTGGGTAGTCGGATTCGAACCGACGGCCTCCAGGGCCACAACCTGGCGCTCTAACCAACTGAGCTATATCCACCATATTATTTGTTTGCGCCTTATAACCAAAGCTAAGAAGAAAATGGCGCGCCAGAAGGGACTCGAACCCCTGGCCTACTGCTTAGAAGGCAGTTGCTCTATCCAGCTGAGCTACTGGCGCATCTGAACAATCAATGGGAAAAAATAAACCTGAAAAGATTTATTGTGGAGCGGGTGATGGGAATCGAACCCACACGACCAGCTTGGAAGGCTGGGATTCTGCCATTGAACTACACCCGCATAATGGATTGCTCTCGGTGATTTTCTTATCATCTCTGCAACGCTTATATATATTACCAGATATTTTTGTTTTTGTCAATAGTTATTGAAAAAAAACTTTTGAAATTGCTAAAAAATTTTTTCGAAAAACTTTATGCAACATTTATGCTAATAAAACCAACATGAAATAGTTACAAAATCCGGGTTTTGTGTTATACTGTAAAAAAAGGGACTGCCCTATATTTTTTCGGAAAGGACGTATTACGATTATGGTAAAAGTAACCTTTATGGGCGCCGGCAGTACTGTTTTTGCAAAAAACGTTCTCGGCGACTGCATTGTTACCCCTGCAATTGAAGATCTGCACATCTCTCTCTATGATATCGACCCGGAGAGACTGGAAGATTCCAGAATGATGCTGGAAAACATCAAGAGTAATTCCGGACGTACCGATGTCACCATCACTGCAACATTGGACCGTATCGAAGCTCTCAAAGATGCGCAGTTTGTTGTCAACGCCATTCAGGTCGGTGGTTATGAGCCCTGCACCGTCACTGACTTTGAGATTCCCAAAAAATACAATCTCCGTCAGACCATTGCCGATACCCTTGGCATCGGTGGTATCTTCCGCGCTATGCGCACCGCTCCCGTAATGGAGAGCTTTGCCAATGATATGGCTAAAGTTTGCCCGGATGCTCTCTTTATCAACTACACCAACCCCATGTGCATGCTCTCCGGATACATGCAGCGCTACACCGATATCAAAACCATCGGTCTCTGCCACAGTGTTCAGTTCTGTACGGCCGGTCTGCTCAGGCCCGTTGGACTGGAAGAATATATTGATAACTGCAAATGGGAGATTGCAGGTATCAACCATCAGGCATGGCTGCTTAAAATTACCGATATGAAGGGTAATGACCTTTATCCTGAAATCAAACGCCGTTCCAAAGCAATTCTGGCAGGCGAAATGGAGCCGGGTCATGAATTCTTTAATCAGGATCTCGTTCGTCATGAGATGATGCACCGCTTTGGTTATTATATCACTGAGTCCTCCGAGCATACCTCCGAGTATACTCCCTGGTTCATCAAATCCACCCATCCAGAACTGATCGACCGTTTCAACATTCCGCTGGATGAATATCCCCGCCGCTGCATCAATCAGATCGCTGGCTGGAAGAAACAGCGTGAAGAAGTGGTTCTCGACCACAAGCTGGAGCATAAGAAATCCCATGAGTTTGCTGCATACATCATTGAAGCTATGCTCTCTGATAAGCCCTACCGCGTACACGGAAACGTGCTCAACAACGGTCTGATCACCAACCTTCCGCGCAATGCCTGCGTCGAGGTTCCCTGTATGATCGACCGCAATGGTGTCAACCCCTGCTACGTTGGTGATCTGCCTGAGCAGTGCGCAGCTATCAACCGCACAAACATCAACGTTCAGCTGCTTGCCATTGAAGGTATGCACAGACGTGAAAAAGAGTACATCTACATGGCAGCTATGCTTGACCCGCACACCGCTGCCGAGCTTACTCTGGATGAGATCAGAAGCCTTTGCGACGATCTCTTTGAGGCACACAAGGATTGGCTGCCCGAGTATAAATAATATCGGAAGAGCCAATTGGCGCGTGGATAAAATAAAAATTTCAACAGCACCCGATGGGATGATCCCTGTCGGGTGCTGTTTTTTGTGAAGATGGATTGCGGGGAGACGCAACAGCAAAAAGAAAGATTTACGTTGACATATTTGTGAAATGTTGTTATCATCTTACTGTAAGAAATTTATTTGAATGGCAAAAAATAAAAATAATCATTAGAAAAAATGTGATTTATACATATAGTATTCATCGATGAATTGGCATCGAGTATCATTATTTAATACTTGAGAGGCGTATGTTTGCAGACTAAAAAGACTGTGAGGTATTGTTTCTCAAGTAAAAATAAAAATGGAGGTAAACCCACATGAAAAAAATCCTTGCACTGCTTCTTGCTCTCATGATGATCGTCACTGTGTTTGCCGGCTGCGCCGACACCACTACCGACGAATCCAAGGCAGAAGACAAGTCCTCCGCTGCTGACGATAAGAAAGACGATGCAGCTGATGACGAAGAGCCCGCTGACGACGGCGAGATTCCTGAACTTGTTGTTCTCGTAGCGGACAACAACGTTCCCGAGTATCCCCTCAACATGGAACGCCCCACTATGCAGAAGATCCACGATGAACTTCTTGCTAAGTTCAATGTTGACTGGAAAATCGAGTCCATCATTGGTGAGAAATTCGAAGAGACCGTTAACACCCGCCTTGCTGCCGGTACCGATCTCCCCGACATGATCAAGCATCGTTTCGGCGATTCCCGTCTCCTTGAGATCTACAACAACGGCCTCATCATCGGCCTCAACGATCTCATCGAAGAGTACGGCCCCAACGTTA
>SVMZ01000041.1 GCA_015067185.1 Oscillospiraceae bacterium | reverse complement strand
TGAAAGAATTGAAGAAGCAATAAATAAACATGGCGGTACAATCACTATTTATGATACTATTGATTTACAGTTAGCAAGAAAGTATTAATTTTTAGTTCGCCAATTCCAATTTGACAAGCTGATTAGCATAGTTTCAGTCCCAAAAGAGAGTTTCACTTCCCGTTTAATAGTTTCATTTTTTGAGTGAAACCAAATGAAACTATTTGAAACCGTATCATTATTATCAAAACAATTCAGGAAAAGCCTGACGCATTGCGTCAGGCTTTTTCAATGGTATGTTACGATGTTGATGTTCCAATATGGCAGAAGACAATGGGATGCCTTTGCTTTACAGGTATGCTTGCAAAAGCAACCGTGTTTGAAGTATAATAAAAGTAAACAGTATTTATTTTGCGAAAACATAGCGATACTTTCTTATAGCGAAGGAGTTATTATGCAAGTTAGTATACTCATCCATCCCGATGAATTATCAGAAAAATGGATCGACAGATTATGTAATGCCGGAATCAAAACGTTAGGGATTCACCCCTGCGGCGGTAAGGATGCGGCGATTTCTTTACAGAAACTACTTGAACTGATGAAAACGCAGAACTATCGCAGACTCATCAATTATGCACACAGCCGTGGTCTTGAAGTGGAATATGAGCTACATGCGGCGGGATATCTTATGCCGAGAGAGTTATTTCAGCAGCATCCCGAATACTTCCGCATGGATGCAAACGGGAAACGTACGAATGATTATAATTTTTGCGTTTCCAATCCGGCAGCACTGGAGTTGATTGCCGGGCGCGCTGCTGAATTAGCCGGTGCCTTGTATGGTTCTGACCATAATTTTTATTTTTGGATGGATGACGGACGTGATATCCATTGTCATTGCCCTCGGTGTAAACAGCTTTCTCCTTCGGATCAACAGCTTTTGGTGATCAACAGGATGTTGTTGGAAATAAAAAAATATATCCCGGATGCACGAATGGCATACCTTGCCTATGTGGACAGTATTGTTTCTCCTGTAAAAGTAAAAGCGGAAAAAGGCGTTTTTTTAGAGTATGCTCCCTTTGAAAAATATACGGCAAAAGGTGAAAATGCGTCGAATTTAATACAACGAGAAAAAGAAATGATAAAACCCCTGATGTGTTTTTTCGGTGATGAACAGAAAAAGCTCCTGGAGTATTGGTATGACAATTCCATGTTTTCAAACTGGACAAAACCGCCCGCAAAGTTTGTTTTAAACAAAGCAGCTCTAAAAAAGGATGTTGCCGAATATCTTCAACTTGGTTTTGATTTTATTTCTACGTTTGCCTGCTTTTTAGGCGAAGACTATGAAGAACAATATGGTAACGTTGATATAACCCCCTTGACTGAAGCGATTGGTTGAGCGTATAAATATCGTATTTTAACTATGGTGCAAAATAACAACAAAAGGCACAGGAAGTTTCCCTGAGAAAACTTTCTGTGCCTTTTTTATAAGTGATCGTGGAGGGAAACTCAGTGAATGTCGTTCAGCTTTTTTTCCTGCTGGGCATGCCCTCCCCGCCACAGCACGTGCCTCCTTTTCTCCGTAAATGAGGTAGTCACAGCATTCTGGAAAATCTGTTCCCATATTGATGCCCTCATGTCCGAGAGCGATGAGATATACGTTAATCTCGTTTTTCATTTTCACAGCTGCATGGCCGTTTCCGATGGCAGTTTCCCTTGTTTCAATTTCCTCCATGCAAAAATTCCTGTTAGATTGACGGAGATAGGCGTTTATGCTATAATAATCAGCATAAAGCAACATGGAAAACAAGTATTTTTTCGGCTCATCCGCGCATCCGCATATAGTGGAATATGTATTGCTGTGCGATCCCCGCTTCTTTGACAGCACAGTCCGGCAGGCCATTGGGAAACAGCTCTGCCATAGCCCGTTTCATCCAGACATCAAGCGGAAAACATTCCACACGGCCCAACCCATAGAGTAATGTGCACTCCGCTACTTTGGGTCCCACTCCTTTAATGGTCATCAGCTTTGTTCTCGCCTCTTCCAGATCCATCCGATAGAGTTTCTCCAGAACCAATTCTCCGGAGGCAACCTTCGTTGCTGCATCAATGATGTACTTTGCGCGAAAGCCGCAGCGGATCGGTGCCAAATCTTCTGTTTTTAGGGCGGCAAGTCTTTCTGCAGAGGGGAATGACCAACCGCTTCCGTCTGCCAGCGGATCGCCGAACGCTTCGCAAAGCCGTGCAACAATCCCCTTGATCCGTTTGATATTGTTGTTTTGGCTGATAATATAGCTGCAAAGAGTCTCCCACGGATATTGCCGCAACACCCGGATACCCGGCGCGAAGCAGAGCGCTTGCGCCAGTGTGGGATCCTGACCGAACTGTTCCCGGAGTAAGTCGTAGTCCCGGGAAAAATCGAAATATTCACACCAGAATGTGTCAAAATCGTCAGGATCAATCCCCGACAGCGTGACTGTATCCCCTTTCTGAGAGGCACGGCAGAAGCGCCCCTCTACAATTCCCTCAAAACTGCCGTCCACCGTTTCGTTCCAACGGAAGCATTGACCGCACTCCAGCGTATCCTTCAATGAAAAGTTTTTTACTTCTTTTATTATAACAGCATTTTCCAACCGTATCCGTTTCATACCCGTCCTGCCTTAAAAAGTGAAAACTTATAATATCATTATAACGTATAAAAAACCCGTATTCAAGATGAAAATGGAGTTGATCAAATGAGAGATACCATCTATACCATTCCGCTGACCGATGTTTTTGAGCCCAAAGATGGCTGCCCGCTGTGCCGACTGTATGACATTCTGGAAGAGCGCTGCGTGGAATATATTATGGGTGCCGCTATGATGGAACCGGATGTCCGCGTGGAGACCAATCGCCTCGGCTTCTGTCGTCATCACTATGACATGATGCTTGCCCGTAAAAACCGCCTTTCCATTGCATTGATTCTGGAAAGCCATCTGGATAGAATTGCCGATGAAGTACTCACTGAAAAGGGTACCGCGCCGCAGAAAAAAAAGAGCAGTACTGCTGTAGAAGCCTCCTGCAGCTGCTATGTCTGCCAGAAAATTGACAGTGTCATGGAGAACATGATCTCCAACCTGCTGAACGTTTGGGGACGTGATCCTGGATTTCGCCAGTTATTTGCGGAGCAGCCCTATCTCTGCTTCCCCCACACCGCACAGCTGCTGGAAGCGGCTCCTTCTGAGTTGGGGAAGAAAATTCTGCCGGAGTTCCGCAATGTCTCTCTGAAGCTTTCCCGCGAATGGCTCGCCATGCTCAAAACGGATGTGACCACCTTCTGCCGCAGTTTTGATTACCGTAACGCCTCCTCCCCCGCTGAGCTGGGACGTTGCCGCGATTCGGTGGAGCGCTCCATCCACTTTCTTTCCCCGCGTTGAAGATTCACACTATTATAATTAAAATGGAGAAATGTAACATGAATATTTTCGAAAACGCTTCCTGGATCTGGCATGAAAAAGAATCCAATCCCGACAGTTATGGCGAATTTGTCGGCAGCTTTTCCTATAATTCCGGTAATGCTGTGATGAGGGTCTCCTGTGATTCCAACTTTGCTCTTTATCTCAACGGAGTCTTTGTTACCTCCGGACAGTATCCGGACTTTCCCAAATATAAAATTTATGAAGAGATCGATCTGACCTGCCTTTGCAAAAAGGGAGAAAACCACTTCACCCTTCTCGTCTGGTATTACGGCATTGACTGTTCCCAAACCTATTTCCTCGCCCCCGCCGGTGTTATCTTTGAGCTTTCTGTCGATGGCAAAGCCATACTTTCCAGCGGCATCAACACTCTCTGCCGTAAAAACGAGCAGTACGCCAACGGCGCCTGCAAGCTGATTACCAGCCAGCTTGGCCTAAGCTTTGCCTATGACGCCAACCGCTGCTCCGGTGAATTCCACACCGCCTTTCCCGCTCCGGTAAGAGAGCCTCTTCTTCCCAGACCCATTCCCAGACTTACAATTGGCGACCGCGCTCCTGTTGCGATGGAAAAACACGGCGAAGGTCATTATCTGATCGACCTCGGTCATGAAAGCTGCGGCTTCCTTGATCTGGAATTCACCACCGAAAAAGAAAATCATCTTATTATTGCTTATGGTGAACACATTGTAGACGGCTGTGTACGCCGCAGGATCCACACCCGTGATTTCAGTGTAGATTATACTGCTGCTCCAGGCAAAAACACCTATTTCAACCCCTTCCGCAGACTTGGTGGACGTTACCTGGAGGTTTTTTGCGACAGCGAAATCGATATTGACTATATCGGCATTCGCCCTGTGGATTTCCCTGTCTCTATCCGTCCCTTTGACCTCGGTGATGACCTCCGCAACAAAATTTATGCTACCTGTATTGATACGCTGCGTCTGTGCATGCATGATCACTACGAAGATACTCCCTGGCGTGAACAGGCTCTCTATGCCATGGACAGCCGCAACCAAATGCTCTGCGGTTATCAGGTATTTAACGAAATTGGTGAAAAGAATGCCGACGGCACACCCTCTTTTGACGGCTATTTAAATTTTGCCCGTGCCAACCTGATTATGCTGGCCAAAGGTGTCCGTGAAGACGGTCTTCTCAGCATCTGCGCTCCCACTACCTTTGACTGGCCTATCCCCTCCTTCTCCCTGATTTATCCTGTACAGATCATGGAATATATCGAATACAGCGGAGACAAGAGCATTCTCGATTACGCGCTACCGGTGATTGAAGGCATTTTCCGCACACTTACCACTGCCATCGATGAAACCGGTCTGATCGCCCGCCTTCCCAAGCCCTTCTGGAATTTTTATGAGTGGGTATATGGCAGCCACGGCACATGGAAGGATGAGAACGGCTATGACCTGATTCTGAATGCCATGTTTATCTATTCTGCCGAATATTATAAGAAACTGGCTGCCATGACAGGAACCTCCTTCGATTTTGACCTTGACTCGTTGCGCGCCAAAGTACATGATACCTTCTATGATCGTGATCGCGGTCTTTTCAAAGCAGTTCACGGTTCGGACGAAGCACCTGTGTTCTACACCAAACTTGGCAATGCTTTTGCATTGCTGGCAGATGTTGCCTCCCCCGAAGAGGCTGCCGCCATTTGTACACAGCTCTGTGATTTTGAGCGTGTCAGCATTACCGGCGATGGCACTGACGAGATGATCGATACCACGCTTTCTATGCGTGCCTTCCTCTACGATGCCATTCTCCGTACCGATCCCTCCCGCGCCGCAACCATTGTGGCTGATATCGATAAGAAATATACCTACATGCTGAATTGCGGAGCAACCTCCTTCTGGGAAACCATTCTCGGAGAAGCGGACTTTGAAAATGCCGGCTCTCTCTGCCATGGCTGGAGTGCTATTCCCATCCATTATTACAACAAACTACTCAGATAACACATTGTTATTTGCCAAAAAGGGTATTCAGGAACTACACCTGAATACCCTTTTTTTCACTCACATTTTCTTATCAGAAAATAATCCGTCTGATAGTTGATCTCATTCAGATCCCATCGCTTCATTTCCTTGAGGCGATTGTAAAAGAACGGGATCGGCGGAACCGAACCATCTGTCCCCTCTGTAATTTCTCTGATCAGAGAGGTTTGGCGACAAACAGCGGCACCCCCTTCCCGGTTTGGTCTAAACATGTGTTGCCCACTCTGTGTATTTACCGAAAGCATACCGAGAAAGGTGTCTCTGTAAAACACTTCGTATTGCTCCATCTCAACCCTCTCCTTCCGCCAACGTTACAGATGAACGATGGTAGGCTGATGTTTCAGTGCAGGAATCACCTTTTCCACCATATCGGTGGTCTTTATTTTAAGACTGGACGTGTTGATGCAGGGATGACATCCAATATACTCTTCCTTCAGTACATCCTCATCCAGCAGCAGACGAACACACTCCTCTTTATCATTCATCAGTCCCATCACGCTGACAGATCCCGGTGTAATATCCAGATGCTTTTCCATATGTTCGGGACCTGCAAAAGAAAGGCGGGAGGAATTAATTTGCGCAGAGATGTCCTTGGTTTTGAATTTTTTATCTCCTGAAATCATCAGCAGATAAAAATCAGTCTCCTGTCGATTGCAGAGGAACAGATTTTTGCAGATCACTGCGCCGAGAACCCGGTCAATCTCTTCACAGACCTCCATGGTCATAGCAGGCTCATGGTCAATACGCTCATACTCCACATCAAGAGAATCCAGAAAATCGTATACGCGGATCTCTTTTTCCAGTCTGCCGGAGCAATCCTCCGGTCTACCCTTCTGTAATATCATGCTGTAGTTCCTCCTTTAAAATATTATACACAGATTATTCCTGTTACTTTTCAGCCATAATGCGGTTGGCAGAGCGCATGGTTTTTGCGAGAAAAATACTGGAAAGAATCAATGAGACCACCTCTGCTATGGGGAAAGAAAGCCATACTAATTTCAAAACTCCCGTTTGAGCCAACAGCCATGCTACCGGAATCAATACCAGCAGCTGTCTGCTCACCGATACAATCAAACTGTAGAGCGGATTGCCTATCGCCTGACAGACAGAACCGGCAATAATACAGAAGCCTGCCAACATAAAATGTGAACCAATTATACGCAGTGCGGGAATACCAATATCCAGCATGGTTTGGGAAGGAGAGAAAAAGGAAAGAAGCGTGGAGGGAAACAACTCAAAAATAATCAGTCCAAACGTCATAATGCAGACTGCTGTCACAATGGTCAACTTGACCACCCTTTTAACACGATCAGCCTTTTTAGCACCAAAGTTATAGGAAACAATGGGAACCATACCGTTGTTGAGACCGAATATCGGCATAAATACAAAACTCTGCAGCTTAAAATAGGAGCCCAGAACGGCGGTTGCCGTGGTGCTGAAAGAGATGAGGATCAGATTCATGCAAAAGGTCATGATGGAACTGATGGACTGCATAACAATCGACGGCAGACCAACACGATAAATTTCTTTTGCAATTGCCGTATTCCAACGGATGGCTTTCAGGCGAATTTTGATTTCAGGATTGAATTTGAGGTTTGCAATCAATGCCACACAGGCTGCAACAACCTGACCAATGACAGTCGCAACCGCTGCTCCGGCCACATCCATATTGAAACCGAAGGGCATTGCAAAATTGCCGAATACAATCTCTCCTTTTTCAAAGATAAAGATAGGATCCAGCACAATATTGATAATTGCTCCCAGTATCTGGGTGCACATGGTGATAGACGTACGTCCCGTTGCCTGAAGCAGACGCTCAAAACAGAACTGGCAGAATATGCCGATTGACAAACCGAGACAGATGCTGGAATAGTCGGTTCCGTACTTAATAATCTCCGCAACATCGGTCTGAGCAGCATAAAAGGGGCCGGAGAGAAAGATACCTATCAATGCAAACACAATAAAGTTGCAGAGCGCAAGAAAGATTCCTGTATTGGCACCCTGATTGCACTCGTTATACTTTTTTGCCCCCAAAGAACGGGAAACAAAAGTATTCATACCCACCGATGTTCCCACGCCTACCGCAATCATCAGATTTTGCAGCGGAAAGGCGAGGGATACTGCAGTAAGCGCATTCTCACTGATTCTTGCCACAAAAATACTATCCACAATATTATAGAAAGCCTGTGCCAGCATGGATATCATCATAGGAATTGCCATACCTGCCAGCAGTCTGCCTACGGGCATCACACCCATCTTATTTTCAGTCATTACTGGTCTCTCCGTTTTTTCCATACTCATTTACAATTCCTCTTTTACATTTATTAGCTCACATAAACATCATAAGCAAATCCGTTATAAGCACTGCCGCACAGGCACACATGGCAACCGTAAGCAAGCTCTTTTTGCAAAAAGCCAATATCACACCAACTACCGCACCGACAATACCGGAAACCACATTCCCGGTTGAAAAAATGATAGATGGAAATGTCATCGCTCCCAATACGGCATAGGGAACATAAAACAGAAAGGAGCGCAAAAAACGATTGCTTATGGTTTTGGTAAACAGGGTCATAGGAAGCATTCTGATGAGATATGTCACAATTGCCATGACAGCAAGCTGCAGAAACATATATATCATTGGGGAAGAATTCTCAAACATCAGCCTCCACCTCCAATTGCTCTGTATTCTCCGGCAATTCTGCTTTTCCGTGCTCTCCCCTGTCTCCTGTATTGTCGTCATCACCGATCGGGAAAATCAAAGCGCCCAATCCTGCCGCAATAACAGCACAAATAATGATAACAAAACCAGAGGATACACTGCTGAGGAAAGGAATCCAATAGAATGCACAGCTCATCGCCACCGCAGCAATTACTACTGCCATGACAGGCTTTGTCTCTCTTGCCACGGGGATAATGATGGCAAGGAACATACCATATATGGCAATGCCCAGCGCGTTGCGGACAATTTCCGGGAGAATGCTGCCCGCTGCTGCTCCCAGCAAGGTGCCGAGAGACCATCCGAGATAGGGCAGAATCGCCAGACCCAGCATATATTTTTTTCCGACCTTTCCTTTCTGTCCGCTTGCCACAGCAAAAATTTCATCTGTATCCATAAATGCAATCCAAAGCCTGTCCAATCTTTTTACGCTGGGAGCAAATTTCTGGGTCAGAGAAAGAGACATCAGGGCATAGCGGAGATTGATAGTTAACTGCGTCAGCGCCATTTCCAGAAAGGAAGCACCGGCAGTCATCAAACCGATTCCCGCAAACTGTCCCGCAGAGGTAACATTGGTCATAGATATGGCAAGAGCAAACCACACCGGCAAACCTTGCAGCACGGCGGTAATGCCAAAGGTAAATGAGACGGAGAGATATCCCAGTGCAATGGGAATACCATCTTTTAGTCCTTTTGAAAAACTGTTTTGTATCATTGGATTCTTCATCTCTTTTTTCTTTTCATCGTTTTCTGCATATGGTGCGCATACTTTTTTATTTTATCATAAACCACAATATTTTGCAAAGGTTTTTAACTTTTCATCCAAAGAAATCTCTTTGATTCTCCTCTGAAATAACGACATAACCGTTTCAACTGAGACTTCCGGCACTTATTGACAAGCAGCAAAGACAACTATATAATGATATTATATAAACTTTGTTTCAGGAGGTTTTTTATGGTTGATACAATTAAAATTTCCAAAAATATAAAAATGGTGGCACACAGAGGCCTTTCCGGGCTGGAATGCGAAAACACACTTGCTGCCTTTATCGCTGCGGGCAACCGCGATTACTTCGGCATTGAGACTGACGTTCATGTCACCGCCGATGGCCAACTGGTGGTTATTCACGACGATGTTACCGACCGCGTTTCTCAGAGCAAGCTCTCCGTGGAAGGCAGCAATTTTGCTGATCTGAGATCCATCACGTTGCTGGATAAAGACGGCGAACCCCGCATTGATCTGCACATCCCCACCCTTGCAGAATATCTGAAAATTTGCTGCCGCTATGACAAGGTCGCTGTGCTGGAGCTGAAAAACCAGTTTGAACAGAAAGATATCGAAAAAATTGTTGAGACAGTCAAAGCCGAATATGCCGTGGACAAGCTGATTTTCATCTCTTTCTGCTATGAAAACCTGGTTATCCTCCGTTCCCTTCTTCCCGAAGCAACTCTGCAGTTCCTCTGCGGCTGTGAGATCAATGCCGAGTTGGCTGACAAACTTCTGGCTTACAGAATGGACCTGGATATCCATTATAAGTCCATCAATAAAGAGGCGGTAGAACTGCTGCACAGTAAAGGAATCCAGGTAAACTGCTGGACCTGTGACACCAAAGAGGAGGCTGAATACCTCATCGACTGCGGCGTTGATTTTATTACCTCCAACATTCTGCAGTAAATACAGCGATCTTACGGATATGAGGATTTATCTATGTCTGAAATGAAAATCATTGGCCATGTGCTGACCGATTTTGCCGATAAATTCGGCGTTCCTCGACAAAGCGGTATTGTAGACACCAAGGCTCGCATTGTTTTTGAGCCTGAATACCGTGTCCCCGAGGCATTCAGGGGCCTGGAAGGCTATTCCCATCTGTGGATCATCTGGATGTTCTCCAAAGCGGTTCGGGAAAAATGGTCCCCTACGGTACGTCCGCCGAGACTTGGCGGCAATAAGCGTCTGGGCGTCTTTGCCACCCGCTCACCTTTCCGCCCCAACCCCATCGGTCTCTCTTCTGTAAAGCTGGAGCGTATTGAATTCACACGCGACCTCGGTCCCGTGCTTCATATTTCCGGCGCGGATATGGTCAGCGGAACACCTGTCTACGACATTAAACCTTATCTTGCCTACACCGATAGCCATTCTGATGCCATCGGAGGCTTTTCGGACAGTGTCAAATTTCATACGCTGGAGGTTGTCTGCGACGAAGCACTACTGTGTTCTCTGCCGGAATCGCTGCGTGAAACGCTGCCCGGTGTGCTTGCCCACGATCCCCGCCCCTCTTATCAGCATGACGATGACCGTATCTATGGCTTTGAATACGGTGGATATGAAGTGCGTTTCACCGTCAGCGGCGATACGCTGACGGTAACCGAAATCACATCCACCCTGAATCCTCGCTCTTTGAAAGGATAATATAACAATATCATGAAGAAACTTTTTGCCCGCCGAAGTGAAAACAGTATCACCGAAGGCGTTATTTGGAAACAGCTTCTTATCTTTTTCTTTCCAATTATTCTGGGAACCTTTTTTCAGCAACTATACAACACTGTTGACGCCGTTATCGTAGGACAGTTTGTGGGAAAAGAGGCTCTTGCCGCTGTTGGCGGCCCAACAGGGGTGCTGATCAATCTTTTTGTCGGCTTCTTTGTCGGCCTTTCCTCCGGCGCTACGGTCATCATTTCTCAATATTACGGTGCACAGAACTACGAAGAAGTCAGCCGCGCTTCTCATACAGCTATTGCACTCTCTATTACAGGCGGCGCACTCATCATGGTTATCGGTATTATTTTTGCACCGTGGGCCTTGGCTGCCATCGATACTCCTGCCGATATCATTGACGATGCCGTATCCTATCTTCGTATCTATTTCATCGGCATGATCCCATCGCTGCTCTATAACATGGGATCCGGCATTCTCCGTGCCGTCGGTGACTCTCAACGTCCGTTATATTTTCTGATTGCAGGCTGTCTTGTCAACATTGTACTGGATCTGGTGTTTGTTCTCTTCTTCCACATGGGCGTGGATGGTGCCGCCATTGCAACAATCATCTCGCAATTTGTCAGTGCTCTGCTTGTCATGATCGCACTGGTCCGTACCACAGAGCCCTATAAAATTTTCATAAAGCAGATTCGATTCCACAAGGATCTCTTTACCAACATCATTAAAATCGGTCTTCCCGCAGGTTTACAGTCGGTTATGTACGGTTTCTCCAACATTTTTGTGCAGGCCAGTGTCAACGCCTTCGGCACCGATACCGTTGCTGCCTGGACAGCCTATGGAAAAATCGATGCTGTTTTCTGGATGATGATCGGTGCATTCGGTGTCTCTATCACCACCTTTGTGGGACAGAACTTCGGTGCCGGCAAATATGACCGCGTCCACAAGAGCACCGGTATCTGTCTGGCGATGGCTGCCGGCTCCACCATTGTTCTCAGTACCTTCCTCTGCCTGTTTGGAAAATACATATACCGCATCTTCACACAGGATGCCATCGTCATCGACCGCGGTATTCAGATTCTCCTCTTCCTGGTTCCGTTCTGGATTACCTACGTCAGCATCGAGATTTTCTCCGGTGCCATCCGTGGAACCGGAGACTCTGTCATTCCGATGATCATGACCTGCTTCGGGGTCTGCATCCTCCGTATCATTTGGGTACATACGGGTGTTCCCTATTTCAACACCATTGAATCCGTTGCCGCCAGTTACCCCATCACCTGGATCCTCACCAGTCTCCTCTTTATCATCTACTACTTCCGTGGCAGATGGCTGCGCCGCAGACGTGCTTTTGCTGGAGATCCTTTGACTGATGGCGAGAAGATGCATATCTTCCAAAGTTTTCTTGGACGCAAAGTTTAATTCTGTTTTAAAGCCGCTCTCCTCTGCAGTGGAAGATAGCGGCTTTGTTTTTCTTTGTAATAAAAAACGGCCCCGAGAAGTTATATACTTTTCGGGGCCATTTCTATTCTGCATTTTTATTATTCGATAAAACGATCAAAGGTGACCTTACGCATGGAAGTGCGAATTTCTGCTGAAATCTCATCAAAGCACTCTCTGAACTTGCAGGGGCTTTCGGATAAGCGGGTACACACAAACTCGCTGGCAAGGCATCTGTTGATATGTATTCTTCCCTCTGTGATCTCCACAACATCCAACACAGAGATCTCCTTCGGAGACTTGGCCAGCTCATATCCGCCGCGGGTACCTTTATAGGACTTCACCAATCCGCCTGCCACCAGCTTCCGCAGAATCTTCAGAGAAAATCTGAGCGGAACTCCACTGACATCCGATATGGATTTGGCATCCATTCTGACTGATGCCTCCTCAGCTTTCCAACCTTCTGATATGACTGATATAATTCTTATTGCATAATCCGATTCCAATGTAAGCTGCATGAAAAACACTCTCTATCTATATAGTATTCTAAGTATACCATATCGGTAGATTTTTTGCAAGTCTCAAATGGAAACTTAACAGAAGGTTAATCAGTCAAGGAAATCCTTCAGGCGCTTGCTGCGGCTGGGGTGACGCAGCTTACGGAGTGCTTTCGCCTCAATCTGACGAATACGTTCTCTGGTAACATTGAATTCTTTACCAACCTCTTCCAGTGTACGGGAACGTCCATCCTCCAGACCGAAACGGAGACGAAGCACTTTTTCTTCTCTGGGGGTGAGGGTGGAAAGTACATCCCCCAGCTGTTCACGCAGGAGTGTATGAGAGGCAGCATCAGCGGGAGCTGGAGTATCATCATCGGCAATGAAATCACCAAGATGGCTGTCTTCCTCTTCGCCGATGGGTGTTTCCAGAGAGACGGGTTCCTGCGCTACGCGCATGACTTCGCGCACTTTATCCACCGGCATACCAAGCTCATCGGCAATTTCTTCCACGCTGGCCTCGCGGCCATTTTTATGCAACAGCTGGTTGCTGATCTTCTTTACTTTATTGATGGTTTCCACCATGTGAACAGGGATACGGATGGTTCTTGCCTGGTCGGCAATGGCTCTGGTGATAGCCTGACGGATCCACCATGTGGCATAGGTAGAAAATTTGAATCCCTTGGTGTGGTCAAACTTTTCAACCGCTTTGATCAGACCCAGGTTTCCTTCCTGAATCAGATCGAGGAAATGCATACCGCGTCCCACATAACGCTTGGCAATGCTGACCACCAGACGGAGGTTGGCCTCTGCCAGACGCTTTCTGGCATATTCGTCGGTGGGCATGCGGGATGCAAACTCGATCTCCTCTTCGGAGGTGAGCAGCGGTACACGGCCAATCTCTTTCAGATACACCTTAACGGGGTCATCAATGCTGATACCATCTACCATAATGCCGGAATCCAAATCATCCGATTCCACCAGTTTCAGGTCAAAATCAAAGTCGAGATTGGGATTAAAGTCCTCGATGATTTCAATGTTGTAGGACTCCAGTTCATCGTACAGCCTGTCCATCTGTTCAATGTCAAAATCGTCCTCTTCCAGCAGGTCATTGATCTCTTTAGTAGAGATTTTTCCTTTGGCCTTTCCGCTTTCAATCAGTTCTTTCATCATGGATTTTTTTTCTGTCTGCTGTTCCATGTTTCTATCGTCCTTCCTTTTTCCTTTTGCTTTCCCTTGTCTTTTATA
Source organism: Oscillospiraceae bacterium (assembly GCA_015067185.1). Classification (GTDB taxonomy): domain Bacteria; phylum Bacillota; class Clostridia; order Oscillospirales; family Ruminococcaceae; genus SIG526. Next base: position 9,921 of record SVMZ01000041.1, on the reverse strand, counting down.
TTAACCTTGTTTTTTCTGCATCTTTTCTCTGATTTTTCGCAGATATTCCTCTTCGTCCATCTCTTCAATCTGCTGCTTTGACATCACATTACCTGCTGCCCGGATTGCCCCCACATAGTGGTCTATATCGTCCGGCGATAGGTTGATACCTCCGGTTGCAGCCATGATTCCTGAGAGGATCCCAATATCTTCAATGGAGAGATCGGCATTGAGCTCGGTGAAGCTGCAGGCAGCCCCCTGCTCATGTCGTTTCCGGATTGCTTCAAAAATCCGTCGGTGTGCCGCCGTTGCCAACAGTTCGCTGTCCAACATCCCCATTACCTTTCCAATTGTCTCCGGATTCTGCAGCATACAGGCAATCAGTTTTTCTTCATTGACCGCAGCTTTAATGTTGCGACTGCGCTCAAAATCCTTCTTTTCTCCCGGAGTATAGCTGAATACTGAAAGATCGTTTCTTTCTTTTTTACGTTGTTCACGGTTTTTTCGCTTCATTTCATCAGCGGTCTGCATTATTATTGCATCTTTTGACACATTTAATTCTCCGGCCAGCCGTGAAGCGTAGATATCCCGTTCTACCGGCGAGGAAAGTCCCGCAATATAGCGGATACTCTCTTTCAATATACCTAAACGCCCGTCAGGGGTATCGGCATCATATTTGTTTTTAATGGTATCCAGTGCGTATTCTGTTGCGCTGCTGCTGCCCTCCATGGTCATTTTAAAACGGACAGCTCCAAATTTTTTAATAAATTCATCGGGATCTTTGGCTCCGGTCAGGCGCAGCACTTTTACCTTGATGCCGGTTTCTGCAAAAATTTCACTGGCACGCTTGGTCGCCTTCTGCCCCGCCTCATCCGAGTCGTAGGACAGCACCACCGTTTTGGCGTATTGCGATATGATCCGTGCCTGATCCGGTGTGAGCGCGGTTCCCAGCGTTGCCACGGTATTAGTAAAACCTGCCTGATGCACCGTGATGACATCCATATATCCCTCTGCCAGAAGTAAGGTATCTTTACCCGAATCCTTAGCAAAATTGAGCGCAAACAGGTTTCGGCTCTTTTTGTATACCGGTGTATCGCTGGAGTTCAGATATTTAGGTCCTTCTCCTGAGAGAAGTCTTCCACCAAAACCGACAACGCTTCCCCTGAGATCGATAATGGGAAAGATAATGCGGTTGCGAAATACGTCATAGTAGCCATATTTACCATTGGAGATCAGAGCGGCTTCTGCCATCTCTTCCCGTGTAAATCCCTCTTTGGCAAGGGCATTCATCAGTGCATATCGGTCGGGAGAAGCATATCCCAGCCCGAAATGACGAATGGTTTTCGGAGTCAAACCGCGCTCCAACAGATACCTTCTGCCCTCTGCTCCCTTATCTGACAGCAGAGCATCGTGATAAAATCGGGCTGCCTTGCGGTTCATCTCCAGAATACGCATTCGTTTTCGTGCCGAACCATCGTTGTCTGTTTCCTCGGGTAATTCCATTCCGGCCCTTTTGGCCAGAAAGCGCAGGGCATCCACATAGCCCAGATTTTCAATTTTTCTTATAAAGGTAACCACATCACCGCCCGCTCCGCAGCCGAAGCAGTAGAACGACTGGTTGTCCGGATAGATGGTAAACGAAGGGGTCTTTTCGGAGTGGAAAGGACACAGTCCCACGCGGTTTCTGCCGCGGTGTATTACGTTGATATAAGACGAGATGACACTTTCGATATCGTTGCGGTATTTAACTTCTTCAATCACCTGCTCGGGGATCATGCCGTTCCCTCCTTTCCCCAATTCTTTTGTCAGTTTTCTGTCCAAAATGTCGGAATGAACAGCTTTTCATAGCAGTTCACCGCAAAACGGTCGCTCATACCGGAGATATAGTCGCAGGCGGCGCGGTTGGCCCCCTCTTTCTCATATGTGCAGCGAATATCCAACGGAAGCTCTTCCGGTCTGGTCAGATAATATTCATACAATTTACCCACCAGCTCTTCCGCTTTGCCTTCCTGTGCTTTGGCAATGGGATTGGTATACACCGCCTCAAACATGAAAGCAGAGAGTTTTTTAAACTCTGCGGCAATCTCGCTTGGCATGATAATATCATTTTTATCGGTAGAAGCTTCAACCAGAGCCATAACCAATGTGGTAATACGAGCGGTCTTTCTGCCTCCGAGAATACTACGCGTGCTGGCAGGGAGATCTTCTTCACAGAGCACCCCTGCACGGATGGCATCATCGATATCATGGTTAATATAGGCAATCTTATCGGCAATACGGACTACGCGTCCCTCCAGCGTATCTGCCGGCTGTCCCTCAGTATGGCAGAGAATACCGTTGCGTACCTCTTTGGTCAAGTTGAGACCTTTCCCCGAATTTTCCAGACGTTCCACCACGCGCACGCTTTGACGATAATGCTTGTAGCCGTCCGGATTGATTCTGTCCAATCTGCGCTCTCCCGCATGGCCAAAGGGTGTGTGCCCCAGATCATGCCCCAGTGCAATAGCTTCGGTCAGGTCTTCATTAAGCCGCAAGGCACGGGCAATGGTACGCGCAATCTGCGATACTTCCAAAGTATGCGTCAGTCTGGTGCGGTAATGGTCGCCTACCGGACAGAGGAAAACCTGCGTTTTATGCATCAGTCTGCGGTAGGATTTACAGTGCAGGATTCGGTCCCGGTCCCTCTGAAAATCGGTGCGTATCGGGCAGGGCTCTTCTGCTCTGTCTCGCCCTTCGCTCTGAACTGCCTTGCAGGCATATTCGGACAAGGTGATGAGTTCCTGTTGCTCGGTTCTCTCTCTTACAGTGAGGTTGCTCAAACATATCACCGCTTTCTCCGCAATTTTATTGTTACAGTCCCTTTCGCTCCTTTAAGAGCGCCCTACATACAATATATACGTTTTTTCGATGCCATTTTCCTGCTTTCAAATTGTTAATTTTTATTTAAATATTTTTCTTCAATTAGTTGAGGAACAATTGCCCCCGCCGAAATCTCAGTCAGTTCCTTGCCGAATGCAGCATAATCATCCGGCAATGCCGCCAACGTTAATACCACCGACGAACCGAACTCAATGTTTTGCTGCTGAATATTGAATTTGGGCAGCATACGGCTTATTTTACCATAGAGTGTATAGTCGGCATCTACAGTGAACACCTTACAAAGGCGCATGTTGAGGATCTCCGCTCCCTCCACTGCAATGGCTGCACCGTGAGAATAGGCACGGACAAGACCGCCGCCGCCCAACAGGATCCCGCCGAAATATCTGGTAACCACTACAACCACGTCTGTCAATCCCGATTTCTGCAGCACACCCAGTACAGGAAGTCCTGCTGTTCCCTGCGGCTCTCCATCATCACTATAGCGGGAAAGCTGCCCTTCCCGTAGGATATAGGCGTAGACATTATGGCTGGCATCCCAGTGCTTTGCTTTGATCTCGCTGATAAATGCGGTTGCTTCCTCCGGGGTCTGAGCCGGAGAGATATAACCGATGAAGCGGGAACGTTTTTCCACAAACTCGTCCGAATAAAAATCGGCAACCGTTTTATAATCTCCCATAGCCTTACCTCCTGTTATGACAATATAATAAAAACGGCAGCCCCGATCTGCGAATGACCTCTATACGCATCCGTACACCTTTGCCGCCGACACATTCTTTTGCTGCGGCTGTCAGCTTCTTTTTTCAGACAGCCAAATATAGGGACAGGAATATCCCGTCCCTATAATCGTGATTACAATGCTTATGCGATTTCTCAACCGATATTGTAACGCTTCTTAAATCTGTCAACACGACCGCCTGTATCAACCAGCTTCTGCTTGCCGGTAAAAAACGGATGGCACTTTGAGCAAATTTCAACGCGAATGTCCTTCTTGGTTGAACCGGTCTCTATAACCTCGCCGCAAGCGCAACGAATCGTAGTCTGCTCATACTTGGGATGGATACCGTCCTTCATGTCAATTCACCTCTCTCATTATTAGGTCAACATTAAGATAATATCATATCATTTCAAAAAAAGCAAGATAAATTTTTGAAAAAACTGAAATATTCCATGATTTTCAAAAACTTTTTTCGAAATAACGCCATTTTCAGTGTCTCTTCCAATATTTTCTATCCAAACTCCGGTAACTGATGGCCTCTGCTACGTGTTCCCGGCAAATATTTTCGCTGGCATCCAGATCCGCAATGGTCCGGGCAACCCGCACAATTCTATCGTAGGCTCTGGCGGAAAGTCCCAGTCGATCAAAGGCATTCCGCAACAGCTTGGCACCACTCTCATCCAACTGACAAAATTCCCTCTGCTGCGCACCGGTCATTTTAGCATTGCAGGAGACGCCACTGCCTGCATAGCGCTGCTGTTGAATCTTTCTTGCGGCGTTGGTCCTGACACGGATCTCGGCGGAACTTTCGGATCGCTCATTGCCGGAAAGTTTATCAAAATCCACCGGCAACACATCCACATGAAGATCCATTCTGTCCAGCAGCGGACCGGAAATTCTGCTGAGATAACGGCTGATAGCTGTTTCGGAACAGTTACATTTGGCATTGGGCTGTCCGAAATGTCCGCAGGGACAGGGATTCATGGAGCAGACAAAAATGGTGGAACAGGGGAAAGTCAGCTGACCTGTGGCACGGGAAATCGTGACTTTATTATCCTCCAACGGCTGACGCAGCGCTTCTAACGCAACGCGGTCAAACTGGGGTACCTCATCAAAATAAAGCACACCATTGTGAGCGAGGGAAACCTCTCCTGGGCGTGGGATTGTACCGCCGCCGGCCAGCGCCACTGCAGAGATGGTGTGGTGTGGGGAACGGAACGGTCTGTGATCCATTACCGGCTCCTCCCGTGAGAGAGCATGGACGATGGAATAGATCTTTGTTGTTTCAATAATTTCATCCGGTGTCATATCCGGCATGATGGAAGGCAGTCTGCTGCAAATCATACTCTTACCACAGCCGGGACCGCCGATCAGCAGCATATTGTGTCCGCCTGCTGCACAAATTTCAGCGGCACGTCTCGGCACCAGCTGTCCTTTGACATCGGCAAAATCCAGCATACCCGCATAGTGACGCCCCGGATCCGGAGAGCGGTGAGGCTGCGGCCTAATCTTTTTTCCTCCACAGAGGTGATCTACCAGCTGTCTCACGCTTGCCACAGGGTATATCTCAATGCCATCCACATAGCTGGCCTCATCCGCATTTTCTTCTGGTAAAAATACCGATGTAAAGCCGTGCCGTTTGGCCTCGATTACCATAGGCAATGCGCCCGGAACCGGCCGTACATCACCGCTGACTGAGATCTCACCGAAGATAACAGACTTCGAGAGCTCCATATTGGGCATAACCAGGGATTCCGATGCCAAGGCAACGCAAATAAGAATGGGAAGGTCGAAGGAAGGTCCCACTTTCCTCATATCGGCCGGGGCAAGGTTGACGATCATTCTACCCGAAGGGAACTGCAAACCACTGTTGCGCATGGCAGAACGCACCCGCTCTCTTGCCTCTCTAACAGCGGCATCGGGAAGGCCTACTACCTCAAACAAAAACTGACCGGGAGAAGAATCCGCCTCTACCGTTACAACACACCCGTCAATACCGACGAGACCCATACTGTACAAAGATGCATACACCGGCCAACACACTCCTGACGCAAACTCTTGACTCACAGACTTCAATAAGCTATAATTCTATATATCATTATATTGTTTACCCCGGTAATTGTCAAGAAAACAAGAAAATTCAGCAAGGAGATATGACAATGACGACTGTTGCAAAAAAAAGTTTCGGCGCCGTGGGCGGCAAGGAAATCTCCGCCTATACCCTTAAAAACGACAGTGGCATGACCGTCACCGTGTGTGACTACGGCTGCCTGGTTCTCTCCATCCTCGCTCCCGATAAAAACGGCAGCTTTGGTGAGGTTACTCTCGGTTATGACACTATTGAAGGTTATATTAACGGGGAAGGTTATTTCGGCGCGGCTATCGGCCGTGTAGGCAACCGAACCAAGGGCGCAGAGTTTGAACTCAACGGCAAGCGTTATTCTCTCTATAAGAACGACGGCAACAACCATCTTCACGGCGGCAAAATCGGTTTTGACAGCCGTATCTGGACAGGAGAAATTGTAGACGGCGGTGTACGCTTTACCTACCTCAGCCCGGACGGTGAAGAGGGCTATCCCGGAAACCTCTCTGTAGCCATTACTTATACTCTTACCGATAAAAATGAGTTTATTCTGGACTATGCTGCCACATCCGATGCAGACACGCCCGTCAACCTGACCAACCACAGCTACTTCAATCTGGCCGGCGGCGGTGCTGACAGTTCTGCCAACATCCTCTCCCAGGAGCTGCGTATTGCCGCTTCCTATATTACACCGGTTGACAATGAACTCATTCCCACCGGCGAACTCATGCCCGTTGAGGGAACTCCCTTTGATTTCCGTGAGTTCCATGCCATTGGTGAACGCATCCGTGCTGACCACGAGCAGATCCAATACGGTGGCGGTTACGACCACAACTTTGTTCTCGATTCCGGCCGTGAGTTTGCCCTCTCCTGCGAGGCACGCTGCACTGAAACCGGACGCCTTATGCGCGTTTACACTGACCAGCCCGGTATACAGCTCTATACCGGCAATATGATCAAATGTGCTGAAGGTGCTGGCAGAGGCGGCCGCACCTATCAGCTGAACGATGCCTTCTGTCTGGAAACTCAGGTTCATCCCGATGCCATTCATAATCCTCAGTTCCCTTCCGCACTGCTCAAGGCAGGCGAGCGCTACACTCACCGCACAGTATACGAGTTTTCTGTGCTGTAAGAACTGTCCGCCCTGAAATATCCCCTTTACATTTGAAAAGGAGTCCGTTGATACGGACTCCTTTGTTTTATTTCCGTACTCCTCTTTCCTTTAACGTTTTAGGCTTGTCTTCATCTTCTTTTATTCCGATATTATCCCTTATTTACTCTTATCCACTTTTAAATTACAAAAACTTTTTAAAAATCCCGCTCATTGTCTCACCGAGCCATTGACATCCCGCTCCGGCATGATATAATAAAATCAAAATTCAGTTTGAAGGAGTTTATGTTATGGATCTGTTCAGCAAGTTTGATATGAAGATCGGCGATGCATCTGAAAGCCCGTTCATGAATAAAATTGATATTTACCAGGATGGTACCACCCCCATGTACCGCGATACAGACGGAAAACTCTGGGCAATGAGCGGACACTCCCATATGGGACATATCGGTGTTTTCTGCGGCACCACGTTGGATGATATGAAGGAGCTCTATCCTATCTCCACCAATTTCTGTGTCGGTCATGCCGAATATGCCTTCTCCGGCATCCGTTATCCGGAAGGAGTTCTTCCCCGCGGCAGCATCTGGCCCTTCGGACTCTATATCTGCCCCAACACCCACCGCTTCTTCTGCTTCTTCCACAACGAGTGCGGTTGGAACGGCAAGGGCACTGCATATGATGCCCTCGGCCCCTGTGTCACCCCTCACTTCGACTCGGACTTCCGTCACATTGGGCTTATGCACTCCGATGATGAGGGCAGAAACTGGACTTTCGACCGCTGGGTACTCACCGGGGAACAGGTCTGTTTCTCTGAAAAATACAATCCCGGTGCCGGCAATGTTCTGGGACAGAAGGAGGGTATCATCTGCCTCGGCAGCGGTGACTTCTCCCTCTTTGTGGAACCGGATGGCGACTATATGTATCTTTTCTACAACATTGTCCGCGTAGATATGATCAAAGGCGTATGGCATGCCTGCGACACCTATATTGCCCGTACCCGCAAACGCACCGATGGTATCATGGGAGACTTCGTCAAATACTATGACGGCGCCTTTTGCGAGGCCGGAAACCTGGGTAAGGAAACCATCGTAATTCCCAACTCCTGGCACACCCGCGTTATCTACTCTGAGAAATACAACACCTATCTTGCCACCTCTTCCCCCATTAACTCCGGTTCCAGCACCAATGTGGTACAGGATATCATGGAGGTACGCACCAGCACCGACCTTGTCAACTGGAGCGAACCCATTGCCGTATATAAGGATGGCAAACCCTTTGGCAATCACTATATGGCTCTTGTTTCCGACTGCCCCGATCACCAGCCCAACATCTTTAAGGGAGACAGCTTCATCGCACTTACCAACCACAACGGTACCGATGTTATGCGCTATCCTGCTGAGCTGATCGAAAAATAATTTTTCAATCTTTTGAGGAATTTTTTGATAATTCGCCTGTTTCTATCCCGTCTGACACAAATCAGACGGGATTTTTATTTTTCTTCACATCGACTTTTCCTTGTTATTAAGCCAAAAATGCCACTCTCTTATTTCGCTCCAAAAAAAAATTGATTTTTTTCAAAAAAAGTGTTGACAAAACACTTGAAACGCGCTATAATGATAAAGCCGCGAAACGAGGGAGCATAGCTCAGCTGGGAGAGCACCTGCCTTACAAGCAGGGGGTCACAGGTTCGAGCCCTGTTGTTCCCACCACCATCGCGGCATTTATGGCCCGGTAGTTCAGTTGGTTAGAACGCTAGCCTGTCACGCTAGAGGTCGAGGGTTCGAGCCCCTTCCGGGTCGCCATACATGCGGGTTTAGCTCATCTGGTAGAGCGCCACCTTGCCAAGGTGGAGGTAGCGAGTTCGAGCCTCGTAACCCGCTCCACAAAACCAAGTCGAATGACTTGGTTTTTCTTTTTTCTTCATAGATAAATCTGACAGCCCGGCACAAGGCGAATGCTATGTGCCGGGCTGTTTTGCGTTATTTTTCTGCCATGCCAAGCAGCATAAGGATCATTCTGCCGTTGCCGCTGACATTAGGGCTCCAGGGACCATACCACGGGTCGTTATCTGCGTAACGCTCAATCATATAGTACTCCTCTGTCATGGAATACCGAATCTGTGATTGGATAATCTCCTCGGCACGCTCACGGTTGCCAAGTCGGAGCCATGTTAAGAACCAGTAATACTCCGGGTTGGTGGTGTACCAGACGTGCATATCGCCGTTGCGCTGCGGCATATGACCGTAGAGTCCCTGCTCACACCAGATTCCTCGGGCTTTGATAAAGTTCAGAACCCGCTCTACATCCTTGTCTTTGACGATTCCGGCGTTGGTGAAACGGCCAAAGTTGAAATAGAAATAACGCTGGCGCAGCAGTTCCGCATCGTTGCCATCGGGCGAAAGCGGAATACGGAACTGATCCGATCCCTCCGCTTCTTTTTCAAAGCGCTCCATAATTTTGGATATCACCTGATGATACTCCCGATGCTCGGCGCGGATTTCTTCTGCGCGCGGGTCATTGAACTTCTCCACAGCAGAGGCAAAGGCATCGAGGCAATCCAGATTGACGATATCGGTGCTCATCCATCCCTGGAAGATCTGTACGGCGTCGCTGGCGCGCATGGGCGGGAAGAGCCCGGGCAGACAGCCCTCCATATGGGCGGAAGAGGCGCGGGTACGCTTTACCCAGTCAAAGGCGGCCATGGCATGCCGACGGTAGCGGTGATAGAAACGCTGGCTGCACTCACGGCAGTAGAGAGCAAAGCTGCTGAGAACAGCGGCGGTAATATTGGCCCAGTTTTCTCCGGCGGGGGCAATCTCCCCATCAGGAGCCTGCAGCTTTTCAAAATACATGGAAAGCACCGGCTCAATATAATCAGAAAAATCACCAATGCGGGAAAGGGCATCGATAGAGAACATTGCCTCCCACGGCCAAATCAGACGCTGGAGACCGCCCTGACGGCAGATCAGCTCTGCTTCGCCTACGCGGTAACAGTAGTTCTGCAGCAACTGCACAGTGAGATTCTGGATCATGCGGAAAATTTCCGGGTCGTTCCGCAGGCTTGCCGGCAGCTTGGTGATGCGGGAAAGCTCACGCTGCCAGAAGGTGATTGTGCGCTGCTTCTCTTCCTCATAGTCAAAGGGAAGGATATCG
>SVMZ01000040.1 GCA_015067185.1 Oscillospiraceae bacterium | reverse complement strand
GATGCCAACGGCGCTCTTGACGTTCTCAAAGAGTTCGGCGATGAGAAGCCCTGTGCCGTCGCTGTCAAACACGCCAATCCCTGCGGCGTAGGTGTTGGTGCTACCATCCTGGAAGCCTACACCAGAGCTTACGAGAGTGACCCCGTTTCCATCTTTGGCGGCATTGTTGCCCTTAACCGTGAAGTTGACGAAGACACCGCAACCGAGCTTGCTAAGATTTTCCTTGAAATTATCATCGCTCCCTCCTTCTCCGAGAAGGCTATGGAGATCCTCACCGTTAAGAAGAATATTCGTCTGCTCAAGCTTGCCGCTCCCGCAAAGGCAAACAAGAAGGACGCTGTGGACATGAAGAAGGTTGCCGGCGGACTGCTGGTTCAGCAGCTTGACACCGAGCTCATGGACGAAGACAAGCTGACCGTCGTTACCGACCGTGCTCCTACCGCTGAAGAGATGGACAACCTGAAGTTTGTCTGGAGAGTTGTTAAACACGTTAAGTCCAACGGTATCGCCCTTGCCAAAGACAACATGACTGTCGGTATCGGCCCCGGACAGACCAACCGTATCACCGCTCTTGAGCTTGCCGTAAAATATGCAGGCGACCGCGTAAACGGCTCTGTTATGGGCTCTGACGCATTCTTCCCCTTCGGTGACTGCGTTGAGTGTGCCCATCAGAACGGTATCACTGCCATCATCCAGCCCGGCGGCTCCGTACGCGATCAGGAGAGCATCGACCTCTGCAATAAGTATGGTATTGCCATGGTATTCACCGGCATGCGCCACTTCAAACACTAAGTTATAATAAAAATACCACCCCGGAGGAAGAATATATATGAAAGTTCTTGTTGTAGGTTCCGGCGGACGTGAACACGCTCTTGTCCGCAGCCTGAAGCGCAGCCCCAAAATCACAGAGCTTTTCTGCGCTCCCGGAAACGCAGGTATCGCCTGCGATGCCACCTGTCTTCCCATCAAAGCTACCGATCTTGACGGTATGGTTGCCTGGGCACAGGATAATAAGATTGATTTCGCCGTTGTTGCTCCCGATGATCCCCTTGTTATGGGCATGGTCGACAGAATGGAAAGCATAGGCATTCCCTGCTTCGGTCCCAGAGCCAACGCCGCCATCATTGAGGGCAGCAAGGTTTTCTCCAAGTCTCTTATGAAAAAATATGGCATTCCCACTGCGGATTACGCTGTTTTCAATGACCCTGCCGATGCTCTTGACTATATTAAATCCAAGGGAAGCTATCCCGCAGTTGTCAAGGCCGACGGTCTTGCACTGGGTAAGGGTGTTGTCATTGCTCAGAATGAGGCTGAAGCTGCCGATGCTCTCCACTCCATTATGGAGGACAAGATTTTCGGCGCCAGCGGCAACAATGTTGTTGTTGAAGAGTTCCTCACCGGTCCCGAAGTTTCTGTGCTTGCATTCACAGACGGCAAAACCCTTGTTCCCATGGTCTCCTCCATGGACCACAAGCGTGCGCTGGACGGCAACCAGGGTCTCAACACCGGCGGTATGGGCACCATCGCTCCTAACCCCTTCTACACCGATGCCGTTGCAACCGAATGCATGGAAAAAATCTTCCTTCCCACTGTGGATGCCATGTGCAAAGAGGGACGTCCCTTCAAGGGCTGTCTCTATTTCGGTCTTATGCTCACTCCCAACGGACCGAAGGTCATTGAATACAACTGCCGTTTCGGCGACCCCGAAACCCAGGTCGTTCTGCCGCTTCTTGACACCGATCTGTTTGAGATCATGCAGGCTGTCAGCGAAGAGCGTCTCAGCGAGCTGGAGGTTAAATGGAAGAAGGGTGCTGCCTCCTGCGTTATTGTTGCCAGCGGCGGCTATCCCCAGAGCTATAAGAAGGGCTATCCCATCTCCGGACTCAACGAAGGCGGTCAGCGTGAAGATGCTGAGATTTTCCACGCAGGCACAGCTTTTGCCGATGGCAGCTTCACAACTGCAGGCGGACGCGTTCTCGGCGTAACCTGCATTGCCGAAACTCTGCCCAAGGCTCTTGAAAAATCCTATGCTGCCGTTGAGAAAATCAACTTTACCGATATTCATTATCGCCACGATATCGGCAAAACTGCTGTGGAACAGCTTTGACATTCTTTTCCAAACTATTGTCCTTCCAGTGTTGACAAAATCTTCGAAATAGGATAATATAATTGTATTATGAGAGTTATTACAGGTTCAGCAAGAGGACGGCGCCTCGAAACGCCGGAGGGACTTGAGACACGTCCCACTTCCGGGAAGGCAAAAGAAGCTATCTTTTCGGCAATCCAATTTGAAATAGAACAGGCTACTGTACTGGATCTCTTTGCCGGCTCCGGTCAGCTTGGCATTGAAGCACTCAGCCGCGGTGCAAGACTGGCTGTTTTTGTGGAAAACGGTGCGGATGCCCACAGCATCATCATGCGCAACCTCAACAACACTGGTTTGATGAAATCTTCCCGCGTTGCCAGAATGGATGCCATTGCCTACCTGAAAAATGCAAAAGACAAATTCGATATTATCTTTCTTGATCCCCCTTATGACACCAATCTTGCCGCTGAAGCTCTTCCGCTTTGCGCCGGGATTGCTGCACCTGCCGGTGTTATCATTTGTGAGACCGAGAAGAGAACACAGCTTCCTGAAACTGTCGGCGAATTTGTCCGCACCAAAGAATACACTTTCGGTATAGCCAAATTCAGTGTGTACAGACGTGCTGAAAAGGAATGATAAAATTGAAAGGGCTCAGCCGACAGCTTTGCTTCGGCTGAGCGTATCTTCAAATGAAAACTGCAATCTGTCCGGGAAGTTTTGACCCGGTAACTTTAGGACATCTCGATATTATTAAACGCGCTGCCCGTCTTTTTGACAGAGTTGTTGTGCTGGTTGTGATCAATACGGCCAAAACCCCTTCTTTCACTGCAGAAGAGCGCGCCGAAATGCTGCGCACCGTTACCAAAGATATGCCCAACGTCAGGGTTGACGTCTATGACGGTCTTTTGGTCAACTATGTCAAACAGCACGAAAACAGCGTGATTGTAAAAGGTCTGCGTGCCATGACCGATTTTGAATATGAATTCCAGATGGCACTTATGAATCGCCAGATGCTGGATAGCGCAGACACCTTATTTTTAACCACCAGCGCAGAGTTTTTGTATCTCAGCTCCAGTGCTGTTAAACAGATCGCCTCATTCGGCGGTGATTTCTCACGCTTTGTGCCCGCCGAGATCCATGATAAGATTTGCGACCGACTGTGCAAAAAATAATTACATTCCTTTCTTGTTCTCTTTTTCATCTATTTCATCATATCAAAAATTCAATCATAAGGGGTCGGAAATATGAATATTGAAGAAATTCTGGATACTTTGGACGAGCTTTTAGATAAATCCTGGGGCTTGCCGCTTTCCGGCGGACGCTGCGTTGTCGATGCCGAGCGTGTCAGAGAACTTTTGGATGATATCCGTCTCAATATGCCCACAGAGATCCGTCAGGCAAAAGCCATTGTTGCCGACAGAGCCGAAATTATCGCCATTGCCAAACGCGAAGCCGAAACCGTCATTCATCGTGCCGAGGAGCGCGCCAAGGTGCTGGTTTCCGAGCAGGAGATTGTAAAACAATCTCAGGAAAAAGCTGCCGATATCATCGCTACCGCCCAGAGCAAATCCAAAGAAATGCGCTATGCGGCCAGCGAATTTGCCGATAACATCCTTAAAACCACCGAGCAAACTCTCGCCGACTCTCTCAATGATGTCAAAACCACCAGACAGGCTCTCCATCAGAAGAGATAACCCTTGTTTCAATTCTTTTTCAGCACTCATCCTTTTGCGGAGGGGTGCTGATTTTTTTTACTTTGTTCCGCTGTTTTTCTTTTCATTCCCACCGAAATGTGATATACTATTATTGGATTATTATATCCGTACATTTTCTGATTAAATTCACAAAGGGGATATTATGGATATTTCTGTTGTAAAATCCGGCGTTGCTCCCGGCGGTCCCGATTATGATTTTGAAGTTAAACTGCTTATTTGCTGGATGCTTGCAAAAATCACCAAGCCAATGACCGTGGAACATATGATAGAAGCACTTGTCAGTGAGCAGTTTGTAAACTACTTTGAGTTTACAGGCGCTGTTACCGACCTTATTGTGGAGGGTCAGTTAGTCGAGGTGGAAAAGGATCAGCTTTTCCGCAACCTGCAGCCTAACCCCAGCTTTTTTTCACCAACCGCTCCCTATGCGGCAAGGCGCACCGGATACTACACCCTTTCTTCCGAAAATAAAAAACATGTTTTGCTGCTTGAACACACCCTTCCCCTCTCTTTGCGCGAAAAGGTATATGCCTCAGCCACTGCTGTCCTGCTGAAAGCCAACCGTGAATCCGGAAACACTGCTACTGTCCGGCGCAACGGTGATGCCTGGGCTGTTGATATTTCTGTTAACGATATGGGCTCTGATCTGCTGAGACTTTCCATGTATGCCCCTACTCCTGAAATTGCCGATTTCATGAAAGAAAACTTTTTAAACGACCCTGCCTTTTTCTATAAAGGTATTATCGCTTTGCTGAGCGGCGACCCCGATCAGCTCAAATCTATCGAACCCACCCCGGACGAAAATTACTATCGATAAAAATTTCAAATAAACGGAGGCTCCGTTATGAATACAACTATATCCGATAAAGAAATCAGCAGTGAAAAAATATGCCGACTGACCGATAGAATTATTGCCATGGGAGCTCTTTGCGAGGTGGCAATTGCCTCCGCCGCCAAAGCTCTTACCACCGGTGACACCGCTCTTGCTTCCAAAGCACTCGAAAGCGACAAGCTGATCGATGACAAGGAAAGAGAGATTGAAACGCTCTGTCTCAAGCTTCTTCTCGAACAGCCTGCTCCTCATGAGCTCCGGCAAATCTCTGCCGCACTGAAAATGATTACAGATATGGAACGCATCGGCGATCAGGCTGCCGATATTGCAGAAATTGTTACCATCGCCGGGATCAAAACCGATGACAATACGGTAAACATGGATGCCATGGCACGTGCCACCATAAAAATGGTTACCGACAGTATTGATGCCTATGTCAGCCACAACCTTGAGCTGGCACGCAAAGTGATTGCGTATGATGATGTAGTGGATGATTTTTTTACCGGTATTAAAGAATCTCTCATCACCCTTGTTGCTGCTGACCCCTCCCGCGGAAGCTATATTCTGGATTTACTCATGATTGCCAAGTACCTGGAACGTATAGGAGATCACGCTGTTAATATTGCTGAATGGGTAGAATTCTCTATTACCGGCGAACACTATAAAAAATAAGGAGTGCCCTGATGCTCACTTTTGAACAAATCAAAAACGATCCCTCTATAAAAACATATATCTCCCGCGCTGATGAGTCTCTCATTGCGCTCGGCTATACCGAACACAGTTTCCCTCATGTCAATCGCGTAGCATCCGTGGCTAAATATATTCTTGAAACACTGGGCTATTCTGAGCATGACGTGGAAATGGCGCAAATTGCCGGTTACCTCCATGATATTGGAAACCTGATCAACCGTGTTGAACATGCTCAAAGCGGCGCTGTTATGGCTTTCCGTATTCTGAATGCCATGGGAGCCGATGCGGAAGATATTGCAACCATCATTACTGCCATCGGCAATCACGACGAAGGCACCGCCGTTGCCGTCAATGCTACCGCTGCCGCCCTCATCCTCAGCGATAAGACAGATGTGCGCCGCAGCCGTGTCCGCAATTATGACACAACCGCTTTCGATATCCATGACCGCGTCAACTATTCCGTAAAAACTTCCACAGTGACCATCAATGAAGAACACACTGTCATTGAACTGCGCCTTGAAATTGACACCACCTATTGCGCCATCATGGATTATTTTGAAATTTTTCTCACTCGTATGATCCTTTGCCGCAAAGCTGCCGAAAAACTGGGGCTTTCTTTCCAACTTACAATCAACGGTCAGCGTATTATCTGATTCCTCTTTTCAGCTGTTCTTCATGACAGTATACTCCACTATATCCGCTGCCGTTTTGCAGCTTTCACTGCACTGCGCCAATTGTCTGAATATATTATCCCACTTCAAAAGCAACACGGCATCGCTTGTTTTTTCAAAAAGACTGCGCGTGGCCACTGCATAATATTCCTTCTCCTCTTCATATAAAACCCGAAATGCCTCAATGCTTTCCTCTACCCGGCAGGGCTTCTTTTTGAAATCTGCCAAAGCTGCAAAAATTCTGCTTACTGCTTCGGTTTCCTTTAACAAACCCGCCGCACACGGCAGAATATCATCGTATCTTTTTTTGATTCTGTACAGACAGAATTTCCGCACAACCTCTTCCGTTTTCTCCGTTATGCCATTGATCTCCCCTGATAACCGCAGAATATCTTCTCTTTCTGTCCGGGTAATAAACTCTTCCGCCAGCTGTTTCACCATGGCACTCTGTTCTCTGCCGGCTGCCTGCCTTATGATATGTATTCGCTGTAATTTTCCGGCTGCAGCATCTGCACTCCAACACCTCAGCAGCTCATTCAATTCCCTCGCCGCACTACAGGCATATCGGCTCAGTTTTATCAGTATTTCAAAATAATCAATCCTTCTTTTCCCTGCCACCATCACATTCCCCCTGCTCTTTCAGTCAGAAATAAAAACACTTTGACCATAACATATGCCACAAGTCCGCACTCGGGAAAAGTAAACAGTCACGCTGCCGTCAGCATCCGTTCTGTTGCCGGCCTCCACCAAAACTCTCTCATCATTCCATCCGCATTCCTGCCCTGTACTCCCGCTTAAGCCCTGTCACTGCCTATAGATATTATACGTTCCGAGAGGATATCTATGAACACTTTTCTCTTAAATCAACTCAAGGAGATCACCCCCGAAGAACACGAGCTTCTTGCAGGAAGAAATGAAATTGACCGAAGCATTTATATGCATGAAGATTCTTTGGAAATCGACCGTGAACTTCTTTTGGAAAAAGGGACCCTGATCTCTCTCCGTCCTCATACCCGTTTTGTTTTTTTCCCGAAACATACTCACAATTTTGTTGAGATGGTATATATGTGTCAGGGGCAGACACGGCACGTTATCAACGGAACAGAAGTCATTCTGAAAACCGGCGAACTTTTGCTGCTTAGTCAGGATGCCACACAGGAGATTTTTCCCGCCGGCGAAAACGATATCGCGGTCAATTTTATCATTTGGCCACAATTTTTCGATACCGCCATCCGTATGATGGGTGAGGAGGATAATCCGATCCGTGATTTTCTCATCGGCTGTCTTTGCCGCCAGAATGAGGGTATGAGTTACCTTCATTTTGAGGTTTCCGATATTTTACCGATACAAAACCTGCTGGAAAATTTGATATGGACCCTTGTCAATCACCAACCTAACAACCGCAGCATCAACCAGCTTACCATGGGCCTGCTGTTTCTCCAGTTGGTCAATCACACCGAGACACTTCGCTGTGATCCTCACTTCGCCGAACAGCAGCTTATGCTTCGTGTTCTCCGTTTTATTGAAGACCATTATCGTGACGGCAAACTGCAGGATATTGCCAATACGCTTCATTATGATCAATTCTGGCTCAGTCGTGAGATCAAAAAACATTCCGGCAAGACCTTTACCGAACTCATGCAGGACAAGCGTATGACACAAGCCGCCTTCCTTCTAAAAACCACCTCCCTCAAGGTGTCTGAGATCGGCAACAGCGTTGGGTATGAAAATCTCAGCTATTTTCACCGCACCTTTCAAAAACGCTACGGAATCTCCCCACATAAATTCCGCCAATGCATATAAGGACACTTTTTCAGTCATAACAATCGCTTTTTTTATGGTCATTCTTTCTCTAAAATTATAATAAAGGACGTAAATCTATGTTACACCTTGAAAATCCCCTAAATGAACTGTTGGATGTCTCTGCCCAAAACAACAAGCTCTCCGGATATGATTGCTCTGTATACCATCATCACAAGGAAATCTATCGCCGCACAGTCGGTTTTTCCAATATAGAAAGAAAAATTCCGCTTTCAAAGGACACCGCTTATCACATCTACTCCAACACCAAAGTTATTTCCTGTGCCGCTGCCCTGCAGCTTTATGAAAAAGGAAAATTCCTGTTGGAGGATCATATTGGACGCTATTTTCCCGTGATGGAAAAAATGACGGTGAAAACACCGACCGGCCTGCAGGAAGCCCAAAATCCCATTACCATTCGTGATCTGTTCTGCATGACTGCTGGAATTGGCGGTGGCATGATGACTCCGGAGCTTGGACTCCGGGTACATCGTGAAGTTGGTGAACACGCAAGACCGATAGACCTTATTCCCTATCTCGCCGAAATTCCTCTGGAATTTGAACCCGGTACAGGATATTACTACGGCATCTGCCACGAAGTTCTCGCTGCCCTGATTGAAAAAATTGCCGACCAGCCTTTTTCCGAATACCTGAAAGAACACATTTTTGTCCCCCTCGGCATGGAACACACCTCTTTTGACGAACAACACTTTGCTCCCGATACCATCGCCTGTCACTATCAGTACAACGGCCCCGACGAGAAGCCCTCTAACCTTGGAAGCAAAAACTGCCTGATTCCGCCTCTGCTCAAAGAAAGCGCCAGCGGCGGCTTGATCAGCACGGTTGACGATTATATGAAGTTTCAGGAGGCACTCTGCACCGGCGATGTTATCCTGAGAAAACGCACCATTCATTTGATGCGGCTGAACCAGCTGCAGGGTACACAATGGGATGGCTATGGCTACACCCATCTCGGTATGGGGTATGGCTTGGGTGTCCGTACCATTGTGGATCAGGCAAAATGCGGCTCTCCTGCCGGGTTTGGTTCTTTTGGTTGGGGCGGTGCTGCCGGCTCCTACGGCTCCATTGATCCCGAAAACGAGCTGACCTTCTTCTATATGCAGCAGATGTTCGGCACAGATGATCTTCATACCCACCATGCGTTGCGGAATATCATCTATTCTGCAATTTAAAAATAAAAAAACAACAAAGGAGAAAGTATCATGAACAGATATGAATCTGCAAAAGCGATTTATGCTGCATTTGGTGTAGATACCGATGCTGCCATCGCAAAACTTAAGACTCTCCCCCTTTCCGTACACTGCTGGCAGGGCGATGACGTTACCGGTTTTGACCATGACGGCCCTCTCACCGGCGGCATCCAGACCACCGGTAACTATCCCGGTAAGGCAAGAACTCCCGAGCAGCTCATGGCTGACTTTGATAAAGCCATGTCTCTCTGCCCCGGTAAGAAAAAGCTGAACCTCCATGCTTGCTACGCTATCTTTGAGCCCGGTGAATATGTTGACCGTGATAAGCTCGAGCCCAAACACTTCAAAAAATGGGTAGAGTTTGCAAAAGAAAGAGGCATGGGCATTGACTTCAACCCCACCTTCTTCTCTCATCCCAACACCAAAGACGGTCTCACCCTCTCCAGCCCCGATGAAGATGTCCGCAAGTTCTGGGTTGAGCATGGTAAGGCCTGCATCCGTATCTCCCAGTATATGGCTGAAGAGACCGGTTATCCCTGCGTTATGAACATTTGGATTGGCGATGGCTTCAAGGATATCCCCGCTGATCGTATGGGTCCGAGAATGCGCTATAAGCAGTCCGTTGAAGAGATCCTCTCCGAGCCCTTCGATAAGAACCTTGTTAAACCCTGCGTAGAGTCCAAGGTCTTCGGCATTGGTGTTGAGGCTTACACCAGCGGTTCCGCTGAATTCTCCCTCACCTTTGCCGCTACCCATGAAGGCTGCCTGCCTCTGATGGACAACGGCCACTATCATCCCACCGAAGTCGTTTCCGATAAGATCCCCGCTCTCCTTTGCTTCTTCCCGGAGATCGCTCTCCACATCACCAGACCCATCCGTTGGGACTCTGACCATGTTGTTCTTTTCGACGACGAGACCAAAGAGATGGCTAAAGAAATCGTTCGCTGCGACGCTACCGACCGCGTCTACATGGCTCTCGACTTCTTTGATGCCAGCATCAACCGTGTTTCCGCCTGGACTGTCGGCGTAAGAAGCTGGCAGAAGGCTATGCTCTCCGCTCTCTGCATGCCTCACGCTGAACTTAAGAAGCTTCAGGATGAAGGCAACTTCACCAAGCTCATGGTTATGCAGGAAGAAGTCAAAACCCTTCCCTTCGGCGATATTTGGCAGAAATATTGCGAAGAGTGCGGCGTAATTGCTGACGAGAAGTGGTTCGATGAAATTGTCAAGTATGAGGAAGAGGTTCTCAGCAAGCGTGCCTGATTGCTGTGCATCATTCCCGGATGAAAAATTATTGGCACAAAGTGTGCCGAACGCTGAATAACAGCAAAGAAGCCGATACGGAAGATTATATTCCGTATCGGCTTTTATTCTTTGTACCGTCTGACTCCGGGCAAACAGCAACTTTCTGATCGTCTTCGCGATATGTCCCAAGACAAAGCATTAACTTGCAGATGTATTTTGTTTGCCGGCCGTTTACCCCAACGGCTTATCAAACATCGATTCCAAGAAACTTTTTGGCAAGGATACCCACAAAGAAGGATACTACCGCTACACCGATACTGATCACAGCCATCTCAGCAAAACGGGAACCGAACGGCTGATTCTTTGCGACAGAGGTATAATAGGTGAATGCGGCAATGATTACAACAATAATACCCAGCATACAGATGAGAGCAGGGATATACTGCGTGACACCAAAGAGCAGATAGGGTAAAATGAGCAGCACTACGGTTATGAGATATGCCACGCCTGTGTAGAGACAGGATTTCATAGCATCTGTTCTTCCTTCGCTTTTGGCGGAGAGGAATTCGCTGGATGCCATGGAGAATGTGGCGGAGATGCCGACAATAAGTCCGGAAAGTGCGATGAGCCTGGTATTCTGCAGAGCAAAGGTAAAGCCTGCAAGACTTCCCGTCAGCTCAACCAGCGCATCGCTGAGACCAAGCACCATGCTTCCCACATATTTAAGGCGTTCTTCGTCCAGCATTGCAAGCAGAGCCTGCTCGTGCTCTTCTTCCTGCTGTCTTATCTGTATGCTCTCCTCCACCTCTTTGGCCAGTATCTCATATTTCTTTTGTGCTCCCTCTTCGCCGCACTCCATCAGCTTGACAGCAAAGGTAAATCCTAATATCCAGGCCATAAAGGTATACCAGAACACCTTTAGTCTGTTGGGTTTCATATCAATGCCTGTGTAGATTTTCCAGATTTGACAGTGGGCCTTTTCCTCCATGGAGAGACGCAGCAGTGTCTGCTTGTTGTTCTCTCCTTTGACAAATTTCGCCACCTTTCCGTATATCACACCCTCTGTGCACTCGTTTTTCTGCATCATCTTAATAATACTCATTGCTTGGGCAGATACTTCTTTTCTCATAAACTCCCTCTTTTCAAAACATTTTACGTTTTGCCGGCTTTCCCGGCAAATTCTTTTTTCTTCCTGCGGTCTGGTTTTCACACATTCCGTCGCGCTGCGCATTTTAAGACTCTCAGCAGTGTCTCAGCATCTGCTTATTATTGTTTTTCGACTGCTCAATGATTGGAATACATTCGAAAAACACCGTCCGTAAACCATACGCTATTCTCTTTAACCGGCAGCCGCCTTTTTCCTTTTGAGTTTTATAAACACGATGACCGCAGTAGTACCGCCGCCAACGATCGCTCCCGCTAAAACCCAACCGGCTGTAAGAAGGACTTTCCTGAGAGAAAACGAGAAGGGCTCATTGCTGTCTATCTGGCTCTTTTTCATATTTTCATACTCACAGTCTATCTCTGCGCCGGCAGCTGCGGATTCAACAGTTATGCCTTCTTCACTTTGCGTTATCTCTACGGTGTTTCCTTCCAGATTTTTACCCGTAAATTTTGCGGTCCGTCCTTCGGCATCCTGTATGCAGACGGTAAAAACCTTTTCATCATTGACGCTGTTTACAACAACGGTATCCGCATCACAGTTTATCTCTGCTGTGTAAGAGCTGTTGAGGTCAAGGGCGGTGAACTTTTCGCTGTCAATATAATTTTCCCACTCGCAGATAAAACCGTAATTGGACAAAGCATAAAACTCGTCGGAATATTCTGCCCCATCCTCCGAGCAATCGTTCCATTGTCCCACCGATTTTTCCCCTTTTCCTCCGGTGCGTTCCTTTCCGAAAAGATGTATTCTCGTCTCGTTTCCATTTTCGTTGCTGGGCTCAATCTCCGCCCAGTTTGTGTATTCAAACTTTTCGCCGGTGACCCATTCCCAACTTTCGCCTTCTCTGTATCCGCCGATCCAACAGCAGTTTTTCTCGCTGTAGGCAACCAGTCCGTTGATAAAATCCTGCTCCTCCTGAGAGGTTATGCACACCAGATGTCCTCCCAACGCCTCGCAGTATTCTTTTGCCTCTGTCCATGTCATCGGCTCGGTATAAACTTTATAGGAGCTGCCGTTATATGCCACCGCGCCCTCAATCTCTTTCGCCGCATCCACAATCATGGATGCTTCCGCTGTCTGTGAAAACATGGGCGCTGCTGCTCCGGCCATCATCAATACCGCCAGAAGAAAACTCCATATCTTTTTCATTGCTTCAAACCTTCTTTTCCATGCCATCTTACAGGCTGACTATCATTATAATATTATAAATCGCACTCATAAAATAAACAAGATATCTATATCTTCTTACCCATTGACGTCATAACAAATCAAGTAATTTTCATCCCTTTATAAATTTGCGCACCGCTTTGGGGTCTGCCTTCGGGTTCAGCTGCCATATTCTCGCTTCAATGGCTTCAAAGGCATCCTGCGGCTGCTTTTCTGTCAACTCTATACCCCGCTTCTCCCAAAAACTCTCCACCGTTTCAAAAACGGTACTGCTCCAGCCGTATCCCTCACCAAATTTATTTTTCTTCTGCATTCTGCCGCACATGGTGATATACATCTTCATCTGCAGTTCGGTCAGGGCACGTTCAAAACCGCTGTTGTCCTCTTTTCCAAAACCGCCAAGACGTTTGATATCATGCAGGGCAGTAGCTCCGTTTTCTGAGATGACCTCATAAATGCGTGCTGACATTTTCGTCAGCTTTCCGCTGTAATAGGCCTCTTCGAAAATCATCCCTTCGCGCCGCACCGCAAGAAAATCCGAATACCAATCGGCCGTGATGTATCCGCTGGTTCCGAAAAACAGTTTGGCATAGGCAATGTCACTGCGTTCCTCCAAAACTCTCATGCGCCATTCCCACGGGTCTGTCTCGGGGTCACCTGTATGCCATCGGATCACACTGTCCGGCGGTGTATTTTCCCAGGAAAAGGGAACAACTGCATATACCCCTTTCGCTTTTCCGCCGCCCATGGAAAAACCGCTGTTTTTAAGTTCTCTGCAAAAATCATCAAAACACAGGATCTCTCCCATATGCTTTCTCTCCTTTTGCCTGTATTTTATTCATTCCGTCGTTTGTCTTGTTTTCTCTATTATAGCATGCCGTCTTTCTTCCTGCAATCGCCCTTTTTCTGTGCTGGCTTTTTTCTCTCCCCTATGCTATAATAAAAGAAACCATTCATCCTATTAATGACAGAAAAGAGGAAGTTATGGACTACCTTATTATTGCTTTATGTGCCGCCGCTGTTATTCTTTCAGCAGTCACACTTATTCTTATACTGCAGACACAAAAACGTGCCAGGGAAGACCGCAGCAATGAATATCTTCAACAGATGATTGCCGATTCTCTGCAATCTGAGCTGCGCATGGTGCGTATGGAACTCAACGCAGAGCTGCGGGCAAACCGCAAAGAAAATTCGGATGCGCTTGCTCTTGGGCTGCAAAACTCCGTGACCATGCAGAATGCTGCTTTGCTCAAGCTCTCGCAGGAGATGAACGATTCGCTGGGCACACTGCGCCGCTCTGTGGCTGAAATGTCCGGCGGTCTAGATTCCCGCATGGAAGCGATCCGAACCACCGTAGAACACCGTCTTGCCGCCATGCAGATCGATAACCAGCGCAAGCTGGACGAGATCCGCGGCACTGTGGATGAACGGCTTCAGAAGACGCTGGATGAAAAGGTGGGACAATCCTTCCGACTGGTCAATGAGCGGCTGGAACAGGTGTACAAGGGTTTGGGCGAAATGCAGACTCTCGCCACCGGCGTGGGAGACCTGAAAAAGGTGCTTTCCAATGTCAAAACCCGCGGTATTATGGGTGAACTGCAGCTGGAGCGGATTCTTGAACAGATCCTCACCCCCGCGCAGTATGCCAAAAATGTGATTACCAAAAAGGGGACCCGTGACCCTGTTGAGTTTGCGGTCAAGCTTCCCGGCAAAACCGATTCCGATTCTCCCGTCTATCTCCCCATCGATTCCAAATTCCCCACCGAACCGTACATGGCTCTTCTTGATGCTTATGATACTGCTGACAGGCAGCTGATGGATATCGCCGGTAAAAATCTTGAAAACACCATAAAAAAATTCGCTAAAGACATCTCCGAAAAATATATTGACCCGCCCAATACCACCGATTTTGCTGTTCTGTTTCTTCCTTTTGAGGGGCTTTATGCTGAGGTTGTTCGACGCGGCGACCTGCTGGAATTCCTACAAAGGGAATATCACATCAATGTTGCCGGCCCCAGCACCCTCTCTGCCCTGCTTAACAGTCTGCAGCTTGGTTTCCGCACCCTTGCCATAGAGAAGCGTTCCACCGAGGTCTGGAATCTGCTTGCTGCCGTTAAAACCGAATTCAGTACATTCAGCAAAGTTCTCTCCACCGCACAGGACAGACTGAACCGTGCCAGTGCCGATCTGGACACCCTTGTGGGTGTAAGAACCAGGAAAATTCTCGGCAAACTGAAAACCGTGGATGAACTTCCTGCAGAACAAGCCACCCTGCTGCTGGATTCTGCCGAAATCCAGGATCCTGATGAATAACTCAGTGTTAGGAGGTCTTTTATGAAACCAATGCGATCTGAAAAAGAAATGTTTGACCTTATTCTCTCCGTTGCCAAAGAGGATCCCCGTATTCGTGCCGTAGTTTTGAACGGATCCCGTTCCAATCCCGAAGCGCCCCGCGATCAATATCAGGACTACGATATTGTCTATTGCGTGGATGACGTTGCCCCTTTTTACAACAACCCTGATTGGATTTCAGAAAAATTCGGCCCCCCTCTTGTTATGCAGATGCCGGAGGCAATCAGCCCTCCCGGTCTTGAACCGGATAACAACGGCTCTTTTGTTTATCTTATGCTGTTTGATGACGGCAACCGTATTGACCTTACCATCGACACACAATATACACTCCATGAGGACGGAGATAACGATCCTGCCGTTGCCCTGTTAGATAAATGCGGTTGCCTTCCCTCGCTTTCCAATGACTCTTCCTGCTGGCATGTGTCCTGTCCGGATGAAAAGCTGTTTCTTGACTGCTGCAATGAATTTTGGTGGTGCCTGAACAACGTGGCCAAAGGAATCGCCCGGGATGAACGACCCTATGCCATGGAAATGTATAACTGCCACGTGCGCGATATGCTGAACCACATGGTCTCCTGGTATATCGGCATCTCCACCGATTTCTCTGTTTCCTCCGGAAAAATGGGAAAATATTTTAAAAATCACCTTCCCGCCGACATCTATGCGGAATACCTTGCCACCTATTCCGATAGTGAGCCGAACCATCTCTGGGAGGCTGTCTTTGCCGGATGCGCTCTCTTCCGCAAACTGGCCTTGGCGGTTGCCAAAAAACTGGGGTTCCATTACCGTCTTGATGAAGACGAAAACATGAACAAATATCTTCGTCATGTTCAAAACGCTTAACACTATCCCATTAAAAAGCAGGAATGACTTTTTTCTTCGTCATTCCTGCTTTTTATGCATTTTCTTTTGCGCCGTATACCTGATTATAATTATCGATACACTGTTTTATAATTGCTGTCGCCGATTTTTGTCCTCTGATCTCATCCACCGCTGTTGTTTTCCCCTCCAGCTGTTTATATACAGAGAAGAAGTGCCTCATCTCTTCAAAAATGTGGCTGGGAAGAGCTTCTATTCCCCGATAGGCGTTGTAGGTGGGATCTTCAAAGGGAATGGCTATGATTTTTTCATCGTTTTTCCCGTTATCCAGCATGGTTATTACACCGATGGGATAACACTGCACCAAAACCAGCGGATCGATCGGCTCATTGCAGAGCACCAACACATCCAGCGGATCTCCATCGTCCGCAAGTGTTCTCGGTATAAAACCATAATTTGCGGGATAATGGGTTGAAGTATAAAGGATCCTATCCAATATGATACAGCCGGTTTCTTTATCCAGCTCATATTTTTTCTTACTGCCCTTTTCTATTTCTATCACAGCCAGAAAATCATACGGTGTAATACGTTCTGGGCTGATATCATGCCATATATTCATGATAATACCTTTCTGTCGTCTGTAATTAACGGCTCCATTTCCTTCCGTTTTCAGCAAAGATTACTTTTTATATCCTGCCATAAATAATACAACGTCAAAAATCATACCATAAAATTACAATTGTGTCAAGAAACCAACCCAGTTATTACCATGTATATATCATATGCCTGTCATGCTGTTCTAAAGACAGGCCGCAATATACTTCTTGGTCCTGCTGCCAGAGAACCTTATTATTCCTTGCTCAGTACTTTTTTGTTCCATGATTTCTGATGACATTTAGGGCATTTCATATATCTCGTCCTGTTGACATGCATAGCGAAAAACACACTTTTAAATGTCGGCACATATCTGTTGCGGCATTTCGCACATTCATAATATCCGGCCACCTGCTCTATTTTTACTGCATACATAATGCCAATGATAAACAGAACAAAGCCAAATACAATTAACAAAATTCTGAGCCAAGCCTCCATTTCCAAAAAGGATGCCAGAAAAATCAGAGAAAAGAGAATCGTACTCGAAAGCACACCGATCACAATCTCCAAAGACAGCATCCGTTTATCCGCCTGCTCTTTCTGCCTGATCATTTCCAGTAAGTTCTCTTCCATTTTTTTGTTGTAATTCTCCATTGTAACAATCTCCCCGCTTAATAAATCATTTGCACTGATCTTCAACAGCGCACACAGTGCAAGCATAATAGAGGAATCGGGCATCGCTTTTCCCGTTTCCCATTTCGATATCGCTCTGTCGGTGATGTTAAGCTTTTCAGCCAGCTGCATTTGTGTCAGATTATTTTTCTTTCTGCATTCGGCAATAAACCTTCCAATTTTCACCTGATCCATTTGTTTTCCTCCTTTCCCATTCAGTATAACCCCTTTTTCTTTTTATTGCCACATACCGTCGGTTGAGCAGCGGTATCCCAACCGGCGGTTGATGATGATTTTTTAAAACAAAATGCGTAAATCAACCGAACCCGAGAATTACAAAGCGGTTCACAACACAAACTGTTGTGAACCGCTGTTTTACAGATAACCTTTATGATCTTTACAATTGACGTTTTATGTAACAATTAAAATCCGGCCGGAGTCTCTGTACGCTCAGGGGAAATGCTGAAGTTCTTCGGGCGGAACGGACTCGGGTTATAGTATACAGCTGCCGGTGTGGGGGTCTCATCTGCACCAAGCAGCTTTGCACATACGATAAAACGGTGAGTTCCATAGGAAGCAGCCTGGGTAAAGCGGTTGGAACAGGTGGAGAGAATCATGATGTTATCATCAGCTGTTACATCCACATCGAAAATATGCTCGCTGCGCTTAAGAATATCCGCAAGAATGATCTGACGGTTTCTGCCCCATGTTTCAGGGTTGGGATAGATGTAACCGAGGGTATTCTCAACACTGGCTACAGCAAAAATCTGCCATACCATTTCTTCTCCGTCAACAGAAAAATAAATGAATTGATGATCCTGTGCATATTCCAGAGACTCATAGGAGGGCAGCTGTCCAAACATGGTATCCAGCTCACGGCCTACATGCGTATCTTCAAACCAAAGGGAGTTGATGAAATTGTGTCCGTAAATCAGGGTATTCCAGGAAAGACCCTCGCGGCCGCCTTCAAACTTACACTCATAGTCGGCAAAGATGGCAAGATCGGGAAGCATCTGACCATTTTTATCAACCAGTTGAGCCAGATATTCATCGGCAGTCTTTCCTTTATAGTTACGGTATACCTTGTCGTAAGACTGGTAATTATCCTCTTTCAGATCGCGGTAGAGGTAGTAGTCATTGTTGGAGGTATTCTGCACTACCGGGTAGTTCACGTTTGTACCGGGGATGGAGATCCATCCGACAACATTCTTATACTGTGCCGCTGCTCCTGCAATTTCGTCTACACCGCTGGCATAATCAGTTTTCAGATAGTTTTTATAGTTGGCAACGGTCTGGTTTTCATTCGACACAACAGCACTGCCGAGGGCTTTCAGATTATCATAGGAAAGACCTGCTGCCTGTGCTTCTACCGTTTCTGTCACTGCAAAGATACCACATATAAACGTTACTGCGAGTATCATGCAAACAATTTTTTTCATACTTCTTTTCTGAGTCATGATAAACTCTCCTCAAATTTTTGATCTTATCGTGTGTTTAACTGCTTAAAATGCATTGCGTCAGCAATCTATATTATTATATCATCTTATTGCGGAAAAAGAAACCTTTTACAGAAAAATTTAAAATATTTTACTTATTTTCCTTTTCTGCCGTTTCCCCGCTTCTTTCCGCTGCTCTTTTCTTTCTCTGAAGGAGCATTCCTGCAGCGAAAAGAAGTGCGGCAGCAGCGATAACAGGATACAGCCATACTGCTTTTCCTTCCTCTGTTTCCGTTTCTTTTGTCTCTTCCGCGATTTCTCCGCCTGCTGCATTCATTGCAAATTCGGCGGAAATGATGTGGTCACTGTCAATTTTTTCAAAGGTATAGCTCTCCACGGCACCGATATCCACACCGTCTACTGTCACATTCGCAATACGCCACCCCTTGTCCGGGATGATGGCAAGTGTCAGGCTTTCGCCTTTGGAGACGGAGATATCCCCTTCAAACTGTATCTTTCCCCCTTCACCCGAAGAGGAAAATACCGTATACCGTCTTCCCTCCGATGGAACTGTCTCTTCCTGCCGTTCGCTGAACTTCACCTCTATGGTGTGCGGTCCGACAACATTACTGAAGGTATAGCTCTCCGCTGCATCAACCTCTTTTCCATCGACAATGATACTCTCGATCTCATATCCCTCATCGGCAATGATATCATATGTAATATCCCTTCCGTAAAGAATCTCCTCCATACCATCGGGAGAAATTCTCCCTCCCGGTCCGGCATAAGAGATCATGGAAACCGTTTCTTCCCCTTTGACCGCAAAAACCACCTCTATGGTATGTCCTGCGACAACATTGCTGAAGGTATAGTTTCTCATTGTTCCTACAGTTACACCGTCAACAATAACCGCTTTCACGCGGCATCCTTCCTCAGGTGTTATCTTAAAGGTCACTTCGCCGCCCTCATCAACCGCTACTTTGCCTTCGGGAGATATTTTTCCTCCTTCTCCGGTCGATGCTGTTATCACGATATTGCTGTCAAAAACAGGATAACCTCCGTTTTCCGTCTCTATGATACTCCAGCCTTTGAAGGCATTTCCATTTTCTACAGCCCATGCATTGAGAAGATCTACCAAAACACTGCCCTCGGCATATTTTTGTGTTCCAATCACAATTTCATTCCCAAAATAGGGAAGAATCGTTCCTTTTCGCCCTTCAAAAACACCGCAGTTTGTCAACGGGGAACTGTGTGCCTCAGCTATGGTATAACAGCAACTGACCGAGCCGTATCCGGCCGGTCCGGAATACACAATTCCATCCCCAGTCACCGCCTGGTTGGTGTTTCCTATATTGTAACAATTCGCCACCTCACCGGCGTTAAGAACAACAATTCCGGCTGCGCATCCCTCTTCTGCCAGCACATCGCCGCTGTTATAGCTGTTAAAGAGGGAAGCACTCTGCTCCATCTTTCCGACAAGTCCGCCGGCATCGCTTATGTAAACACCCACAACCTCACCGCTGTTTCGACAGTTTGCAATGTAGGCTTTGGAAACCCCCGCAATGCCGCCTGCATAAGACGCTCCGCTTCCGGAGGTAAATTTTGCTGTTACTGTTCTGCTTCCGGAACAGCCATCTGCTTTTCCACTCTGCAGATATCCCACAACACCCCCTGCCATTGCCGTGCTTCCTTCTGCTGTCACCAGACATCTGGTCGCACAGCCGACCACGTTTCCGCTGTGATTATCGCCGACAACTCCGCCTGCAATGGAATTCTCTATGGCTTTCGTGGAAACCTCGCCATCGGAACGACAGTTTTCCACTTTTCCACCACTGACATATCCCGCTATACCACCCGCTTTGGCTGTTTCGGTCTCGTTTTCACCGATCAGCACCGCCGCATAGGTCTTGCAGTTGGTAACATTTCCGCCTAAGCCACCTGCAATACCACCTGCAAAACAGGCACCCAGCGCACTGACAGAGATGGTTCCTTTGTAATAACAGTTGGCAATTTTCCCTGCCGAAATCCCTGCTATGCCTCCCGCAAAAACTTTGGATGCTTCTCCTGCGGCAAAGATATTGCCCTCTACCTGAAGATTTTTGATTTCGGCATAGCCTTCCAGATTTCCGAAAAGCCCCGCATAATCCGAGTTGCAGATATACATTCCCGATATTTTATGACCGTTTCCGTCAAAAAAACCTTCAAACGCATATTCGGCGTTTCCAATGGGTTCCCATATTTTTTTGCCGAGATCCATATCGCACCCCAGTGCAAAATAGGTTCCCCGGTAACGATTCCCTTCTGCAACCATAGCGGCCAGGTAAGCCAGTTTTTCTGGCGTATCTATTATGATCGGATTCCGGGCAGACCGTCCTTCTTCCTCCGAAAAACCAAACGCTTCCTCTTTGCCGCTCCATTGGGGCACGGCAGTCGGCTCTTCTGCCAGTGAAACAGCGGAAAACACCGGAACCAACAACAGCACGGTTAACAGCATGCAGCCTATTCTCTTTATAAACACCGCCATCTCTCCTTTGCCGAAACAGGGCAAACCGTCTTATCAAGCCGATCTGCCCCTCTCTCTTATTTTCCGGATATCATGAGCCCCTTTATCAGCATGCTGGGGGATCCGATGCAGGAACCGCCCGGTATTCCAAACTTGAGGTCGGCACCGATCTCTTCGATGTTTTTCATCAGCGCAAGGTAGGATCCCGCAACGGTGATCCGCTCTACGGCCCGAATGACCTTTCCGTTTTCCACCAGCTTACCTTTAGCAAGCAAAGAAAAATCACCTGTAAATGCATTGGCACCAGCGTGCAGCCCGGATATCTCCGTAATGATCAAACCGTTATCCAACTGCGCCACAAGCTCTTCAAAGCTTTTTTTACCGGGTACAACATAGAAGTTGGAAGGCATGACATCTACCGGCGAAGCGGCAGATGCTCTTCCTCCATTGGAGGTGGAACGCACACCGGCCTTTTTCGCTGTCTTCAGGTTGTGCAGCAGCGACATCAGCTTTCCATCTTTTACGACGGTGGTTTTCTCGGAGGGGGTCCCCTCATCATCGAATGCCCGCGGGAATTCAGGATAGAAGGGATCATCTTCTATTGTCAACGCAGAAACGGCAATCTCTTCTCCTTCCTTTCCCTTTAACGGAGACATCCCTTTCTGCACCCGCTCCGCAGAGAACATGGCAGAGAAGAAATCCAGCAAATCTCCCGATGTATCGTTGCGCAAAAGAACACGGTATTCTCCTGCCGGCACCGGGCTGGCCCCAAACTGGGCAGCTGCTTCCGCAACCGCTTCTTCCGCGCATGCCCTGGTCTCATTGCTTTTTGCGCCAAAACGGAAGCCGAAACCGTCGTGCACCTCGCCGTTCTCCTCCATAACCGGAGAAACATAGCAATAACAGCCTTGATCGCTGCTCTCTGCCGCAAGACCGAGGGTATTATATATTTTCACCTTTGAACGGTAGCTGCTGAACATATTGTGAGATACCCGCTTTACTCTGGGGTCTGCCTCCAGACAGCAGCGCTCCAGCTCTTTGGCAAGAGCAATTTTTTCTTTTTCCGAAAGTGCAGTCAGCGGATTTTCCGGCTGCACCACCTGCTGGTACGCACATTTGGTCTGCATGGGATGCTCATCGCTATTCTCAATGACACGTGCATTATCTGCAGCGCGGGCTACCAGTTTTTCCGGTTCATCCAGCAGTTCTGTATAGGCATAGCCATCCTTGCCGTTCCGTTTTACACGCAGACCCAGCCCGCCGCTTTTGCTGACGGAATAGCTGTCGATATCCTGCTCCAACACTTTAACGGTAAAGCGTTCACTTTCCACATAATATACTTCTGCGGCTTCGCAGCCGTTTGCCGCTGCTGCCTCAAAGGCTTTATCGCGAAAGGCTTCAAAACTCATTGCAGCCATTACAGAGCACCTCCCTTTCCGCCAATGGTGATCTCGCTTACTCTGATGCGGGGCTGTCCCACGTTTGTGGGTACCTGTCCCGAGACAGATCCGCATACACCCTGTGCCATCCACATTTTGTCTGCCACCCGGTCGATCCGCAGCAGCACCTCGGAACCCTTTCCTACAAGCGTAGCACCTCTGACAGGGGTGAGAATAGCACCGTTTCTGATCCAGTATCCCTCCGCAACAGCAAAGTTGAATTCACCTGTCAGCGGGTTTACCGAACCGCCGCCCATTTTCCTGGCATACAGTCCCTCCGCGGTGGCACGGATCATCTCTTCCGGATCGTCTTTTCCGGGCAGGATGAAGGTGTTGGTCATACGTGAGGTAGGTGCATAGTTATAGCCCTGCCTGCGGCTGCTCCCGGTAGGAGCCATTCCCATTCTGCGACCGCCCAGTTTATCTATCATGTATCCTTTCAGGATACCGTTTTCTATCAGCAGATTGCGCTGAGATGGTGTTCCTTCATCATCACAGCCGATATGTCCCCATTCACCGGAGAGGGTTCCGTCATCCACGGCACTGACACAGTCCGCCGCAATTTTCTGTCCCAATTTCCCGCAAAACTCGGAATTCCCCTTGGATACCGACGTAGCCTCCAAAGAGTGACCGCAGGCCTCATGGAAAATAACACCGCCAAAGCCGCCGTCAATGATGACCGGTAAATATCCTGCAGGACACTCCGGTGCATGAAGCATGGTAACCGCACTCTTTGCCGCTTCTACAGCACAGTATTCCGGATCAATCCTCTCACGGAAGGCTTCAAACCCCATAGAACATCCGGGGCTTTCGCTTCCTGTCTGTGTGCCGGTACCGTCGGAGGCAATTGCCTGCACACTAATTCGTATTCTCGGGCGGCGATCCTCTGCCCAGACACCTTCGCTGTTGCAGATGGTTACACGCTGGTCCACTTCCATAATGCGGATAATTGCCTGCGTAATCTCGGAGGAATATCCCCTCGCTGCTGCATCCGCTTTTTTCATCAGGGCAATTCTGGCTGTATTGTCTATGCTGTCTATCGGCATTTCGGGAACGCTTCCGTAGTTTTTCTCCTGCCATGCAGCTGTCCCTGTCCTGCCGTCACATTCCAGTGCGGCCGCGGCAGCTCTGGCGGTCTCCAGCAATGCCTTTTCAGAAGTATCCGCCGTATAGGCATAGGCACTCTTTACACCACTGAACACACGGATTCCCGCGCCGTGTTTACGGGAACTGACAGCATCTTTCACCGTTCCGTCTGTCATTTCTATCTGATTGCTCTCCGTATCCTCTATATACAGTTCCGAAAAATCGGCACCATCACACAGGGCCTTCTCCAAAACGGCAGCTGCTGTTTGTTTGGATATCAAAATCAACACATCCTCTCGACTCTGTTGGCTTGTTTATATTTTTATACTCTTTAAATATTCCGCAAACTCATTCCCCACCTCGGGGTGTTTGAGTCCTACCTGAACAATTG
>SVMZ01000039.1 GCA_015067185.1 Oscillospiraceae bacterium | reverse complement strand
ACAGCGGCGGAGATGACGGACTGACCGAGATCCTTGATGAAGAAGTACCTCTCACCGGGGACAGCTTCAACGTCATCTATATCCCGATTATGATCGGAGCACTTGCAGCATTCGGCGTAGCAGCATACTTCCTCCTCAAGAAGAAAAAGGCTGAATAAGGCTGTGAGTCAAAAAGGTTCATAACATAAGTTGTGACAGAAAAGTAAAAGTTACACCCCACCGATGTGGATCGGTGGGGTGTAGTATTATGCGTATAATCTGTTTTGATTTTCAACGATGTTTTTGCTGATACAAAAATGTATTCACCGACAACCAAGAGGTTGGAATTCACAGATTATCAATTTTAATACTATGAAACTAATCTTTTGTGCCGAAGTGCCACAAGGTTTTGAAGATAGAAAAAGCACGATGATTTCGTATCAAAACTATCGTGCTAATTTGGAATTAAAGTGCAGAAAAATGCAATTATTAATATGATGGATTTTATTGAATTTTGGGTGGATAGCACAAAATAGCTACCGCATCACGCAAGGTAAACTCTGTGTTTGCGCCGATAAAATATTTCTCTCCTTGTTCTAACGAAATTGTGCAATCATCGTAACAGAGAGTTCCTCCGTCTTCTAAAACGACCACCGTAACGAAATGATTTTCTTTTGATTGATACTCGCCACCCTCGATCTTTTTAAGAGCGAAGCAATCTGTATCGGTATAACGCACTAAATCAAAAACCTTGTGACCAGCTTGCCGTTTGGGCAGAAAATGACGTTTGCGTACCGTCTCTTTATCGCTGCCAACATAAGAAAAGCAATCCAACATTGCTTCCTCACCTACACCATAATGAATCTGCTGCGGTGTCAATGCTTCGTTGGTTGATGTCTGTTTTTCAACACGCATGGTATAATCGGTCGGCTCTTGAATTTCAAGCAAAAAACATCCCGCACCAATGGCGTGAGGAGTTCCTGCCGAAACAAGAATAACGTCTCCCGCCGAAACCTCAAACCGATGCATAGCATTCAGCATTTCAGGAATGTTCTGTGTTTCAAAGAGGGTTTTGAAGTATTCTCTCGTCACGTGCTCTTTGAAGCCCAAATAAACACAAGCATTCTCATCTCTTGTAGAAATAATGTACCAGCATTCCGTTTTTCCATACGGGGTATTAAAATATTTTTTGGAATATTCCTTTGTAGGATGTGCCTGAATGCCTAATCTCTCTGCGGCATCAAGAAGTTTAATTAAAACACCACTGTTTTTTCTGCCCTCGCCAAAATCGGAAGATTCAACCACCTCGTTGATCAAACGGTCCTTTTGGTCGACAGACACTCTTGTGATTCCTTCATTTTTAACAAAATTTTTATTTTTTGCTTCGACAAAAGAAGATATCCAATCCTCGGGATAATGGTCGTCAACGGCATTCTCCATCTTCAAAAATTGCCGCAACAGTAATCCGCCGCGATAGGTACGCGCAGTAAACGTTGGTAGCTGCTTAAAAACCTTAGCACTCATACGGAAGCCTTTCTCTTAACTTTATCTTATGTAAAAACTTTAGTTTTGCGAAATCATTAATTTCTATAAGCTTAATCAGGTTATTTAAGTATAGCAGAGTTTCATAGAATCGTCAATAAACGTTAGTCATGATTTAAAACAGCCGTAGGCTCAAAAACATAAAACTCAAGAAAATGTGCAATGGTAAAAGGGGTGCATTTTTACCCCTAAAAACACGAAAAGCCCTTGAAAATTATGGGCTTTTCGTATCAGGGTGCAAAATTGTTGCACAATTATGGTGCGGGTAACAGGACTTGAACCTGCACGTGTGGACACCAGATCCTAAGTCTGGCGCGTCTGCCAATTCCGCCATACCCGCGTATGGGAACGAATATTATTATACAGCATAGAGGCGGTATTTGTCAATTGTAAAAGATAGAAAAGAATACTCAAATGACAGGGGCATATGAGAGTAAAATTGAAGAAATTGCAGATATTGATGGTGCTGCCAAAGATGACGGATTTGGAACTGCACAGAGGAAAGAAAGGATTCGGATTTTAAAAGAAAAAAATTGACAGGAAATGAAAAAATATATTGACAAATAGGAGGTAAGGGTATATAATAAACAAGGTTAGTTGATGCTAACTTTAATTTTAGACCAAAGGTTAGACATTGCTAACTGTATGCAGACAAGAAAAGAGGAACGGATATGCTGCCGCTGACACTTGTAAATGTCGGAGAAGAAAATATTATAAAAAAAGTCGGAGGCAAACCGGAGGTCAAAAAACATCTTGAAAACCTCGGCTTTGTTGTCGGTGGACGTGTGATGGTGATTAACGAAATTGCCGGAAACGTTATTGTAAATGTCAAAGAAGCGCGGGTCGCGATCAGCCGTGAAATGGCTCAAAAGATCATGGTCTGAGGCTTAATATAGCGAAAACGAGGAGAAGGAGGAGAAAAAATGAAAACTTTGAAGCAGGTCAAAGTCGGTGAAACAGCCAAGGTGGTTAAGCTCCACGGAGAGGGCGCGGTAAAACGCCGTATCATGGATATGGGCATAACCAAAGGTGTAGAGGTGTATATCAGAAAAGTAGCCCCTCTCGGTGATCCGGTAGAAGTTACTGTCAGAGGCTATGAGCTTTCGATTCGTAAAGCAGATGCAGAGATGATTGAAATTGAGTGAGAAAACAGCGGGGGAGCAGGCCCCCTGTTTTTTGGAACTGAGGTTAGTTGTTGCTAACTTTGGTTAGTTGCTGCTAATTGAATTGTTGATACATAATGAAAGAGAGGAACCAATATGGAACTGCGTATTGCACTTGCAGGAAACCCCAACTGCGGCAAAACGACATTGTTTAATGCACTTACAGGATCCAACCAGTATGTGGGAAACTGGCCGGGAGTTACCGTAGAGAAAAAAGAGGGAAAAATTAAGAAACAGGAAGGGGTTATTATTACCGATCTTCCCGGAATCTACTCCCTCTCCCCTTATACTCTTGAAGAAGTTGTAGCAAGAAACTATCTTCTTGGCGAGCGTCCTGATGCCATTCTTAATATTGTAGACGGAACCAACCTGGAGAGAAACCTCTACCTCACCACACAGCTTATGGAGTTGGGTATTCCTGTTGTTGTCGCCATCAATATGATTGATGTTGTTAAGAAGAACGGCGACAAGATTAACATTGAAGTGCTCGAAAGAGAGCTTGGATGCAAGGTTGTTGAGATTTCCGCGTTGAAGGGAACCGGTACCGCAGAGGCTGCCAATGCTGCCATTGAAGCAGCAAAAAGCCGTAAGACAGTTCCGCTCCATGCTTTTTCTGGTGCGGTTGAGCATGCAATCGCTCATATTGAAGAAGCAGCGGTGCATGGCATGCCTGAGGAACAGCAGAGATGGTATGCGGTCAAAATCTTTGAGCGTGATGATAAGGTTCTTGAACAGCTGAATCTCCCCGAAAATGTTCTCTCCCATATTGAAAAGGATATTGCAGCAGCCGAAGAAGAGATGGATGACGATGCAGAGAGCATCATCACCAACGAGAGATATATCTATATCGGTGAAGTGCTGAAGCGTTGCTATAAGAAAAAGAATGTTGGAAAACTCTCTCTTTCTGATAAGATCGACCGCGTTGTAACCAACCGTATTCTTGCGCTTCCGATTTTTGTTCTGGTTATGTGGCTGGTATACACCCTTTCCATCGGAACCATTGGTGACTGGACTGTTGGATTTATGAACGATACCCTCTTTGGTGAGTGGATCGTTCCCGGTGTTGCTACCCTGCTTGAGAATATCGGCTGCGCCGACTGGCTTGTCAGTTTGGTGGCAGACGGTATCATCGGCGGAGTGGGTGCTGTGCTCGGTTTCGTACCGCAGATGCTTATCCTCTTCCTGCTTCTCTCCATCCTCGAGGATATCGGTTATATGTCCCGTGTTGCATTCATTATGGACCGTATCTTCCGTAAGTTCGGTCTTTCCGGCAAGAGCTTTATCCCCATGCTGGTGGCATCCGGCTGCGGCGTACCCGGAATCATGGCCAGCCGTACCATTGAGCAGGACCGTGACCGCAAGATGACCATCATGACTACTGGCTTTATCCCCTGCGGTGCGAAGATGCCTATTGTTGGCTTGATTGCAGGTGCTCTTTTCGGCGGTAGTGGTTGGGTAGCAACCGCTGCGTACTTTATTGGTGTTGCCGCAGTTATCGTTTCCGGTATTCTTCTGAAGAAGACAAAGATATTTGCAGGCGATCCCGCTCCCTTCGTTATGGAACTGCCCGCATACCATGCACCGGTAGCATCCAACATTTTCCGTGCAACATGGGAGCGTGGCTGGAGCTTTATCAAACGCGCAGGTACCGTTATCGTAGCAGCCAGCGTTGTCATTTGGGTTCTCAACAGCCTGACCTTCGAAGGTGGCTTCCATTACATCGGTGATGGCTCCGAAGCATCTATCCTCAACGTCATCGGTGAGGCAATTGCAGTTCTCTTTATCCCGCTTGGATTCGGCGGTTGGCAGGCAGCTGTTGCTACCGTTCTCGGTCTTGTTGCAAAAGAAGAGGTTGTCGGTGTATTTGGTTCACTCTCTTCTATGGCAGACGCAGATCTTGCCTTCGAGCTTGTTGAAGCAGGTGATTCCGCTCAGCTTGCCCTCATCGGTGAGGAGTTCTTTGGTGGAAGCAAACTGGCAGCATTCTCCTTTATGATCTTCAACCTCCTTTGTGCACCATGCTTTGCAGCCATGGGCGCCATCAAGCGTGAAATGAATAACGCCAAGTGGACCTGGTTCGCCATTGGCTATATGTGCGTATTCGCTTATGCTATCTCCCTCATCGTCTATCAGATCGGTATGCTCTTCACCGGCGCCTTCAGTGTTTGGACTGTACTGGCAATTCTGGTTCTGGCAGCACTTATCTATCTGCTTATTCGCAAAAATAAATATAGTGAAGATACACTTACAATGAGTGTGAACTCTTCTAAATAAGGAGGGTATTCCATGAATTGGCCCACAATAATCGTTGCCGCTGTTGTACTGGCTGTGTTCCTTGCTATTGTGATCACAGGCATACGCAATAAGAAGAAAGGAAAGAGCTCCTGTTCTTGTGGTTGTTCCGAGTGTGGGATGAAGGGACAGTGTCACCCGGAGCAGGGCTCAAAATAACAGCATAGATGATATAAACTGAAATTTTCCAAATCTCCCTCTCCTTAAGAGATATAGAAAAACTTCCGGGGAAAATAGCTTCCCGGAAGTTTTTGTCATATCAAAAATAGAGCGAAAAAACGATGAATAGGAATTGAAAAACGGAAGTTAGTGTTCCTGAAGCCATTGCAGCACGGTTTTTGCTATCTCGTCTGCTGCTTTGCCATCAGTATTCCGTGTCTCGAATTTTGTATCGCCGATTTGTTGATGTGTTTTGAAAAAAGTATTGTATTCCAATGAACCGCGAATCCAGTTTTCATCTGTGATTTTGCGTCCCGCTGTCATCCGTAAACGCAGAGTGTCTTCACTGCACACCAATACCAGCACGTGGATAGCACTGAAAAAGCGGGAATGATAGGTGAGAGAAAGTTTGTCAAGATTGCCCGCCATAGTCCATACAATCGGTTTCCCGCATTGCATGATATCCTTGGATAATCTTTGAATCTGTTCTATCTGTGCGTAGTAATCGACCTCTGTATCATGTGGCATGATATTATAAAACAGATCCGAATCCAGCACCACAAAATCGGATGTTAATTTTTGCAGTTCTTTGGCCGTAGTGGTTTTGCCAATTCCGCTGCAACCGCTCAGAATAAAAAGAGGCTTTTTGATAAAAGTCCATCTATGTCCGCAGTGGGGACAGATGATCATGTTTCCACTTATCTCTTTGTCCCATTCGGTATTTTCGCATGCAGGACATTGAGCAACCATATTATTTCCTCCTGGTATTCATGTTATGCGTGATAAAGAGAGCACAGTTGCTGCCGAAGGTTTTAAGGGGCAGGAGTGTGATCGTTTATATGTTGATGATTTTCTCTCCATCAAAAATGAGAATGCCGGAAGCAGTACCCACCTTTCCGTCGTTCAGCAGATGCTGTTTGAAGGCGCGGCGCATGGAGGTGTTTTCGGGGAGTTCGGCGGTGGAGTTGGTGTGTCCGCGTCCGAACAGACGCCAGGCATCCTTGAACTCCTCTTGATCGTTGACGGAGATGATGTCAAAATCGCCCATGAAGCTGACAATGTTAGAGGTGGAAGGAAGAATCTTTTTGTATTCGGGATAGAGCAGCCAGGAACCACAGGTGCAGACAAGCGGTCCACCGTTCAGCTGAGGACGGAAAAACTCATAGGCTTTTTTATAGGAGTCCAGCCTGGCAGCAGCATCAAATGATTCCGGAGCGGAGGGAATATGAATGGCTTTGATGACCTGAGTACATCCTTTGTAAAGTCGGATATCGCCAAAGGTGTAGGGAGTGTCAAAGTGATACTCGGAATCCTGGAATTCAAGGCGCCCCAGTTTGAAGATGCCGCAAGGAAAGAAGGTACGGTACCAACTGGAGACAAAAGTACCCCATACATCGTGGATTTCTTTACATTCAAAAAGCTTGTAGCGAAGATCGGTGAAGGTATCCCAGAAGATCTGCTCATCGATGCCACGCTGTGCATAGAGTTCATGCGTTTTTTTAGCGGTATGGATCAGAACAAGCATCCAGAGGGTGAACTTATTGACACCGGAAGTAGCGGCAAGGAATTCCAGTTGTTCTGTTACCGGGTCGGTGCAAAATTCAGCATCCCGGAAAGCTGCGGCCAGTGCCAGAAAATCGCTGGCATATCCGGCGGAGAGCAGATCGAAACAACGGTTGAGCTCTGTTTTTGCCTCTTCAGGGTATTGGGTTTTGTTCATCAGAAGATTGAGAAAATTTTTATCCATACAATTCATCTCCATAAACAGTATCATTGATAGATTAAAACAGAATAGGTGTGTTCAGAAGGTGAGTACCTGACCGGTTGCAATATACCGGAGTTGTTCCCCCATTTTACTGCGAAGAAAACTATATTGCTCACATCCGGTACAGTGACAGGTGTAGTACCGGCAATCATACTGCTGCAGTTCTTCGGCAGCAGCAGTGAGAGGAAGAAAGCCCTCTCCGGCCGGGTCAAGTTTGGTGAAATGGAAGCCGCCTACCAGAATATCAGGATGAAGCCAATCCATGATGTTCAGGATTCCCTTGTGGGAACAGCCGCTGATGAGAATGCGCTTGTCATTTTCCGTCAGCAGCAGATAAATCTCATGGCGGAAATCATCAGGAATAAAGCCGGAATCTGTCTGAAGGGAAAGACCGAAGGGATGAATAGGATATTTATGGGGGCGGGTGTGACAGCTCAGGAGCATAAGGCTGGGAAGCGGTTCGAAAACATCCTCCACCGGTTTCAGACGGGGGAGGACACGGAGTGCAGGGTCAAGGCCGATATATTTTCCGGAACCGTTGTAATGGGGTTCGAAAGCATAGCGACTGAGATAGATAGGGGTATCGGGCACAAGCTCAAGAAAACGGCGGATTCCGCCGCCATGGTCATAGTGACCATGGGAGAGGACAGCAAAATCGGTGGATTGCAGGTCAATGCCCATGTGGGCTGCATTATCGACAAAGGCACCGCTTTGTCCCATGTCGAAGAGAATATTGTATCGGTCGGTTTCAATGAAGAGACTGAGCCCATGTTCAGAGACAAGATCGGTGGAGGATGTGGTATTTTCCATCAATACTGTAATCTTCACAGTAATCACCTCAAAAAAGAATAGGGAAACGGTGGAATTTTTCGAAAAGACATGTTACAATGATAAAAGAAAGTATTGCGATGGGGGAAGAAAGATGATCTTTGAAAAGATAGAGAAAATATACAGAGATAAAATATACAACCGCGTAGATGCAGATGGATCCATCTTCTATTTTTCCAATGAGGATTTTGAAGGATTGCAAAAAAATGCATATCCGTTTCGGTCATCAGATGGGCATACGCTGAGCGGATACTTCTATTTCTATGAAGGGTTCCAAACAGAGAGAATTGTGGTCTTTGACCATGGAATGGGCTCCGGACACCGCGGCTATATGAAGGAAATTGAGCTGCTGGCACGTAGAGGGTATCTTGTTTTTGCCTATGACCATACAGGCTGTATGGAATCCGGCGGGGAGACAACAGGGGGCTTTGTTCAATCGCTGAAAGATCTGAATGATGCCATCAATATCATTCAGAGCGATGAACAGTACCGTAGGTGTGATCTTTCTGTTGTGGGACACAGTTGGGGAGGCTTTTCCACACTGAATATTGCCGCATTTCACCCGGAGGTGAGTCATCTGGTGGCGATATCCGGTTTTATCTCTGTGCAGCAGGTACTGAAGCAGTTTTTCAGCGGAGTGGCAGGATGGGTTGGCAGAAAGCTCTATAAGAAAGAACTGGCCGCCAATCCCCGTTTTGCCGGATGTACAGCACTGACTTCTTTGAAAAAAACAGCGGCCAAGGTGCTGATTTTGCATTCCCGGGACGACAAGACACTGAGCTGCAAGCTGCACTTTGATGTGATGCGAAAGAAACTGGGCGGTATGCCGAACATCACTTTTAAAGAGGTGGACGGAAAAGGGCACAATCCCAACTATACCGAAGATGCGGTGAAATACAAGGATGCCTTCTTCGCAGAGTATCAGGAGCTGCTGAAGGAGAATGCGCTTGCCACAGAAGAGGCTAAGGCAGCGTTTGTTGCCAAACACGACTGGAACCGGATGACGGCACAGGATATGTCTGTGTGGCAGTCGATTTACGATGCGCTTGAGCAGTAATTGACAAAATA
Organism: Oscillospiraceae bacterium; assembly: GCA_015067185.1. Lineage (GTDB taxonomy): Bacteria > Bacillota > Clostridia > Oscillospirales > Ruminococcaceae > SIG526. Next base: position 15,590 of record SVMZ01000039.1, on the reverse strand, counting down.
GGGAAGATTCGCGGAGAACGATTGAGGAAAGGTTCTCCGCGTTTTTTTATCAGAGACTGAAATGAGCTGCAACAACACTTAGATCATATTTTTCTTCTTCTGTGCAGATGGGGAGATGTTTTTCTATCTCGGCAGCAATGAAAGCTTTGCTGATGGGCTTGGGATTTCCATATTCTTTGGCGGCGTTTTCGTAATACATCTTTTGCAGCAGGCTGCTGTCCAGGTTAATGCCGCGGTAGGTGTGGCCATGGATGGTGTGTTCGGTGTCGGTCTCCATAAAGTTACGGATAATATTGCTGGGGCGGAGATGGTTGACAATATCATCGTCCGATACATTATAATTTTCGAAGTCGGTGCCGTATTTAAATCTGTCTGCATGACTTTCGAGGAAAGGAAGCCAGTTTTCAATATCTGCATGCATGTTGGTGTACTGTTCCCAACCGGGAGTCATATCCAGAGCGGTGTATTCATAGCCGTCCAGGAAGCGTTTGGCCTGGTGAATGGCATCGCTGGTAAATCCATAGTGAGCCAGGGTCAGATGGAGACGGGGGTGGCGCTGCATGATGATCATAACTTCTTCAAACATTTCGTCTTTGGTGGGCAGAGAGGGGTCGCAATACCAGCCGTTTTCAATCTCGGAAGGCAGCATTTTGCTCAGATCCCAGAAAGTAGCCGGGTCGGCATTATGAATGGTTAGGGGAATACCGTTTTCTTCAAGGAAAGAAAAGGTTCTGTCAAATTTATAGTCGGTCAGTTTAAGATTTGTGGCTTTCCGCATGGTGGGTTTTCCCTCCAGCATTTTGAGTGCATCAAAACCGGAGGAAAAGTAGGTCTCTACCTGGTGAAGAAAATCCAGGCTTTGTGATTCTGCGTCCAAAGAAAAATTGTGAATCAGTCCGGCAAAGGCGTAACCATTGGGAGAAAAGAAATCTTTAAAATAGAGGGCTTCTATATTCTGAAAGGGGCCAAGACCCTCTGCAAAAGAATTCGGCAAGCTGAGAAAGGCGGCTTTCTCGGTGTTGGTCAGTGCAAACAGCTGCTTATAAATTTCTGCAGAGCGATCAAGGGGAGTTCCCTGAAGAAAATGGGTGTGTGTATCAAAAAAACGGTAAGGTACTGCAGTCATAAAAATATCTCCTTTAATGGGTTATTACAATCATTATAATGGTTTAAAGGTGAAAAGTCTATATCTCTGCCGTGTGTTCGGAAGTAATAATTTTGAGGAATTAGGCATAAATGCAGCGACTGGGGTGTAAGATATGAATAATAATAAAAATCTGAAAAAAGAACTTGACTTTTGCTCTGTGTTGTGGTACAATAATATTCGTTGTCAGTAACCGGCTGCAGAAGCGTATATGGAGAGGTGTCCGAGCGGTTTATGGAGCTGGTCTTGAAAACCAGTGACTCGATGAGAGCCGCGGGTTCGAATCCCGCCCTCTCCGCCAATTGTTTTACTGGCGTGGCAACAAAAACAGAATAGCTTTCATAAGAACGCTACCATTTGGAGAAGTACTCAAGTTGGTGACGAGGCGCCCCTGCTAAGGGCGTAGGTCGGGAAACCGGCGCGAGGGTTCGAGTCCCTCCTTCTCCGCCAGAAAAAACCTCTTTTGTCTACCAGGACAAGAGAGGTTTTTCGTTTGATTGAAGAATTCATGATTTAGTGGTATAATCAGTTCGATAAATAAGAATTTATAGGGGTACAACATGGAATACAGACAACTCCCTCACGGAAATAAAACCGAAAAATTCAGTGTGCTTGGTCTTGGAATGGGCGGAATCGGAAAGACACCTGTTGATGAAATTGAAGCAATTATCCGCAAAGCGATTGAGAATGGAATCAACTTTTTTGACCTATGTACGGCAGGCGCTTCCTATGCTCCTATCGGTAGAGCTATACATAATTGCCGTGATAAAGTATTCTTGCAGGTGCATTTCGGTGCAGTATATGATGAAAACGGAGAATACGGCTGGTGCCGTGATTTTGAAACCATTAAAAAAACATTTTTATGGGAACTTGAGGCTCTTGGTACCGATTATGTTGATTTTGGTTTTTTGCATTGTGTTGATGAGAATGAGGATTTTGACAAGTTGTGTGAAATCGGTGTTCTCGATTATCTGAAAGAATTAAAAAAACAAGGTGTTGTTCATCACATCGGGTTTTCTTCGCATACACCGAGTGTTTCAAACAGAATCATTGATACGGGACTTGTTGATATGATGATGTTTTCAATAAACCCTGCGTATGATTTTGAGAAGGGTGATGAATACGGTATCGGTAGTGTGAAGGAACGTTTTGAGTTGTTTAAACGATGTGAATGTGAAGGTATTGGAATCAGTGTTATGAAGCCATTTTTCGCAGGACAGCTTCTGTCTGCAGAGCAGTCGCCCTTCGGTGTAGCGCTTACACATACCCAATGTTTGCAGTATGCCATTGACCGTCCAGGTGTTCTTACTGTTGTTCCGGGTGTTCAGACGATGGAACATCTCGATGCATTGCTAAAATTTCTTACGGCAAGCGAGAGAGAAAAGAATTATTCAGTCATCGGCACATTTACGGCAGACATTATTAGAGGTACCTGCGTTTATTGCAACCATTGTCAGCCCTGCCCTGCGGGAATAGACATTGGTCTTGTTAACAAATATTTTGATCTTGCTCTTGCTGGCGACGATCTTGCTGCCAACCACTATACAAAGTTATCAGTAAAAGCGGATGATTGTATCAAGTGTGGTCATTGTGAAAGCCGATGTCCTTTCGGCGTTAAGCAAGAAAGCAGAATGACGGAAATTAAGCAGTATTTTCACAACCGATAATATGGATTTCTCTGATAAATTGATTTGACAAAATCCAATTTGTTGAATAGAGCCAATATACTACTTTTGGTCGTTTTTCCCCGCTTATACACCGTTTGGCCGCTCTTGCGCATCAAAAAACACACTTTTGTCTACCGACAAAAGTGTGTATCCCTTATTTTTTCTTCCGCTTCTTCATCCAGAACCCGAATACCGTTCCGCAGGTCCCTCCGATAATATGCATGAAGTTTGCTACGTTATCATTGACAAAAAACATGGAATAAATCTCTTTTCCCATATACAAAACCGAAACAAAAATCAGTGTAAGAGGTATTTTGCCGCTTTCCATACCGGAAAGGGAGGAGAGCATAATCAGCATAAAAACAATACCGCTTGCCCCCAATAGAATTGTACCGGGAAATATGGCAAACTGCAGGAGACCCGAAATGGCTGCCGTAAGCACAATACCGATCAACAGCTCCTTACTGCCATATTTCTCTTCCATCGGTGGGCCCACAACAAGAAGTAAAAGTGCATTGCTCAGAAAATGATTCAAATCTGCATGTCCCAACACATGGCCAAAGAATCGGATATAAGTCAATGGTTCCTTTAGTGAGGCGCGATACACAGAAAAAAGAGCGCTTGTCGTCCAACCGTTGGTTATGAAGCCAAGAAGCAGGGAGACCAGAGAAATGAGAAAGAAACTGAGGATCACCGGCGAATTATACTGCAATTTTTTCATGCTATGACCTTCTCTCTTAAAAAAGCGTTGGCTGTTTTGCGGACTCTCACAGCTGGTGAAAACGGGCTTGCTTGCATTGTCTTTTTTTATTATACAACAAAAAAAGACTCTTTTCAACGATATCCCTTCATAAAACAGCGGCAGCTTTGCAGTATATTTGATGATGGAAAAAAGAGAAACCCAAAAATTAAAAAGGGCGGAGAAGGATTTTTGGAGGATGGAATTACAGGCAATGAGTGTAAAGATGAAAAATCAGTTCTTTCAATGTGTGCTTATTCGAATAATAATGGTAGGTGACTTCTTTCAATAAGGCTTTTCCGGTTTCCGGCATATCGGGATTACTACTTTGGCTTTAACTATAGGGTATTGCATATTCAAGACATTGATACAAAAAAGAACGCTACTTGTCTGGTGGACAAATAGCGTTTCTTTTGTTGCATAAGAGCAGTATAACGGTGCGTAAAGGGAGGTAAGAAAAGCGAAAAGGTGCATTCCTGCGCTGTTTGATAAATTGGAATTAGGTATTTACGTTAAAATGATTAATATATTTTTGGAGTTTCTCGACGAACAGGCCGACATGATATCCGTCACAGACAGCGTGATGTACCTGTATTGCAAGTGGAAGCATGCGTTTACCGTCCCGATCGGAGTATTTTCCCATTGTGAAAATCGGCAACAGGAAATGTCCGTCATCAAAAACATTTATGTTGAACCCGGAAAATTCCAGCCACGGAACCATAGAGATGTTGAATGAATTGGATGGCGTTCCTTCTTTGGGTGCATAACGGGTGGAGGCGCTATATTTTTCAGCGTCAATCGTATAGTTTTTCAAGAAAGTATCATAATCTTCCGAAAAATAAGACCAGATACCTGAAAAGTTCTTTTTTTCTTGATTGAACACCGTGTACATAGGGTGCATTTCATCGTAAATACCAAGGCCTTCCGAAGTCAGGGAGGTTCGAAATTCAGGCATATCGTTAACTGTTTTGGTCAGCAGCCAAATCATTGTGGGATAGAGCTTGTGATCCTTTAGGTTCGTAATGTCAAGGTTGACAACAACAGAATATGTACAAACCACTTGGTTGAGAAAATGCTCGTAAAACTCTTTGCGCTCCCAGTTTTCAATGTCGATCAATCTGAATGCCATGATGATTCCTTCCTTTAAAGCTTTAATTTATCAAATTGATTATACCAGAAAATTACGAATTTTTCAATCGAACTGAAAAAGCGCCCCCGACAACCGTTCTGGCTGTCGGGAGTGTTAAGAACATAAGAAAAACCTCTCTTGTCTTGGTAGACAAAAGAGGTTTTTTGCATGGTGCCGCTGACCGGGATCGAACCGGTACGATGTTGCCATCACGGGATTTTAAGTCCCGGGCGTCTGCCAATTCCGCCACAGCGGCATTTGTTCTTGATCTTTTATATTTTACACCAAAACAAGACTTTTGTCAATCCAAAATCACCGATAACACGAGTTTTTATGCCGCTGCGCATTTTTTCTTTTTATAAAGTAAGTATATCAAATAAATATCGCTGTTATGTCAAATATTAATCAGTAAAACAGGTTGAATTACAGGAAGAAAAATAGTATAATAGTAGTATATTATGGATTTATCTGCGCTTTGGTTGTAAGCAGATACCAGACAAGCAAGTTATTGATTGAGAGGAATCACTATGAATAAAGTTGAATTGTCGGCGATCTGGTCATCGCCGGAACAATTCGCAGACAAGACGATCACCGTCTGTGGTTGGGTAAAAACAATCCGTGACTCTAAAATGTTTGGTTTTATTGAACTCAACGACGGTACTGCATTCAAAAACCTGCAGGTTGTTCTTGAAGGCGAAAGAGTTGCTAACTATAAGGAAGTTATCAAACTGAATGTAGGTTCTGCCATCATTGTAACAGGACAGCTGATCCTCACACCGGAGGCCAAACAGCCCTTTGAGCTTAAGGCCGATACTATTGAAACCGAGGGACTTTCTGCTCCTGATTATCCCTTGCAGAAAAAACGCCACTCAGCAGAGTTTCTGCGTACCATTGCTCATCTTCGTCCCCGCGCCAATACTTATAATGCAGCCTTCCGCGTGCGTTCTGAAGCTGCATTTGCCATTCACAACTTCTTCCATTCCCGCGGTTTTGTCTATGCCCATACACCGATCATTACCGGCAGTGACTGCGAAGGCGCCGGCGAGATGTTCCGTGTTACTACACTGGATGCCAAAGAGCCTCCTCTTTGCGAAGACGGCAGTGTAGATTTCAGCAAAGATTTTTTCGGAAAGACCACCAGTTTGACTGTTTCCGGTCAGCTTGAAGCAGAGTGTATGGCACTGGCTTTCTCCAAGGTCTATACCTTTGGTCCTACCTTCCGCGCAGAGCAATCTTACACCGCCCGCCATGCGGCAGAATTCTGGATGATCGAGCCGGAGATTGCCTTTGCTGATTTGAACGACGATATGGCACTGGCCACCGATATGATTAAATCGGTTCTCAAACACGTCAGAAATACCTGCCCGATGGAACTGGAGTTTTTCAATAACTTTTTTGATAAGGAATTGATCTCCCGCATCGATTCCATTATTGAATCCGATTTTGGACATGTTACCTACACCGAAGCCATTGAACTGCTGGAAAAAGCTCCTGTAGAGTTTGAATATCCTGTTTTCTGGGGTTGTGATCTCCAGACCGAGCACGAACGCTATCTCACCGAGAAGATCTTTGGCAAGCCGGTTTTTGTCACTGATTATCCCAAGGAGATCAAAGCATTCTACATGCGCATGAATGATGACAACAAGACGGTTGCTGCTATGGACCTGCTTGTTCCCGGCATTGGCGAGATCATTGGCGGCAGCCAGCGCGAAGAGCGTCTTGATAAGCTGCTGGCACGCATTGATGAGCTTGGTCTCAAACGGGAAGACTATTCCTGGTATCTTGATCTGCGCCGCTATGGTGGAACTCATCATGCCGGATTCGGTCTCGGTTTTGAACGCCTGATCATGTATATCACCGGTATTCCCAATATCCGCGATGTTATCCCCTTCCCGCGCACCACAGGATCCGCAGAGTTCTGATCCTCTCCTCGTGTCCCTTATAAAAATATAAATAACAGCCCACCTGCGGCTGAAAATAATGAAAGGTTAGATGCATTATGGTATACCAGAATTTACCGCGCACCCAACTCCTTGAGCTCAAAAAGGAACTCACTGCAGAATATGAGAAATATAAGGCTGCAGGTCTGAAACTCGATATGTCCAGAGGACGTCCTGGCAAAGCACAGTTGGATGTTGCTATTGATATGCTGGATGACAAGTCCTGTGTATCTCCCTCCGGACTGGATTGCCGCAACTACGGCATTCTGGATGGACTGCCTGAGATTAAGGAGCTCTTTACCGAGGCTATGGGAGTTCCTGCTGCCAACATTTTTATTGGCGAGAACGCCAGTCTTGCTCTGATGTACACCGCTATTTCCTTTGCCATGACATTTGGTGTTGGCGGCTGCAAACCCTGGTCCAAATATGACAAGGTTAAGTTCCTCTGTCCTGTTCCCGGTTACGACAGACACTTTGCCATCTGCGAAGAGTTTGGTATTGAGATGATCAACATTGCCATGGACAGCACCGGCCCCGATATGGATACTATCGAGAAGTTGGTTGCTGCTGACGAAACCATCAAGGGTATCTGGTGTGTTCCCAAGTACTCCAATCCTTCCGGCATCACCTATTCCGATGAGACGGTCAGACGTTTTGCTGCGCTCAAGCCGGCCGCCAAGGATTTCCGCATCTTCTGGGATAACGCTTACTGCATTCATGAGCTTTACCCCGACAATGCTGTTAAGCTGCTCAATCTCTATGACGAGTGTGTGAAGAACGGCACCGAGGATATGCCTTATATCCTTTTCTCTACCTCCAAGATCACATTCGCAGGCGGCGGTATTGCAGCTATTGCCATGAGCACTGCCAACCTTGCTGAATTTAAGCGGCATATGTCTGTACGCACCATCGGTGCTGATAAGATGAACCAGCTGCGCCATATCAATTTCCTCAAGGCCAATGGCGGTTTTGACAGCATCATGCGTAAACATGCAGATCTCCTTCGTCCCCGTTTCGAGACCGTTCTTAACATTCTTGATGAAGAGCTTACCGGAACCGGTGCTGCTGTATGGACACGTCCTGCAGGTGGTTACTTTATCTCCTTTGATACGCTTCCCGGCTGCGCCAAGAAGGTTGTTGCTGACTGCCGCGATCTGGGTGTAACACTCACATCTGCCGGTGCAACCTACCCGTATGGCCGCGATCCTAAAGATTGCAACATCCGTATCGCACCCTCCAGCCCCTCCATTGAAGAGCTTGCTCAGGCTACCAAAGTTTTGTGCCTCTGCACCAAGCTGGCTGCGATTGATGTCATCCTCAATGCTGCGGAATAAGCTTTTTGTTTCCGATAGACCCGGGAGTACCCGGGTCTTGTTTTTTGTATAAAAAAATAACGTAATTGCTGAATGGTTAAAAGCGGTGAGATAATAGGAAAGAACGTTTTGGATGTGTGATTCTGTTTTGAAAAAAACTGTCGGGCATGAAATAAACGAGAGGGCATTATATATTCCGCAAAATATAGCAGGCAGGGCACCAACATGATTGATGCCCTGCCATGAGTTTTTAAAAAATAAAATTTGTGGTTATGCGGCAGAGGTTTATCTGTCGGTGATGACTTCAAAAATCTCCATGCCTCTTCCAGGGATTCGGCAGCGGAATACTTCTCCGTCAAAGGGGACGGGATAGCCCTTATATCCTGTCAGTCGCTCGACCGATATAATTTTTCTGCCGCTGCCCATGTTGATGGAGGGAATATTGTAATAATAGTCGTCGTTGGCAACATACACACGCCAGCGTGACGCATCCATCTGCAGAGAGAGAATCTCGCAGCTTTCTTCGCGGAGAACAATTTTGGGGCATCCTGCTGCCTTGTACATAAGCTGTGAGGCAGCACGGAAAAAGGCACTGCTGATGGGAGGATAGGCGAGAGGATGAGTCCAAAGTCCGCCAACAGCTTCCGGGGAGGTGCGGGGATTGAAATGATACTCAGCCGTGTTGACAAAGATTTCTTTTTGAGATGTATCACAACCCTTTGCATTCAATTGTCCCAGGATGATACCGCCGAAATCATTCTTTTCTTCCAGCAATTGTTTTATCGGATATAGTTTGAGCCATTCTCCCGGTTCGCCGATCAACCATACAATGCCTCGATTGTATTGCATCAGCTGGTTGATTGTATCCTGTGTCAGCAAACCGGGATTCGGTGCAAGAATGTCACCGGTAAAGCCGGAAAGATCCTCCGTCCTGAGGATGGTATGAAGCGGTGCTCCTGCAGCTAACAGAGAAGAGAGGAGAAAATGTCCTGGTGTATTCCTGCGTTCAATAAACTGTTTCACTTCTCTGTCGAGCAGCGTATCCGACCACAGCCATGCAAAGCCTGCTGCGGAATGCGGTATGCCTGCGTTTCCTATATCCCAGTTTTTTTGGATGAATGACCATTGTTCGCGGCTCAGGCTATCTGAAAGGCAAAACCAGGGACCATCGGTGATGGGAACGGTTTTTTGTCCGTTCCAAAACATGGTATTCAGGTTGCAGAATACGTTTCGGCTCATGGAGGTGGGCATATGTTCCAAAACACCCCATTGCTCCATAGTGTCATGCACACCGGCCAGCGGTGTTATTTTTAGTTTTGGCATGGCTGCCCGAATCTGCATGAGGGCGGCAAGAAAATCATAATGGATCTGCCGGCGTTGGTGATCTGTCATAAGATAACCGTTATCTTCCTGCGAGAGAATTGCCAGACCGGCAGAAACATCTTCAGGCATACAACCGCAGAATCCCAGATCCTTTAACTTGCGGTAATCCACACCGTAACGGTAAATGGCTTCAAAGGGATCCCGGGTCCAGGCATTGTTAAATACAGCTTCTTTGCCTGCTTTTTTCAGGCGCGCGGCAAATTTGCAGTAAAATTTTTCCCAACGGTTGCAGTGGAAGCGGATCCACGCATACCGATTTTCCTGCCAGATCCATGCTGCACGGCGCAATGAGGATTCTTCGTCATGTTCTGCCACAGCGGCAATTTCACAGGGGAGGGTTAATCCTGTCTCATGCAGGAACTGTTCTACCATATCATCTGAATAATCTCCTTCCTGCAAGGAGAGCCTTCCGGAGGAAATACCGTCTGCAATTTGTATGCCGTCAAAATCATAGTCGGTCAGCGTTGTTACGGTGCGTTCCTGAAAGATATCTTCAAAAAAACGCCCGTCGGACATCCGTTTTAAAACATTGATGGTACCTAACTGTTTTCCGCTTCGGGTTGTTTCGCATAAATACAAATGATCTTTGCAAAAATTGCCGATCACTTTTTGTCCGGCTTCATCTTCGTATGAGGTTATATTAAAAAAGCAGAGGTATACTTTGATTCCGTATTTGTGGAGTTCACGGATCAAAGCGGCAAGTTGATAATTGGTCCAATCCTGGCGGGGACGCTGAGGTGAATAGGGGTGTGCGCCATAGCTGCATTCGCAGGGAGCAAGCTTTTTCTCTTCTGTCAGTCCGCTGTGAGAAAGAGGAAATTCGATCCATGTCATCAGCAGCGATATTCCGTCGGGAATAAAACCGCAGTTTTCAAGATATTCTTTTACGCCGAAATCGGGTTGTGTATGATCAAATCCAATCAATTCAATCCAAAGCCAACGACTCAGTTTGAATTTTTCAGCTGATGTTTTTACGCTATTACCATCCTTTCCTGAAAGAGGAAACTGTTTCTGCCTTTATAGTATCATACCGGAGGTGTGGAAGCAAGCTGAATTTTCATGCAAAGTAAAAAACGGCTTGTAGCACATTTTGCAGGCTGCAAGCCGTTGCAGAGGATAGATTTATACCGTTTTTTTCGGCTTTTTGTAGGTAGCAAAATAGGAGGCGGCAACAATGCAGGCTACAGCAACAAAAACCATGATATCTGGTGCAATGCCGTTGATGACCAAGGTGACGAAAGGAGTAAGAATTGGTTTGATGAAAAAGGCAAGAGAACCCATGATGGAACCGCCTTTTTCAATGGCTTTGAAGTATAAGCTATAGCCAAGACCGGTGATCAGGAAACCAAGATAACCGAGGGTTGCCCAGGATTTTACTTCAAAGGAAGGCATAACATCCACACCGAGAATTAACAGTGCAATCAGGAGGACGATGCTTCCGCTCAGGAAGATGATGCTGGTTTGTACGACACCGCCGAAACGTTTCATGTATTTCTGGCTGAGGACGGTGTAAAGACTGAAAGTAAGCGCTGCAAACACGGCCAACAGCACAGATTCCAGATTGGTGCCGCCGGAAAAATCCGCACAGGCAATGACACCTGCAATGCCGAAGCACAATGCAATAATCTTGTTTTTGGTGAGTTTTTCTTTCAGGATGAACACAGCCAACACAATGGTGAATACTGAGTTGGAGGAGAAAATAATGGCAATCAGAGAGGGGGAATCGGCTTTTTTGACACCAATTTGCAGGGCAACCATGCTGATGCAGATGAACAGGATACCAAGAGCTGTCATGATGCCGATGTCTTTCCAACCAATGTGCAGTTTGTCTTTTTTAATTTTAGCGACAGCCAGCGGCAGCAGAACAACAGCACCAATGATGAAGCGCCAGAAGGTAATAGCATAAGGGGTGACATCGTTGGAGATGATTTTACTTATAGGCTCCAATGTTACGAATAGAACAGCGGCGATGACGGTGTAGAGTAATCCTTTTTTCATTTTTTTATCCAACCTTTATCTGTTTTTGCAATAAATTCATGAACCATATCGGCAAAGATCCAGGTTCCGCTGTCGTCCCGGGCATTTACGTAGGCACAGTGGTTACTGCCTTTTACAAAACGAAAATCCAATTTTTCAGGCTCGTAGCCGAAGTGTTTCAAGGTGGAAACCAGCAGATGTGTCTGTTCAGGGCGGTTTTCCATATCGAATTCAGAGACAATGATCTGCATCGGTGCATAGCTTCTGTTCTCGGTAATGTGATAGAGCGGTGCAGCTTCATCGATGATGACACGTCTTGTGTCCAGCCCTCTCTCACGCAAAACATTAAAATGAGTGGTGGGCTGACCGGCATCGTGTATGTATCCGCCGAGAGCATCGGCATCGATGCCATAGGCGGCCAGATAGCTCTTGTCAAAGCAGAGCATCATAGAGAGATATCCGCCAGCAGAGGAGCCGCCGACAAACAGATTGGTTACCTCACCGTATGCAGGCATATTTTTCTGTGTCCATGCCACCACAGCAGCGGCATCTTCAATAAAATCCGGGAATTTGGCAGTGGGATACATTCTGTAATCGGCGGTAACAACAGCAATCCCCTTTTCTGCCAGTGCTGTATAGAAGCTGCAATCCGCTCTGCTTCCGGCTTCCAGACCGCCGCCGTGCAGGTAGATGAACACCGGAAACTGTTTTGAGTCAGGAAGATAAAGATCCAGCACCTGAGACGGCAGGGCATTTTCCAGATAAGATATTTCACGATAAATTTTCATGGCATCACCTCTGCTATTGTTATATCATAAATTTACATTACAGTAAAGAATGAAATAATTTGCACTTGCTATATGTTTTATTATATAGTATAATGATCTTCAGGAAAGGGAAGAGAGGTGAGGTTATGGAGCTTTTGCAGTTGAAATATTTCAGCCATGCAGCCAAAACCGAAAATTTCTCACATACGGCGCAAAAATTCCGTGTCCCGGCATCCTGTGTTTCGGCGAGTATAAAAAAACTAGAAAATGAGCTGGGGGTACGGCTTTTTGACAGATCAGCCAATAAAATCAAACTCAATGAATATGGAAAGATTCTACTGAAAGCCGTAGAGACTTCCGATGAGCTGCTGAAGAAAGCAAAGGCGGATATTTTGGATCTTTCAAAGGATCCGCCGCCGGAGCTGCGGCTTCTGATCATGTCCAACAGGCAGAATGTGACCGATGCCATTTCGGCGTTCAAGATGCAGTACCCAAAAACCCATTTTTACATTCACCACGAAGCTCATTTTGATGTATCCAATCTCAGTGATTACGATATTATCGTTACCGACCGAAACATAAGCAACAACAGTTTTGAAAAGCGGCTGTGGGTTCATGAAGAGATTTTTCTGGCTGTGCATAAAGCGCATCCGCTGGCAAAGAAAAGTGTGGTTTCTCCAAAGGAGCTGCGGTATGAAAAGTTTATTTTTATGCCCAAGGGCAGCAGCTTGCGGGATCATGTGGAGCAGTTTATGCAAAAATACGGTGTGGAGCTTGAGGTTGTAATTGAAAGTGATGATCCCCGGTATATTCAGCAGTATCTCAATATGGGGCTGGGAATTACCTTTTTCCCGGCTGTTTCATGGAAAGCGCAGGTCAACAAGGAGATCAAGCTTCTGAGGATCGAAGAAGAGCTTTACCGTGACTCTTATCTTTATATCAACCGCGCCTCATCCGGTATGGTGAGGCTTTTCACGGAGATGCTGGAGGCAGAATGATGCAGCCGGCAAGCGGGATTGAAGGGAGCATAAATATGATAAAAAGTGAAGCATTGGCGGCGGCAAAAGCAGCCTATGATATTGAGGCGGCCTGCATCGCTGAGATGAAGAGATATTTTGATGATGCGGCTTTTTCCAAAGCGGTTGCGCTGTTGTGTGAGGCGCCGCGCATCGGTGCCGCCGGATGCGGACATTCGGGGATTATCTGCCAGCATTTTGCCCATCTGATGTGCTGCATCGAGCGTCCTGCCCGTTTTATCAGTCCGGCCGAAGCGGTGCATGGGGCAACGGGATTTCTGCAGAAAGGGGATGTCATGGTGCTGGCCTCCCGCGGAGGGAAAACAGGGGAGCTGCTTCCCATTGTTGATATCTGCAAAGCCAAGGGAGTGCGCATTATTACGGTAACCGAAAATACGGAATCTCCGCTGGCGCAGGCTGCGGATGTGGTGCTGAAACAATATGTGACCCGCGAAACCGACAAGTGGAACGCACAGGGAACCACCTCCACCACGGCGCTGTGCATGATTTTCCATGCGCTGCAGGCGGCCATGATCGAACAGACCGACTACCGGGCAGAACAGTTTGCGCTGATCCATCCGGGCGGTGCCGTTGGTGAGCGGTTGAATGCCCCAAAAAACAAAGAATAACGAAAAAGGTCCTCATTCCGGCGGAATGAGGACCTTTTTATGTATGGATATCAGTCCCAGGGGTTTTCTGTGGGATAGGGGAGAGATTTCGGCTGATTGTAGGCGATATCCTTAATGCCGAAGTATTTGAAAACTTCGTAAAGGGCTTTGCCGTAACGTCCGAAGGCAACAGCGCCGTGATGGGGATAGCGCTTTTCGATCAGCACATGACGGTAGAAGCGTCCCATTTCGGGGATGGCGAACACACCGATGCCGCCGAAGGAACGGGTTTTGACGGGAAGAACCTCACCCTGGGCAATGTAGGCGCGGAGATTGCCTTCGCTGTCGCACTGCAGGCGGTAGAAGGTGATATCCGAGGGGGCGATGTCGCCTTCCAGTGTGCCGCGGGTGAAATCGGGGTCGCTGCCGGCGGGCTCCAGCAGACGGTGCTGAATGAGCTGATATTTAACGGCGCAGTCGGAGCACATTTTGCAGCTGGGGGTGTTGCCGCAGTGGAAACCCATGAAGGTATCGCCGAGAGAATAATTGAATTTGCCGGCAATATCCTCGTCATAAATATATTGCGGTACGGTGTTGTTGATATCCAGCAGGGTGACGGCATCCTGAGAGATGCAGGAGCCGATATATTCGCTGAGCGCACCGTAGATATCCACTTCACAGGCAACGGGGATGCCTCTGGATGCCAGACGGGAGTTCACGTAGCAGGGTTCAAAGCCGAAAGCTTCGGGGAAAGCAGGCCAGCATTTATCGGCGAAAACAACATATTCGCGGGCACCCTTGTGGGCTTCCGCCCAGTCCAGAAGGGTAAGTTCAAACTGAGCCATTCGCTCCAGCATATCGGGATAATAGCGTCCTTCGCCCATTTCGGCAGCCATATCGGCGCAGACAGCGGCAAGTCTGGGATCGTTGGCATGGGCCTTGTAGGATACCAGCAGATCCAGCTCGGAGTTTTCCTCTATCTCCACGCCCAGCTCGTACAGTCCCTTGATGGGAGCGTTGCAGGCAAAGAAATCCTGCGGGCGGGGACCGAAGGTGATGATCTTGAGAGCCTTGATGCCCAGAATGGCGCGTGCAATGGGCAGGAAGCCGCGTATCATTTCGGCGCACTCAGTGGCTGTTCCCACGGGATTCTCCGGAATATAGGCCTTCAGATGGCGCATACCGAGGTTGTAGGAGCAGTTGAGCATGCCGCAATAGGCATCACCGCGGCCGTTGATCAAATCGCCGTCGCCCTCGGCAGCGGCAATATACATGACAGGGCCATCAAACATCCGGCAGAGAAGGGTTTCCGGTGTTTCGGGGCCGAAGTTGCCGAGATAGACGACCAGAGCATTGACGCCGGCGGCCTTTACATCTTCGATGGCGGCAACGGCATCTTTTTCATTTTCAACGGTAATGGGGCATTCGTATAAACCTGCGCCATAGGCGGCAAGGATGTTTTGACGGCGCTGCATGGAAAGCGCAACAGGGAAACAATCGCGGGATACGGCGATGATGCCAAGTTTTACTTCGGGGATATTTTTCATTGTGAGATACTCCTTTTTGATTTGGTGAAAAGGGAACGATTCAATTATCATTATATTCGATTTTTCTTTTGCTTTCAAGAGGAATCCCGCAATAATACGCTGAATTTTACAAAAGAAAAAGACGACCGGGAGAGACGGTCGTCTTTATTAAAGTTTAGGTTCGGTATTCGTTTAGAATGTTCGCAAACTTAAATTATTTGGAAACTTTCTTTACGCATACAGCGCCAGCAGCTACGAGGGATACAACAGCGAGAGCTACGCATACGCTGGTCATATCGGAAGCGCCGGTGCCAACGTTATCCTTACCGGTATCTTCTTCAGCAACTTCGAGAGCGCTGTTGAGGAACAGGTAGTAACCGA
>SVMZ01000005.1 GCA_015067185.1 Oscillospiraceae bacterium | reverse complement strand
CGAACATGCAGATATCAAGAGCACGCTCCAGTTTCTTGGACTGCTCAATCTTGCCAATATGGGAGAGCAACAGAACGGTTGCACGGAGCATGGAGCAGGGATCTGCATAGCAGCCGCGGCCCTCTGTCATCATACGGGGAGCGGAACCATGGATCGCTTCAAACATGGCATAACGCTTACCAATGTTGGCGCTTCCTGCGGTGCCTACGCCTCCCTGGAACTCAGCAGCTTCATCGGTGATGATATCGCCGTAGAGGTTGGGCAGAATGAATACTTTAAAGTCACGACGGCGCTTCTCATCAATGAGCTTAGCAGTCATGATATCGATAAACCAGTCATCGGTAGTGATGTCCGGATATTCTTCACCGATCTTCTGACAAAGTTTCAGGAACTTACCGTCAGTCTTCTTAATGATGTTGGCCTTGGTAACAATGGATACTCTCTCTTTGCCGTTGTTTTTGGCAAACTCATAAGCAAGACGTGCAATACGCTCGGTACCTTCTGTTGTGGTAACAGTAAAATCGAAAGCGAGTTCGTCGTCGACATCAACGCCACAGGAGCCAAGGGTATAAGCACCCTCGGTATTCTCACGGAAGAAAGTCCAGTCAATGCCCTGATCGGGAACCTTTACGGGACGAACGTTGGCAAAGAGGTCAAGCTCTTTACGCATAGCAACGTTGGCACTTTCAATATTGGGCCACGGATCGCCGGCTTTCGGCGTGGTGGTCGGTCCTTTGAGGATAACATGGCAGCTCTTGATCTCTGCGAGAACATCATCGGGAATTGCCTTATTGGCAGCTACACGGTTCTCAATGGTAAGGCCGTCGATTACCTTAAACTCTACCTTTCCTGCCTCTACCTCTTCCTTGAGAAGGAAGGTGAGAACACGCTGAGCCTCACCGGTGATGATCGGACCAATACCGTCTCCACCGCAGACACCAATAATGATTTTATCCAACTTTTCGTAATTTACAAACTCTTTCTGAGCCTTCATTCTCTCTACTCTGGCAAGCTGAGCTTCAATCAAAGCAGCAAACTTCTCCGCCGATGCGGTTATTTTATTTTCCATCTAATTCATCCTCCATCCATGAGATTAACTGCACTTTTATTAACTTCTATTATAAAACAACTCTTATCTTCTGTCAATAAGACAAACTATATTAATTCCATACTATAATTTAAAAGTAAATATAATCTTATATATATAATTCATCTTCTCTAATTTACTCTATTTACCGTACTTCTCCTTACATAAAAAATGCAGCGGTCAGATCTTCTCCAACCGCCGCAAATATTCTTTTTACTGATTATTGGAGGCAAAACGCCAGGAATCTTCACACATTTCATCAATACCGAGCGTTGCTTCCCAGTTGAAAACTCTTTTAGCTTCGGATGCATCCGCAAAAGAAGCAGCTACATCGCCGGGACGGCGCGGACCAATCACATAGGGAACATTCTTACCACTGGCCTTCTCATAAGCTTTAACAACATCCAGCACACTGTATCCGTGCCCTGTACCGAGGTTGACAGCCTTTGCTCCCGTATTGTTGTAAGCATAATTGAGGGCTTTCAAATGTCCCTTAGCGAGATCCACAACATGGATATAGTCACGAACACCGGTGCCATCCGGAGTCTCATAGTCATCACCATAGACATTCAGATGCTTCAGTTTTCCGTTTGCCACCATGGCAACATAGGGCAGCAGGTTGTTGGGAATTCCATTGGGAGATTCGCCGATCAATCCGCTCTTATGAGCGCCGATGGGATTGAAGTATCTCAGCATCACAGTGCTCCACTCGCTATCGGAGATGCAGAGATCTTTAAGAATCTCCTCAATCATCAGCTTGGTACGTCCATAGGGATTGGTAGCAGATGTGGGCATTGTCTCGTTATATGGAGGAATGTTGCTCATTCCATAAACGGTGGCAGAAGAGCTGAATACCATTCTCTTACAGCCGTACTTGGCCATAACTTCACAGAGAATCAGCGTTCCGGTGATGTTGTTGTGATAATATCTCAGCGGGATACTTACCGATTCACCAACGGCTTTCAGTCCTGCAAAATGGATCACTGCGTCAATCTCATTTTCTGCAAATATCTTTTCAATGGCTTCTCTGTCGATGAGATCTGCCTCATAGAATTTAAAATCCTTTTTGGTGATTGCCTTAATACGCTCAAGTGCTTCCGGCTTGGAGTTGACAAAGTTATCAACAATAACAATATCTTTCCCTGCCTCAAGCAGTTCAACGCATGTATGGCTACCAATATAGCCGGCTCCACCTGTAACAAGTATAGACATTTGTCTCATTCTCCTTTCAAAATATCTCTCTGTTATCAGTATAATCCATCCTTTTTCCGTTGTCAAGAAAAGTCGCAATTTCCGCAACAAATATCCTTGAAACTTCAACTAAAAAACATACGGCAGTACATTCACCAACTTTACTCACTGGTCATGTCTGCCGTATATGTTTCTTACTGAAAATGTTTTGAATTCTGTCAGACAATAATATCTGTCTTTTTCGGGCTGGCCCGTCCTTCCATCATGGGAGCTCTTCCTTCAAAATATGCCCTGGATATCTCAATATCCTGTGCAGCTTCCCACGCATTCATACACCCAATAGTAACCATATCACAGGGACGCAGTGTTGCCCAGGAGAAATTGAGGCCAACAAAAGGCGTCACACGTCCGGCAGCCATCGGTTTAATGGTCATAACCGGTTTTTTGGCATTCCAAATGATCTGATTGACACTCTCAACCTCAATCTGCATCAGGAATCCCATACAGTTATAGAGCTGGATATATGTTTCAACATCATATTCATTGAGGTCTGAATAGATTACCAACTCCGGCATATGAGCAGAAAGTCCCGGAAGCATCCCCTCTTCCCTGATCATAGAAAGATAATCCGGAAGACGGTCTATTGTTCTGGTGTTCTTGCACACCAACTGTTCTGCGCAGGAATGATGCAGCAGACAAAACGTAGCGCCCAACTCCTTACTCTGGCGCACTGTTTCTCTGGCCTGTTGTCTGGCCATTTCATTGTTGTCAACATTCAAAATCGGTGTATCCACGAGAATCATCTTACGTCCTACCGTCTGTTCTGCACGTTTGATGGAATCCAGCAGATGTCCGCACTGTGAAAGGATAGACATAAAGGTATCTACACCATTCTCCAGAAAAGTACAGAACATTTCATAAGCTCGCTCACCATCACTGTGATAGCTCTTAATGTTCTGGTCTGCAGCACTGGATCTGTGGCTGTATCCAAGCATCCAGTTAGACCCGATAATCATGCGTGAAAGAGATACGCCACCTACTATTGTACGCGGAAACAATTCCCCAACCATATCTTTTCCTCCTGTTGCAGCAAGCCCCTGCTTGACAAAAGAACATAATCAAACAGGGGCTACATCTTATTTATACTTATTTGGATTCTGCAAGAGCCTTCGCTTTTGCAGCAATATTCTCAGCGCAAAGACCTTCCATTTTGAGAAGTTCAAGTGCCGGTCCGGAATATCCAAACTTATCATTGAGACCAATCTTTACAACACGAACAGGAGCTTCCTCTGCTGTAACAGCAGCCACAGCCTCACCCAGTCCGCCGATGACAGAATGCTCTTCTACTGTGAGAATTGCACCAGTCTCCTTAGCAGCCTTAATGATGATATCGCGATCGATCGGTTTAATGGTATGGATATTGATAACTCTGGCATCAATACCCTGCTCTGCCAGTGTCTCCGCAGCCATCATCGCCTCATATACCATAAGTCCTGTTGCAACAATGGTAACATCCTTACCATCGCGAAGCTGGATACCCTTGCCAATTTCAAACTGATAGTCTTCATTGGTATTGAAAACAGGGGCAGCAACACGACCAAAACGGATATATACAGGACCTTCGAACTCTGCAGCAGCCTTTACAGCAGCCTTTGCCTCAATATGATCGGAGGGGCTGATAACGGTCATGCCAGGAATAGAGCGCATAAGAGCAATGTCTTCATTGCACTGATGGGTAGCACCGTCTTCACCAACGGAGATTCCGGCATGGGTCGCACAAACCTTAACGTTCATGTGGGGATAACCAATAGAGTTTCTGATCTGCTCAAAGGCACGTCCGGCGAGGAACATGGCAAAAGAGCTGATGAAGGGAATTTTACCGCAGGTAGCAAGTCCGGCAGCGGTACCAACAAGGTTGGCCTCAGCAATACCGCAGTCAAAGAAACGTTCCGGGCACTTTTTCTTGAACATACCGCTCTTGGTCGCTTCTGCAAGGTCAGCATCAAGAACGACTACCTTATCATTGATATCGGCAAGCTCAACAAGAGCTTCACCGTAGCTTTCTCTGGTTGCTTTTTTGATCATATCTGCCATAATTATTCCTCCAATGCTGCAAGCTCTGCGTTGAGCTCTGCCATAGCGATATCATACTGCTCTTTGTTGGGGGCTGTGCCGTGCCAGGATGCCTTGTTGAGCATATAGGATACGCCCTTACCCTTGGTGCTGACAGCAATAATCGCTGTGGGCTTGCCTTTTACAGTCTTTGCCTGCTCAAAAGCAGCTTCGATCTGGTCAAAGTCATGTGCATCAATGGTGATGACATTGAAACCAAAAGCTTCATACTTCTCGGGAATGGGGCAGGGAGAGTTAACTTCTGTGATCGCACCGTCGATCTGAAGCCCATTGAAATCTACAATAACGCAAAGGTTATCCAGCTTTTTATGGGCGGCAAACATAGCAGCTTCCCAAACCTGTCCTTCTTCGATTTCGCCATCGCCGAGATAAGCGTAAACACGATAATCTTTGTTGTCAATCTTTGCTGCAAGAGCCATTCCGCCTGCTGCGGATACGCCCTGTCCCAGGGAACCACTGGTCATATCCACACCGGGAGTCCCCTTCATATCGGGATGTCCCTGCAGTCTGGATCCGATCTTTCTAAGCGTTTTCAGTTCCTCCACCGGGAAAAATCCCTTGTGAGCAAGAGCAGAATAGAGAGCCGGTGCGCAGTGACCCTTGGAGAGTACAAAACGGTCGCGGTCTTCCCACTTGGGGTTCTTGGGATCGACGTTCATCTCTTTAAAATAAAGATATGTGAGGATATCGGTCATGGAGAGAGAACCGCCCGGATGACCGGATTTTGCGTTAAAAACACCTTCGATGATGCCCATCCTGATCTTACAGGCGGTTATCATCAGTTCTTTTTTTGTTGCTTCATTCATTGATCCAACCACTCCTTAACAATAAATCATTTATGGTAAACAGCAATTTATAAATAAGTTTGCTCAAGACGCTCTATCAGGTCAGCTACACCGTGTTCCTCACAGGATTTTACACAGAAATCCGCATGAGCCTTTACATCGTCCGGTGCATTGCCCATCGCAACTGCAATCCCTGCAATATCAAGCATCTCTATATCGTTGTAGTAGTCCCCTACTGCAATCACATTTTCAGGATCCCATCCTGTAGATTCAATCAGTTTTTTTATTCCGGAAGCTTTTGAATTGCCTTTCGGCAAAATCTCTACAAGAACATTTGCCGAAATTACAACCTCAACCTTATCTCCGAATCTATTTTTCATAAAAGCGACCAGTTCATTGATATTCTCCGGATGTGTAAAAATCATATATTTATAGACTTTACTTGCCGGGTTGTCCTGACTTTTGTCGCCACAAGTTTCGCTTTCTGCAAGATGAAAATCATCTCTGTCTATCAGTTGAAACTGACCATCATCCGTATAGTATACCGCCAAGGCTACCTTTCCGTATTCTTCAACTGCGTTTTTTACCTCTTCCCTTGTTATATCTTCAATATACACCTGACAGGAAAACTCCTTTGTCTCCGGGTTGTAGAGATATCCGCCATTGACAAACACAGAGGGGGCATTGATCTTGGTATCTCCAATCAGTTCCAGTGCGAAGGGATGCGCACGTCCGCTGGCAATTGCAAAATTTCCGCCTTTTTCAATGAACCTCTTCACTGCCTCGCAATTCTGTGCTGACACACGACAGGCTGCACCATACGGTTCATCAAAAAGAGTCCCGTCCAAATCACTCAGCAAAAGAATATCACTTATTTTCCTGATCATCTGCTTTTCTCCTCTAAGCTCTTGATAAAGGAGGTGAAATACTCGGGCAATGGCGCACGAAACTCCATATATTCTCCTGTAATGGGATGGATAAAACCAAGAACACCGGCATGCAGGCACTGACCACCCAGTGAGGTGATCACTTTCTTTGGACCGTATACCGGATCCCCCGCCACAGGGTGCCCCCTATACGACATATGCACCCTGATTTGATGAGTCCTTCCGGTCTGCAGCTTCAGCTGCACACGGGTGAAGCCTTGATAGCGTTCCAGCACTTCATAGTGGGTAACAGCATTTCTGGCACTTTTCACATTCGCTGTCGCCACCGCCATACGCTTCCGGTCTACCGGATGTCTGGCAATGGGAAGATCAATGGTTCCATTTTCTTCCTTGATGTTGCCATAGACCACAGCTTCATATATTCTTGTAAAGTTGTGTTCCTTGACAGCTTCGGCCAATACCAGATGCGCTTCATTGGTTTTGGCCACTACAAGCAAACCGCTTGTATCTTTATCAATGCGGTGTACAATTCCCGGACGGAGCACACCGTTAATTCCGGAAAGTGAATCACCACAGTGGTGCATCAGTGCATTGACTAGTGTTCCATCGGGATTTCCAGCCGCAGGATGAACAACCATCCCTTTCGGCTTATTCACCACAAGCAGATGCTCGTCCTCATACACCACATCTATGGGGATATCCTGTGCAACCGCTTCATACGGAACTGCTTCCGGTATTTCTGCAGAGACAGTATCTCCCGCCTTGAGCTTGGTATTTTTGGAGACGGGACGACCATTGACCTGTACACAGCCGTTTTCTATCAGCTTTTGTGCTGCAGAGCGTGTCATCTCCCCTGCCTCTGCAATAAATACATCCAACCGCTGCCCCGAACTCTCAGAAATATATGTTTTAACTGTATCCACGCTTCCTCCTGAACCGCCTGATGTCAGAACAGGCGACTGTGGATCATTTATCTATCCTCTGTCTCACTTGTGGGCAGAGAACTCTCCTGCGGAACCTCTTCACTGACTGATGTTTCCGCTGCGGCGGAGAGCTTCGCGCTTTTAGCCGCGCGAAACTCATCCACCATAAAACCTATTGCAAATATGATTGTGCCAATGGTAACACAGGCATCGGCAACATTGAAAACCGGGAAATTAATGGGGACAAAGTAGATGAAATCCACCACATATGCCCGAAAAATACGGTCAATGAGATTCCCTATTCCTCCCGATGCAATCAAACAAAGCCCTATGGATGCTGCTCTGTTAAATTTGAACTTATCAAAATATATCATCCAAAGCACCAGGATAATTGCTGCGGCAGTAAACAGGATTAAGAATATCCGCTTATTTTGAAGCATACTGAATGCCGCACCGCGGTTTTCGGCATAAACAAAATGGAAGACGTTCTGCCAGACTTTGATTGGCTCCTGACCTTTCAGCGATACAATCGCCCAATATTTCGTAAGGTGATCCACTGCCAGCATGAACAGCATCACTATTGTGCCGATTATTTTATCTTTTTTTCTCATTGCAACCTCTCCGGGTATATTTTATCCAACAATTTTTGCACAGCGTGCGCAGAGAGTAGGATGATTAGGATCTGTACCAACTGTGGTGCTGTGCATCCAGCAGCGGTTACACTTCTCACCCTCAGCGACCTTGACATCAATAACAGTTTCGCCTTCGCCCTTGACCAGCTCAACATCAGATACGATGAAAGCGGCAAGCAGTTCGTTTTCAACAGACTTGATGAAATCATATTCATCGCCGGCAGTAATGGTAACTTTAGCTTCCAGAGCCTTACCGATTACCTTCGCTGCACGTGCCTCCTCCAGCTGTTTGTTGACTCTATCGCGGAGACCCTTGATTGCTTCCCACTTGGCCATAAACTCGGCATCATATTCAATATGCTCATCAGCCTTGGGCATATCGTTAAAGAAGATAGATTCTGCATTGTCATCAGCAAGCTTGGGAATATATCCCCAAACCTCTTCACTTGTGAAGGAGAGAATCGGAGCAAGCATCAGAGTCATTGCACGGAGAATCTTGTAGATAACGGTCTGTGCAGCTCTGCGCGGGAGAGAATCAGCCTTCTCAACATAGAGTCTGTCCTTGATGATATCCAGATAGAAGTTGGACATATCGATGGTGCAGAAGTTGTTAATGGTATGATAAATGATATGGAAATCAAACTTATCGTATGCTTCACTGCATTTTTCAATCAGTTTTGCGGTAGTAATGAGAGCCCATTTATCAAGTTCAGGAAGCTGATCGTTGGGAACCATATCCTTGTTGGGATCGAAGTCATAGATGTTACCGAGGATGAAGCGCTGGGTGTTACGAACCTTGCGGTAAACCTCAGAGAGCTGCTTCATGATATCCTTGGAATAACGGATATCAGCATGATAGTCGGAGGAAGCAACCCAAAGTCTGAGCAGATCTGCGCCGTAATCCTTGATGACATCTGCAGGATCAACACCGTTGCCGAGTGATTTGTGCATCTGTTTGCCTTCACCATCAACAACCCAACCGTGTGTGCAAACTGCTTTATAGGGAGATACACCCTTCCATGCAACACTGGTGAGCAGAGAAGACTGGAACCAACCGCGATACTGGTCAGCACCCTCCAGATAGAGGTCTGTAGGCCATTCAAGTTCGGGACGCTCCATGCAAACTGCTGCATGGGTAACACCGGAATCGAACCAAACGTCCATAATATCGGTTTCTTTTCTGAACTCACCGCATCCGCACTCACACTTAAAGCCTGCGGGAAGAATCTCTTCTGCCTCATGGGTATACCAACCGTCGGAACCTTCTTTTCTGAAGAGATCAGAAACAGCGTCAATGCTCTCTTCGTTTACAACAGGCTTATTGCACTGTTTGCAGTAGAAAATAGGAATGGGAACACCCCAAGTACGCTGACGGGAAATACACCAGTCGCTTCTGTCACGGATCATGTTTTCCATGCGGTTTTCGCCCCACTCAGGGATCCATTCAACGCTGCGGACAGCCTTGACGGCATCCTCCTTGATGCTGTCGATGGAGCAGAACCACTGCTCTGTAGCACGGAAGAGGATGGGATTGTGGCAGCGCCAGCAGTGCGGATACTGGTGGATGATCTTGGAATGTGCAAAGAGATAGCCTGTCTCAGCCAGATGCTTTGCAATTGCTTTGCTTGCATCATCGGTGGTGAGACCTGCAAACTGACCGGCCTCTGCGGTCATCTTGCCGTCGCCGTCAACGGGAACAAGCAGTTCGATTTCGGGATAGTTATTTACGCATACAACATAGTCCTCAACACCGTGACCGGGAGCTGTATGAACGCAACCGGTACCACTTTCGAGAGTGACATGGTCACCGACGATGATGAGAGAGGTTCTTTCAATAAAGGGATGGGTATAGGTCATGTATTCGCAATCCTTGCCCATCAGCTCACCGATAACCTCATACTCTTCAATACCTGCAGCTTTGAAAGCAGAAGGAGCAAGCTCTTTTGCCATTACATAGTATTCGCCGTTTGCCTTATATACAGCATATTCAAACTCCGGTCCAAGGCAGATAGCGTTATTGCCGGGGAGTGTCCATGTTGTTGTTGTCCAGATGACAAAATAGGTTTTATCCAGCTCTGCGCCCAGTGCACTCAGCTTACCCTTATCATCGGCAACCTTAAATTTTACATAGATAGAATCGCATTTATCTTCGGAATATTCAATTTCAGCCTCAGCCAGAGCAGTCTTGCACTCGGGGCACCAATAGACAGGTTTCAGGCCCTTATAGATGAAGCCTTTGTTTGCCATAGCGCCAAAGATTTCGATCTGTCTTGCCTCAAACTCAGGTTTAAGGGTGAGATAGGGATCATCAAAATCGCCGATAACACCAAGACGCTTAAACTGATCGCGCTGGAGATCGAGATATTCCAGAGCAAACTCACGGCAATGCTTACGAAGCTCTATCGGAGAGAGCACTTTTCCTACGCCAAGTTTTTTCATAGCTCTAAGCTCGATGGGAAGACCGTGGGTATCCCAACCGGGAACATAAGGAGCCTCAAAACCGGACATATTCTTATGCTTCACGATGAAATCCTTAAGCACTTTATTCAGAGCAGTACCAAGATGGATGCCGCCGTTTGCATACGGAGGTCCATCGTGCAGAATATACTTCGGCTTACCCTGATTCTTCTCTACCATCTTATAATAAAGACGGTCTTTTTCCCAGTTCTCGAGCATACCGGGCTCACGCTGCGGAAGAGATGCTCTCATCGGGAAGTCAGTTTTCGGTAGATTCAATGTCTTGTTATAATCCTCAGCCATAATTTCCTCCAGATATATGACAGTCTTCCGAAAGCATATCTCGCTTCCGGATAAACTTTATTTTGCTTTTTTATGATTTTCTTTTATCGATTTCATCGGTAAACTGGAATTTCAGTCCCGAAAAATCATATTCCTTTGCCACGCTGTCGAAATCCATTTCTGCAGTTTCTTCGCTGGGTTCCTGCTTCTCTGCTTCATCGGAAACGGCAAACGCAGGCGCCTCTTCAACCTCAGCCGCTTCTTCGACCATAACCTTTGCAGGCTCTTCCACATCAGGAGCAAAACTCTCGGCTGGAACTTCCTTTTCTTCCAGCTCCTCGTCTCCCTCATAATCCGGAATTTCTGCAATCAGTTCAAAATGTCTGCGGTAAAGCGAAAGTAAATCCTGCTTAAATGCAGCAACATCTCTTCTCAGAGAATCCAGTTCCGCCTGTTCTTTGGCGATCCTGTTCTCATTGTCAATCAATATTCCCTTGGATTTTTCGATCGCGGCAGCTACAATAGCCTCGGCTTTGGCATTGGCCTCCTGTGTAAGAACTTCGGCTTTCGCACGGGACTCACGTACAATGCTGTCGCCCAGCTTCTGTGCTCCAAGCAGCACACTGCGCAGACTGTCTTCGCTCTCACGGTATTCCTCTATCTTTTCAGCAAGAACTTCCAACTGCTGCTCCAACTGCTGGTTTGTTTCATACAATTCGGTATAAGCAACTGTTATCTCCGACATAAATATATCGACGTCTTCAAATTTATAACCGCGTGACGCCCGTTCAAAGCTTTTGTTTGCAATATCTCTCGGCTTAAGCATCCTGATACACTCCTTGCTATAAATATTTTCTGCACGTTACATGCAGTCTTCCTTTTCCCGTTTTACCGCCGAATTCACACACATCAAACCTGCCGTAGCCCTTGATCGACAGTCTGTCTCCCTCGTCCAGCGGATGAGACGCAGAAAGCTCTGTGCAGCCGTTGACACGTACCGCCCCGGCACTGATCAATCCAACCGCTTTTCCTCTGGATTGCTTTGTCACAAGTGCAATAACCGCATCCAGTCTTGCCGAACCAATCGTCCCTGCTATCTCGCGTGTCTCTTTGGTTATGGGAAGGTCTCCTCCCTGCCAGAGAGCAGATTTCACCCCTACTCTTCCTACCTTACTCAGTTCACCAAGCACCAGTCCCGACACAGAGGAAGCCAAAAATACAATACATTTATTTTGCCCAACCAGAATATCTCCAATCGTTTCCCTCTTGATTCCAAGCGCAAGAATCGCTCCGAGGAAATCTCTGTGGGACGGTTTATCTGCCTCACGGTAACTCAGTTCAACGGCGGTAATAGGATATTCCGTTTCATTCGGTTCCTCATAATCGGGAAAAACCCCGAGATAGACCCGTTCGGCCCCTTCATACCCACCGAAAAAACACACATTGCGAAAACCAACCCTTGCAGCTGCAGCCAGCACGATCTCAGCCGCACGTTCATCCAGAAAACCGATGAACCTTGCATAACCAAGCTTTCCTGTGTCTGCCGATATAAATATTTCACCTGCTCTTGCTGCAAGCGCCGCTTCTTTGCCTTCAAGCAGATTGATGTCTATCATCCGAAATAGACTCCGCTGCTCTCCAACTCATCCAACAAATCTCCCATGATATTGACATTATACGGGGTGATGATATAAGTGCTGTTTGCCACTTTTTTTATCTGTCCCTGATTGGCATAAGCAACACCGCTGAGAAAATCAACCAGCCTGCGAGAAACATCCTTATTGGTGGACTCGAGATTGAGAACAACAGTATTCTTGGAATTCAGATGATCAGCAATGGGACGCACATCTTCAAACCGCTCCGGTTTTACAAGCACGACCTGAAGCTGTGTAGTTGTATGTATGTTCACTACCTTATTGCCGTTTGCATGTCTTGTCACCTGAGGTGCGGGCTTCTTCTCTTCTTCCGGTTCTTTCGATATAATATCGAGTTCCTCTTCCTCAGTTTCTTCATCCTGCGGAATTCCCATAAAATCCTTAAACTTAGACATAAAAGCCATATCGTTTTGCCTCCTGTGATTTTTTGTTGTATGCAAACAGCAGGCCATCTGCACCATTGCATACAATTCCTATGATATCATTATCTAATTTTTTCGGTCAAATGTCAACACAATTTTTCAGAAACAGCAATTTTCCATAAAACCTCCTTTGTTACAAAAAGGTTTTATGGAAAATTCCTTGTATTTCCGTTCTTTTTTAATCAATATGCTTTCCTTCGTAAAGGTCATTTCCTTCCACAAACAATTCATCGAACTGTTGAAGCGACGAGGCATCTTCTTCATTCATGCGAACCACAACAAAACCGTTTCTCTCATAAATCACTTCTATGGGACGATATTTTACCGTTTGCTTTTTCAATACATAAACACCTTTGACTCCGCCCACCATTCTTATGGCACTGTTCGGAATTCTCAGACCGGATACGGCACCAAACGTGATCTCCACCTCAGCTGTACGAAGATTGGCCAGCTGATCGGTCATGTATCCGCATTTAAGAATAACAACAGCTTCCTGGCTTTCCTCCACTGTCACTACATTTTCAACTTTTACAGGAATAAAATCCGTTCCCACATCGTCGATCATGATATTCAAACTGTCTCCGATTGAAAAACGCCCGGCTTCCTCTGCAGAAATCACAACTGCACAGTACCAGTTATAATCTGTGATCAGTTTTCCCACCACGCGTGATGTTAACTGCTGTGCCCCTTTCCCCTCTATAATCTTTTTGTAATCCTCCGCTGTCATTTCAGCCATTTTTTCCGGTGTAACTGCATATTCATAACCATCTGCTGCAGAGGAAAAATATCCTTTTTCTTCTGCATATACAAATCCTTGTGCCGATGCTGTTTGGGCACTGAGACGGTCGATCTCCATCTTCAGCTGCGAAATTCTGCTATCATAGTTTTCCTCTATCCCCGCAATGATTTGGCGGCGGTTGATGAGTGTCATGAGTTCGTTTTTTCCTTCTGCCGTCGCAGAAACATCGCCCATCCTCATATCCACAACAATATTTTCCAACGCATCGGAAATCTGTGTGCCAATTGTTTCAAACACACTCAAATAGTTTTCCTCGGTCTTTTCCGAATCTTCCAGCATTTTGATCTCCGCTTGCAATTCTGCTATCCGTTCCAAATTCAGGATATCCTGACTGGATGGATAGATTTCTGCAATCGCCATTCCCTTCGATACCATTTCACTGTCATTATGAATATAATCCAACACACCGCTGATTTCAGATTCCACCTGCTTCTCTTCCCTGATAAACACAGCGTTGCCCGTTACGGAATCCTGAAATGTATATTTATAAACAGTTTCTAACCGATATGGCTTATAAAAATAATCCACCGCCTGGTATCCTATATATGCAACCAAAAACAGTGCCAAAACCGCCATTACGATTTTCCCCATTGTCGAGCGCATCTTTTAACCTCCATACTTTTTTGCTGCCTTTTCTCTTCTCATCCGTCTTCAGACACACTTCAACTCCACCGATTCAGGAATTTCCGCAGCCTTGCGCAGGGCGGAACACGCGTCCTCCTCCTGCTTCGGTATCACGATGAGTTTTTTTGCTTTTGCCGGCATAAACGCAAGACAAAAAGCCGTCTCTCTCAGCTCTTTCAGCATTTCTTCCGGATAGCTTCCTTTTTTCCTTTTGATATAATATGCCTGGCAGACAACCGTCATATCACCGGCCGCTGCGCTGAACATATGCGCAGCCGACTGCTCCCCTATTTCGAGGACGGCCTGCCATGAAAATATATCGCCGTAATGCTCTGTCAAATATTCTTTTGCCCTCTTTCGGAATCTGCGCTCCGCTAAAGCCTCGAATATGCATCTGCTCATTTTATCTGCCTCTTTCAGCTTTGCCTCTTGTCGGCGGATTATTCACCTAAAAACTTCTCTGCAGCTGTTACCGCTGCCCGGCACAGTTGTTGTGTATCCCGGTAATCTTCACGGTAAAACCAGTTTATCTCCTCGTTTTTTCTGAACCACGTAAGCTGTCTCTTGGCATAGCGGCGGGTTCCGCGTTTCAGCTCCTCTACCGCCTGCTCAAAACTCATTTCTCCTTTATGCCAGCCATAGAGTTCTTTATATCCAATTGCCTGCGCTGCCGTAGACGAAAATCCGCGCTTCTCCAAGTCTTTCAATTCATCCACAAGTCCCTGCTGCAGCATAATATCCACGCGGGTGTTGATTCTTTGATACAGCTTTTCCCTGTCACGCAGATCAATCCCGATATAAAATGCATCGTAGATCTGTTCTCCGTGAGATCTCTCCAGCTGCTGGGACATGGTCACACCGGTAATACGGAATATTTCGATACCTCGAATAATCCTGCTCAAATCATTGGGGTGTAATCTTGCGGCAGTTTCCGGATCTATCTCCCGTAAAAGAGCCAGCATATACTCGCCGCCCTTTTCTGCTGCCAGAGCATTTAGTTCTTCTCTCAGCCGTTCATCACTTTTTTGCGGAGAAAATTCAATATTTTTAAGCAGTGAATCCACATAAAGCCCGGTTCCCCCTGCGATGATAGGCAGCTTCCCCCGCTGGGTAATTTCCCTGATCAGCCTGTGAGCAAGCTCTACATAGCGGGCAACGCTAAATGTTTCGCCGGGTTCCACAAAATCAATCAGATAATGAGGTATGCCCCTCATTTCCTCTTTTGTCGGCTTTGCTGTGGCGATATTCATATATTTGTAAATTTGCATGGAGTCGGCTGAAATAACCTCTCCGCCGAGTTCCTCCGCCAAAGAAACAGCAAGTTCTGTCTTTCCCGAAGCAGTGGGTCCCACTACAGCAATTACCTTCGTTTTTTCTTCTATATTGCTGCCATTCGCTATGCTTTCGTTCATACCAACCTCTTAAACATTTTTTCTATCTGTCTGCGTGTAAAAGTGCCAACCACCGGTCTGCCATGAGGACAATAGCGAATATCCTCTCTTGTAACCAATTCAGTTATATACCGCAGCTCTTCAGGTGTACTTTTGTCATGCGCTTTTACAGCAGCCCGGCAGGCTATGGAGTGATAAAGATCGTCCAAAAAATCGGGCAGAGAGGTATTTTGACCCTTTATCATGGCATTGGCCATCCAACCGACCATCTCTGCAATATCCGCCTTTTCCATCCACATGGGTACAGCTCTGACAATAACTGAGTTTCCTCCGAAATCGTCGATTTCAAAACCTGCTTCTGTTACATCAGCCATTCCGCTTATCAATGCCAGATGTTCCTCTCTGGAAAGGGAGACTGTCTCCGGCATCAGCAATATCTGCGTATCTTTTCCGTCTTTCCTCTGTTTCAAATTTTCATATATATATCTTTCATGGGCGGCATGCTTATCTACCAGCAACAACTCATCCTGATATTCAATCAAAATATATGTAGCAAACAATTCACCGATGATTTTACCCACCGGCTCAGAAGCCGGTACTTTCATCTTTTCTTCACTACTTTCGGAAGATACTTCGCTTTTTTCGTACAACGAATGCTCTTTCTGCGGTTCTTCCGTATTATTCCCGTATATTT
This sequence comes from Oscillospiraceae bacterium, assembly GCA_015067185.1. Classification (GTDB taxonomy): domain Bacteria; phylum Bacillota; class Clostridia; order Oscillospirales; family Ruminococcaceae; genus SIG526. The sequence continues at coordinate 99,060 of SVMZ01000005.1, read as the reverse complement.
TCTCTGCCGCCGCAGTATCTTCCACTGCTTCCGCTCTCTTCGGAAACAGCTTTTTCTCCTGTTCCTGCCCTGAAGCTTCAGCGGTGCGGTTCTCTGGTTTACGGGCAGGCTCTGCCGCTGCTTCTGTTTTTTCGGAACGGATCCGCTCCAAGCCTACTACCGGGATCGGCGCATAATTCTGCAGATCCGTTCTGCCGGCGCTGCTTTCTCTTTTTTCAGAGGATATTCTTCCGGCATTGTTCTCTCTTTGCCCTCCGCCGCTGAGGAGGGTGTTGAACCTCTCTTTTTCCTGTACAGTAACACGCTGCCATGCATGGGGCGGTACAACGGCAACCGGCGGTCTTGTCTCCTCTTTCTGCATATCAAAAAGTGAACGCACCTGTGCTGTAGAATCCGCTTTGATGGAATAGGGATTGGTTTGTGTACGCACTTCCTTCATCCCTGCCAGCGGTGTCGTATCCAGATTTGCCAGTGCCTGTTTTACCCCATAATAAACGGTTTCAAAAACATCCTTTTCGCTGTGGAAACGCACCTCCAGCTTGGCCGGATGCACATTGACATCCACTGTATTGGGAGGCATGGTCAAAAAGAGAACACAGGCCGGGAATTTTCCTGTCATGAGCATCCCTTTAAATGCCTCTTCAATTGCCGCACTGCAGGTACGCGGACGGACATACCGCCCATTGATGAAAAAACTCTGCAGTGAACGGCTGGCACGGGAAGCTGTCGGCTTTGAAATATATCCGCTGACCGTCATTTCCTTATAGCAATAATCCACCTTAATCAAATTGGTGGAAAAATCGCGGTCAAACACTTCGTATATAACAGACTTCAGGTCTCCGTTTCCCGGTGTAAGCAGTTTAAGTTCTCCGTCGCGGATAAATCTTACAATCACCTCAGGATGGGAGAGTGCAATCTTATCCACCACCACAGCCACTGCATTGGCTTCAGAAACATCCTTTTTGAGGAACTTCATTCGTGCAGGCGTGTTGTAGAAAAGATCTCTCACAATCATTGTGGTACCGGCAGGACACCCGGATTCTTCCAGCAAAATTTCTTCGCCGCCTTCAATTCGGTAATGTGTTCCTTCGGTATCTTCCGGGCGCCTTGTGAGCATTTCTACCTTTGCAACCGCGGCCACCGAAGCCAGCGCTTCTCCCCGAAAGCCAAGCGTAGCTATATTATTCAGATCATCTCCGACTTTAATCTTGCTGGTTGCATGACTCTTAAAGGCATTACGCACATCTTCACGCATAATGCCGGAGCCATTATCCGTCACCCTGATCAAGGTAACTCCACCATTTTTTATCTCCACAGTAATTGTATCTGCACCCGCATCAATGCTGTTTTCCATCATCTCTTTGACGATGGAAGCGGGGCGTTCAACCACTTCACCCGCCGCTATCAATTCGGCGGTATGTTTATCAAGTACATTTATCCTGCCCAAATAAGCACGCTCCGTTATCATTCTTCCCTGTTTTTCTCATAGCCTTTATCGGGAAGATATCACTCTTTTATCATTGCCTTCAGCTCATACAACAGGTTGAGAGCCTCCAGCGGGGTATATGTATTAAGATCGAGAGATTTCAGCTTAGCCTCTACCTCACTGTCAACAGCAGACATCAGCGTCATCTGGTATTCATCTGCCTGTTTCTGACGCGGTTTTGCAGAAACAGCCTGTCCTTCTTCCAGTTGATTCAAAATCTCATGGGCGCGTTTGATGATGGAATCAGGAATTCCTGCCAGCTTGGATACCTCAATACCGTAACTGTCATCCACACCGCCCGGAACGATCCTTCTCAGAAAGACAATATCGTCTCCCCTCTTTTTGACAGCGATATTGAAATTTTTAACGTTATCAAAGGTCTGTTCAATCTCGGTCAGTTGGTGATAGTGGGTAGCAAACAAGGTCTTGGCTCCGCACTTTCTCTTGTTTGCAATATGTTCAATTACCGCTCTGGCAATACTCATACCGTCAAAAGTAGAGGTGCCTCTGCCGATCTCATCAAGGATCAGCAAACTCTTTGCCGTACAGTTTTTGAGGATAGATGCAACCTCGCTCATTTCCATCATAAAAGTGGATTGTCCTGTAGTAAGATCATCCGATGCACCCACACGGGTATATATCCCATCCACAACACCAATGTGCGCCGATTTTGCAGGAACAAAACTGCCAATCTGTGCCATCAGTGTAATCAGCGCCACCTGCCTCATATAGGTAGATTTACCGGCCATATTGGGACCTGTAATCACAGCTATCTGTCTGGAAGCACAATCCAACTCCACGTCGTTGGAGACGAAGGGCGTATTATCCATCATTGCTTCGACAACCGGATGACGTCCTTCTTTTATAATCAGTTTATCCGAGTTGTCCACAATCGGTCTGCAATAACCGTTTCTGGCAGCTACCTGTGCAAAGGAGCAGAACACATCCAACCGTGCCACAGCATTTGCTGTCTGTTGGATACGCTCCAATTCCCCTTTGATCTCCTCCCGCAATTCTGCAAAGATACGCAGTTCTATGGCAAGGCTTCTCTCGCCGGCGGAAAGAATTCTCTCTTCCAGCAATTTCAACTCCTGCGTAATGTAGCGTTCACTGTTTGCCAGCGTTTGTTTGCGTATATATTCCTGCGGCACCAAAGAAGAATTCAGACGGGTAACTTCAATATAATACCCGAATACGCGGTTGTATCCGATTTTCAGATTCTTTATTCCTGTCTTTTCTCTCTCCTGCTGTTCAATAGACGCAATATATTCTTTGGTATTTGTGATGAGTCCTCTCAGCTCGTCCAATTCCTCATCAAATCCATTGTTGATGTAACCGCCGTCTTTGGTGAGAACCGGAGGATCCTCAATGATTGTACGTGAAATTCTTTCTGTAATATCTTCAAAAGGATCGATATATCCGGCTATTACGGTCAGCTCGCTGCTTTCTGCCTCAGAAAGCAGTTGACGAAGTCTTGGCATATGGCTGAGCGTTGCTTCCAGCGCCTTATATTCCCGCGGACCTGCGCTGCCATAGACAATGCGTGTCATAATACGTTCAATATCAAAAACATGTGTCAACTCTTCGATAATCTCAGAACGAAGAATGCTATTTGTACACAGTTCCTCCACCGCACCAAGGCGGCGTGAAATCAGCGCAGCATTAATCAGAGGCTGTTCCACATAACTTTTGAGAAGTCTTTTTCCCATTGCTGTACAGGTTCTGTCCAGAACCCACAGCAGTGACCCTCGCTTTTCTCTTCTTGCCATATTCTCCGTCAGCTCAAGATTGCGCTTGGAGTTCATGTCAAGATTCATATACATATTTTCTGCATAGACGTCAATCTCTCTCAGCCGTTCCAGACCATTCATCTGGGTCTCGGCGAGATAGCTGAGTAATGCACCGATGCATCTTGTCATAAGAACTGCATTGGGCTGTTTGACAAAACTTTCTCCTTTTTCTCCAAATTGACGGCAAAGCACAGCAGCCGCTGTCTCTTCTTCATAGAGTTCTCTGTCAAGCAAACTTACGGTAGCAGAAAGTCTCTGCTTGATAAAATTGGTTACCGCTTTATAGTCAAGCAGTTCTTCATTGAAAAGAATCTCTTTGGGCATAAACCGGGAAAGTTCATCCAACAACTTATCAGCAAGTTCTGTTCGTTCTCCGGCAAGCACAGTTGTCTTAAGCACTCCTGTGGAAACATCGCAGAAACAGATTCCTGCCGCACCGTTTTCCACACAGATTCCGGAAATATAGTTGTTGGCCCCCTCGTCCAGCATCGAATTTTCGATTACGGTTCCGGGGGTAATTACGCGAACAACCTCCCGTCGAACAACGCCTTTGGCCTCGGCAGGATTTTCCATCTGCTCGCAGATCGCCACTTTATAGCCCTTTTGTATCAACTTTGCTATATAATTTTCGCAGCTGTGATAGGGCACACCACACATGGGAGCACGCTCTTCCTGTCCGCAGTCTCTGCCGGTAAGAGTAAGCTCCAGCTCTCTGGATGCAATTTTTGCATCTTCATAGAACATTTCGTAGAAATCACCCAGCCGATAAAACAGCAGGTGATCCTTATGTTTTTCTTTTACCTGAAAATATTGAGCCATCATTGGCGAGAGGGGAGCCATTTCTTTTACCATCCTTTTTTAGTCTCAGTGGCAGCCGGAGCAGCCGGAACAATCTCCCGAACAGGCATAGGGATCGATCTCATCCGGATCCTGGCCTGCTGCAGACTTGGTTATAATCGTGCTGATGCCTCTGATCAGCTCATCGAATTCGCCTTTCACTTCATTGAAGTGCTTCATGGAGGGAGCTTCCATAATGCGGTTGTACAATTCTCTCACCTGTGTATCCAACAGCATCATATCAGATTTATCTTCGTCTGCGCTGTTGAGTATATGGTTAAGGGCAAGTTTTTTCAGATTAAACTCTCCGATCATCTCCTGCAATTCTTTATCTTCTTCACATTCCTGAACTGTCAGCTGATACTTGATGTATCTTTCATCTTTCTGAAGCTCTTTACCAAGCTCTCTTGCCATTGCAATGATATCCATAGTGTTCTCCTTCTTTTATATCAAATTGATTTTCTCTTTTTATTATTCCGCTGCAATCGTTCCGCCCACAGCCCAATTATAAGCAGTGTCAACATCTACCTCAACAAAACTGCCGATCATGGATTCCGGAGCTTTGATATTTACAATGATATTACCATCATCACGGCCGGTTATGGTTCCTTCGTTTTTCCCCAACTCTTCCGGCAATACCCTCACTCTTTTTCCTACCATGCTCTTATAATAGCTGTCGGCAATCTCTTCCTGCACTGCAAGCAGTTCTCTGAACCAACGGGACTTATCCTCATAGGGCACAGGATCTTCCATCTTTGCCGCCACAGTTCCCTCCCTCTTGGAATAGATAAACGTATACAGTGCATTGAAACGCACCGTTTTCAGCAGCTCCAGTGTCTGTAAGAAATCCTCATAGGTTTCGCCGGGGAATCCAACAATAATATCACTGGTAAGTGTAACATCCGGCATCCTCTCTCTGGCATAGCTGATCAGTTCAAGATATTTTGCCACATCATATTTCCGGTTCATCAGTTTGAGGATACGGTCAGAACCGCACTGTACCGGGAGATGAATATGGTGACAGATATGCTTGCTGTCAGCAATGGTATCAATCAATTCATGCGTGCAGTCTTTCGGATGAGAAGTCATAAACCGGATCCGGTAATCGCCTTCAATGGCATCAATCCTCCGCAGCAGTTCGGAGAAGTTGATTTTCTCTTCCAACCCTACACCGTAAGAGTTGACGTTTTGCCCCAACAGCATGATCTCTTTATATCCGCTCTCCACAATTTTTCTTGCTTCTGCAACCACCTCTTCGGGGCGGCGGCTGCGTTCTCTTCCTCTGACATAGGGAACAATACAGTAGCTGCAAAAATTGTCACAGCCGTACATAACGGGCAGCCATGCTTTGAAATCGCTGTCGCGGCTGACAGGTAAGCCTTCTACAATATCTTTATCATCTGCTGACGTATCGAACACCCTTGCGCCTCCGTTTAAACGAGACCACACCATCTCCGGCAGACGATACATAGAATGGGTACCGAATACAATATCCACAAACGGAAAACTTTTTTTAATTTTGTCAGCAATATGCTGCTGCTGTGTCATGCATCCGCATATTGCAATAAGCATAGAGGGGCGGCGGCGTTTTTGATTTTTAAGCGCACCAAGATTCCCCAATGCCCGATCTTCCGCGTTTTCCCGCACCGCACAGGTGTTATATATGACAAAATCGGCATCCTCTACCGACTGTGTCTGCTGATATCCCATTGCCTCCAACTGTCCTTTCAGCTTTTCGCCATCCGACACATTGAGCTGACAGCCATAAGAATGCACATGGTATTTCGGGATTCTGCCGTAATAAATCTCTGCTATCCTCATTCTGGCAAGCTGTGTATATTTTTCCTGCTCCTGCATTACCTCTGCAGGCACCTCTGTCTTTACACGATTATTCAAATTTTTTCCTCCGTCAATAAGATCCGGCATTTTTCTCAACCGGATACAAAAACACAAACACGCAAAGATGCAGCCTTTTCACACTGCACCTTTGCGGCAATCATCTTCACGTTACTGTCATCCAGGCAGAGTTATTCCTGTTCTTCATCATCCGTTGTAGTCTCCAACTTGACACCGCCGCTGAGTCCGCCTTTACCTGGCTTTTCTTCTTCGGTAACCTCTTCCTTTACAAACAGGATGATTACATCCACGTTGGTATCAATTTTTTCACCTTCACCTTTATTGGTTCTCAGAACAAATCCGGGCTCTCCCTCTTCGCTGGCAATCGGCATTACCTTATAGTATACACCCATATCATCCAATACCTTCATGGCATAGTCAAGAGTGCTTCCAACCAGATCCGGCATCTCCTCATACTGAGAACCCTGGCTGACATACAGCGTTATGCTTAACTTTTTATTTTTCTCGAGTGCAGTATCTTTCTTAATCGACTGGTCGTAGACAATTCCTTCCGGAAAACTGTCATTATAGTCATATTCAAATGCAAAACGGAAACAGTCTGCATATTCCGAATTTGATTTCACTGTCTCGATATACTGTCCGACAAAATCCGGTACCTTGCTGATTGTTCCTGCCAGTTCGTCAATATCAATATCGGAAAGCTCTGAGATTGTGACACCTTTCTCCTCTTCTATCCGCTGATACTGGGCGTAGAGGATCATACCTCCGACCACGATCAGAATAACCATGGTAATAAGACAGGCTATTCCGCCATAAGGCATACCCCGGCGGGCATATTTCTGGATAAAATTCGGCTCAGCTTTGGCTGTCTGCTGCTTTTTCTCCTCTTTTTGCTTTGGTTTTGTCTTATCCTGAGCAACAAATACAGCCGTATGGCTTCCGCCTGCGCTGAGCAGTCCGGAAATAAGCTGATCAATCGTCTGAAGCCTGGACTTTGTGTAAACCAACATGCCTTCAAACACCGCATCCGAAACATTCTGCGGCACGGCAGCATTTAGTTCGGCAACCGGGATAAGATTATCCTTTATTTTACGTTCATTACTTTCTGGAGGACGTGTTCCCGAAAGTGCCCGATACAAAACAGCAGAAACCGAGTAAACATCAGTCCAGCTTCCCTGCAAACCATCTGCCTGATACTGTTCCGGAGCACTGTATCCGGCATAGAGGCTGGCATCAATCTCACTTTGAGCACTCCTTGCCTCTGCGATACAAAAACCCGAAATATTGATATTGCCGTTTGCATCCACCAACAGGGTTCGCGGAGAAATTCCCCGATGTACAATACCCTTTGCATGCAACGCGGAGAGTGTCTCCAACACAGGCAAAAAGAGCTTTTTCACCTGTGCCCAGGTCATTTCTCCGCCATTTTCGGCAAGAGCCTCCTCCAATATAACAGCATTGACATTTCTTGAAATGGCATATACCGTGTCATTCTCCCGAAACGTATCGATAACAGGGATCATGCACTCCATATTGCCCAATGTCATCAGCTTTCTGTTCAATTCTTCAAAATCCAGCATCAGAGACTTGAACGCAGCCTCATAGCCGCTTTTCGGCATAACTTCAAGTGTATACTCATCTCTCGAACAAATCTCTCTCGGAAAATATTCCTTCACGGTAACCTTGCATTTGGCATTTATATCGTAACCGATATATGTTACACCTTCCGCATCCTCAAAGGTGGCCATTCCCACCACGTATCTTGTTTTCAGCAATGTGCCGGGAACAAGATGCGCACTATCATAAGGTATATCTTTGGGACTTGCGCAAACAGTACATCTGCCGTTTTCACCCATTCTGGACATACAACGCATACAAAGATCCAGTCCGTTATTCATCATATATGTAATCATCCTCTCCGAAGATGGCAGCATCAGCATGATTGCATAGCTCTTCTACTATATAATAACCTTTTTTTTTCATATATGCAATATCTTTACCCCCAAACCAATACAAATTTATTTTTTTGACACATTTTAAATTCCGGATATTCATGATAAATTTCCCTTTTATGGTTGATTCACTTCAGTTCACTCCATGGTAGAAAACTTTATTTTTCAAAAATGCGCTGCCTTTCAATTTTTTTCCTCTTATGCTCGAAATCACTCGATAAATATGCTATAATAATCACACAGCATACAGCTGAGGATCTTTTCTCCTCTTATTTGCTGCATATCCCTTTTCTCCCTACGTTTTCAATGATCTGAAAGGAGATCACACATGCATTCCCCCAAAAATTTTTTCACTTCCCTCCGAACCACACTCAAAAAATTTTTTACACCGTTTGCCGTTTTTCTGAAACGCAAGAATATTATCTTCACACCTAAAAGATACTTTCAGGAGGCACTTTCCGCAATGGCTCAGGGTTTGTTTGCCTCTTTGATCATCGGTTTGATCCTGAAGACAGCCGGAACAGAAACCGCCAAACTCTTTGGCGAAAACATCATCTCTTCTTTTCTTGCTGAACTCGGTGCCACTGCTATGGCAGCTATGGGCGCCGCCATCGGTGTTGCTGTTTCTCACGGGTTGAAAGCCCCTCCTCTGGTGTTGTTCTGCGGAGTTATTACTCCAGCTTCGGCGGCCCGGCCGGCGCATTTATTGCCGCTGCCATTGGATGTGAGTTTGGCAAGGCTGTTTCCAAAGAGACTAAGCTGGATATCATCGTTACTCCCGCCGTTACTCTTCTTACCGGTATACTTGCCGCAAAGACAATAGGCCCGCTGGTCGATTATTTGATGACCGGACTTGGCAGTATCATCAATGCCGCAACCGAAATGCAACCCTTTTTCATGGGCATCATTGACTCGGTGGTGATGGGGCTTGTCCTTACCGCCCCCATCTCCAGTGCCGCACTCGCCATTATGCTGGAGCTTGACGGACTTGCCGCAGGTGCTGCCACGGTTGGCTGCTGCTGCCAAATGATCGGCTTTGCCGTCATAAGCTACCGTGAAAACAAAGTCAGCGGTTTGATTGCCCAGGGCTTGGGTACCTCCATGCTGCAGGTACCCAATATCGTCAGAAAACCCTGGATTATTCTCCCTCCCACTCTTGCCTCTGCTATACTTGGCCCCATCTCCATCACACTCTTTAAAATGACCAACAATCCCTCCGGTGCAGGAATGGGCACCAGCGGTCTGGTTGGACAGATCGGCACCTTCACTACTATGGGCTTCACCCTGGACACCCTTCTTTCTGTTCTTCTGCTTCACTTTATTCTCCCAGCCCTGCTGTCGCTGCTGTTTGCCTTTATTCTCCGACGTCTCGGCAAAATTAAAAACGGAGATATGAAGCTGGAAGTATGATTTTTCCCTGTTATTTCTTCATTTTCATCATTCGGAGGAATTTATGAATTATACCGATATTAATGCCAAAACTGTAGACCAATGGGTAAAAGACGGTTGGGTATGGGGACGTCCCATTGATCATAACACCTATCTCGCTGCTTTGAACGGATGCTGGAATGTCTTTCTCACCCCTACCAAACCGGTTCCTCATGAATGGTTTGGCAGCTTAAAAAACAAACGCCTGCTGGGGCTTGCCAGCGGCGGCGGTCAGCAGATGCCGATTTTCGCTGCGCAGGGTGCTATCTGTACGGTGCTGGATTATTCCGAACAGCAGTTGGCAAGTGAACGCCGGCTTTCTGAGCAGGAAGGGTATGCTATAGAAATTCTCCGTGCCGATATGACCCAGCCCCTTCCCTTTGCCGACGAAACTTTTGACATCATCTTTCACCCTGTTTCCAACTGCTATGTTCATGAGGTCCTTCCCATCTGGAAAGAATGCTTCCGCATTCTGAAACATGGGGGAATCCTGCTGGCCGGACTGGATAACGGTATTAACTTTATTGTCGGTGACGATGAGCGCACCATTGTCAACAAACTTCCCTACAACCCGCTCTCAGAACCGCTTCTTATGCAGCGCGCCATTGAAGAGAATGGCGGCGTTCAGTTTTCACACACACTGGAAGAGCAGCTGGGAGGACAGTTGGAATCCGGTTTTTGCCTTACTTCCCTCTATGAAGATACCAATGGTGTCGGTTATCTGCATGAGCTGAATATCCCTTCTTTTTGGGCAAGCCGCGCCGTTAAGCCTTGACTCTGAATCCTTATGTTTTTTACTCATTATTTTAAAATCATCCGGGAGAGATCTGTATGTTTACTTCTGCTGTTTTTGGTGAAACCTTGATGCAAAAAATTGAAATAGCCGGCATTCCTGCTGAACTTGTTTTGCTTCCTGCAACCATTTGGTGCGGAACACTGGGCTATGCCAAGGATAATACCGATGAACCGGATATTCCTGCTCTGCTTCAGCATTATCAATCCAACTGCCATATTCCTAAAAATTCACCTGCCAATCCCGGTTGGGATTGCTGTATCAGCATTGATTACTGGCAAAACGGTGCCGTTCCCCGAGGAATCTGCTTTGCCAATCAGGTTTTAACCGAGAGGCAAAATCCTTCTCATGACGTGTATATCATGCCCGCCTCCCTGTATATCCGACTTTTAAACACCAGAGAAATTGCTCTTGCCGCCTTTAACCGTGAGACCTGTGAACTTTGGGAACTTTTCGGTTTTATAAAAGACAATATGACAGCTTACGGATATTCTGTTGCAGCCAACGGCGCACAGGAAATTGAAATGTACCATCATGCACATGCTCTTTCCTACGCTTATGTCCCTGTAACAAAATCATTGAACTGAATACTTTTTCATTTCTTCATTCCGTTTTGATGTCCTGATGTTCTCGTTGTTGTCTTTGCCTTGCAATTTTCCCCCCCTCGTGTTAGAATACCCCAAAAGGAGGTCCTGAATATGTACTCTATTTTTAAAATTACCTCTAACCCAACAGTGGATTTTGCTGCAGAAGAGCTGAAAAAGTATCTTCGCATGATGATGCCCCGCTGCGGAGAAATTCCCATTGCTTATCGTCCCGATGCTGTCAATGCTTTCCGCTTGGGCCTTATGACCGATTTAGATCTGGATATTTCCGATGCTGCCGATCCCCAAAAGGATGATATCATCTACATCAGCACCGATAAAGAAGGGGGTATTATCGCAGGCTCCAATCCCGGTGCTCTGCTGATTGCCGTATATCGTTATCTGCGTTTTTGCGGCTGCCGCTGGCTTTTCCCAGGCGTGGACGGCGAATGGATCCCTACAATCGATTCTTTGCCGGCAGTATCCTACCGAAAACTTGCCGACCACCGTTACCGCGGACAGTGCAATGAGGGAGCAGAATATCAGCAAAACATGCTGGAAACCATTGATTTCACTCCCAAGATCGGCATGAATACCTATATGCTGGAGTTTGATATTCCCTCAGCCTATTATAATTCCTATTATAATCATGACGAAAATACCCTGCGCGAACCGGAACCCATCAACAACGAAATTGTGCTGCAGTGGAAAAGACAGTGCGAAGTTGAAATTCAGAAACGCGGCCTTCACTACCACGATATGGGACACGGTTGGACTGCCGAACCCTTCGGCATCGACAGTTCCAACGGCTTAACACGCGGCTTAATTCGCCCCAAAGTTGACTTTATCCCTGAAGAATCCTTCCAGTACCTTGCTCAGGTCAACGGTATCCGCGCATTGTTCCGCAGGCCACTGGATACCAATATCTGCATGTCCAACCCCAAAGCCAGACAAATTATGTCGGAATACATTGCCGACTATGCGGCCAAACAAAACAATGTGGATTATCTCCACATCTGGCTTTCCGACGGCACCCATAACCACTGTGAATGCGATAACTGCCGTAAAAAAACACCTTCCGACTGGTATGTTATGCTGTTGAATGAAACAGATAAACTTCTAACCAAACGCGGCCTGGATACCCATCTTGTATTCATTGTTTATACAGAGACCTTCTGGGCCCCCAAGGAAGAAAAGCTCAATAATCCCGATCGGTTCACCATGCTGTTCGCCCCTATCAGCCGAACTTATACCGAAACTTATGGCGAAGACGCAGATCTCTCCCGGATTAAGCCCTTCCAACTCAATAACAACCATCTTCCTGACGGAATGTCCGCCTGCCTCGGTTATCTGAAGGAATGGCAAAAACTCTGGTCAGGAGACACCTTCTGCTATGAATATCATTTCTGGCGTACCCAATACTATGATCCCAGTGGCATGTATCTGGCCAGACTGCTCTACGACGATATCCGTGCACTGAAAAAACAGGGACTCAGCGGCATTGTGGAGGATGGCTCCCAGCGCAGTTACTTCCCCACCGGTTTTCCTTTCTATGTCTACGGTGAAACCCTATATGACAGCTCTGTCAGCTTTGAAGAACTGACCGAAGACTACTTTAGCCATGCTTTCGGTGAAAACTGGCGTGAGGTTGTCCGTTATCTTGAAAACATCCGCGATCATCTTGATTTTGCTTTTCTCTCCGGACTCTGCAGTGCGGATAAAACCGTCAGCCCGCTGTATAACCCTGCCTATGCCACAAGAATTGCTGAAACCAGTAAGATCACCGCTGCTTTTGCACCGGTTATCGCCGCTAACATCAATCAGCCCCGACGCGCTGCTTCCGTCGCCTGGCGGCTGCTCCGTGAACATATCGACCAACTGAACATGATTGCTGCCATTGCAGAAAAGCGTGCTCTTGGCGATGATGAATCTGCAGCTTCCCTTTCTCTGGAAATGATTGACGAATTCTCCCGAAGAGAGATTGCTCTGGAACGTTATTACGATCATTTCCTCTTCATCTATTCCTGCCGCGGCAAGCTGATTCCGTCAAAAAATCTCAATCGTAACCCTATTACCCAATAAATTAATATTTCATTGTCCCTTTGCGCGCCTGCCGCCCGTTATACCATAGAAGCCATATATCTTGGTATAACAGGCGGCATCACTTTTTTCTTACTGCAAGTATCTTCAAAACAGGAGGGAATTACTATGTTTATCCGTTTTCGTTTTCTGTTTGCTATTTTTCTTCTCTCTTTCTCTCTGCTTTTAAGCAGCTGCAGCAAGACACCAGCCAACAGCGCTTCTGTTACAGAGTTTCCTCAACAGCTCACCTTTTCTTCATCAGAAAAAGGCATTCCCATCCGGCGTATCACCGTTATCGGCGGAAAACTTCTTTTCGATTCTGTGGGGCACTTAATTATGTCCAACAACACTCCCGTTGATCTGCATATCTCTTTTCCTGCCTATCCCTGGGAACACAGCGGGGCAGTGGAAAAATATTGGGAGCACAGTTGGTCTCATTTTGATGCTGCTTTTTCTTCTGCCGAAAAAGCTCACCTTACTTTTTCCTGTCTACTCATATACAACACCTCTTTTTATCTTGTTTTTGAAGAGCCGGCAGGGCAGCTTATCTACTCTGCAGGAGGAGCAGATCATTTATCCTCTGTCCCCCTCGCAGAATTTTTCCAAATGCTCCTGCAAGATTCTGCGGATTCACAAAATTCCGGCGGCAGATTACCTTGAAAAAATTTTAAAGCGGTATGGTTTTTAGCCATACCGCTTTTCATTATTCTGTATACCGAATTATTCGTCGTCCTCGTCATCATCTGCATCATCGTCTGCATCTTTATGGATGTACTCAACCTGATAAGCATTGGGATCTGCAAAATTGACACCACAGCGCGGGCATATTTTGGATTGCTCCAAATCGACATCGTACATCTTAAATCGCAGTTTGCAGCTGGGGCAACGCCAGTACATCAGCGTCAGCACCAAAAACGCGACAACCATTAAAACCGCAACCAAAGCCAATATCGCGGGAACATACCACGGAGCAAAACCGGCAACAATCAGCACTATCAACATCATCAGCAGGGAACCGATCAACAATAACTTACTGATATTTCTCATTTTCATTGTATCCATACTCTTTACCCGTCCCTTATGTTTATCGACCTGCAGCAGCCTGTCGTATTTTGTGATATTAAATAATATTCTACCACATCTGTGCCGTTTGCTCAATGTCCAAATTGTAAATAATCCACACCATTATTTTGCGGCCCGGTTGGCTGCCGATGTCAGATTCAATTCATAGACCACACCGCCTGTCCAGTTGTAGTTGTTAAAGGCGATATACATTCTGTCATCAACAATGCTGATATTTTCCGGCTCTTCATCTTCCACACCGATCATAATCTGTGCTATAAAATTGCCTTCCCAGTCATAAACAATCAATTCATTCTTTCTGAGTGGCGTATCTGATCCACCATAGAGCAGATGATACACATAATTTTCATCGCAGCATATGCCCTGTGTGACCAACTCTGTCTCATGTGCCGGCAGATTCAATGAGATAAAATCAAAATCCGGACTGTAAATACCGGTAGCAGTGAGAGCCGTTCCTGTAGCAAAACACTCTCTTTCCTCACAATAGTCCAACGAATAGCAGGTAAGCAAACCATCCAACTTACGGTTCTCTTTAAAGGTAAGGGTCTGTTCATCCAGTACACCAATATACTTCGCATCGTTTTTCACCATGGTGATATAGAGTTCTCCTCTTTCGGGATTATAAGCAATATCATTCGCATGTCCTAACGGCATCGGTTCGGAACGCATAACCTCTTCCCATGTATCAATACGATACTTCACAATGACACAACCGGTATAGTTCTTATTGACCAATGCCTGGTAAGCATATTCTCCATAAGCACACCCACCCTGAACGCAAAAATACCTATCGTCGTTAATCATCTTTTTCGGTATTTCAATCAGTTTAGTTGCCATGGCAACCAATTCTTCGCCGGAGGCCAGCAGTTCAGTGTTGCTTCTGGTGTCGTTCTTCCCCTCATAACCGCGCTTCGGGATCACCGCACTCCCCTCTCCTATAACCGTCATGGGGTCTCCAACGATATTTTCCATAAAAATTTTAACAGCATGATAGATCGCCTCATCATCGGTACCGACGATCAAAATCTGACGCTCTGTCATGGTAATGGAGAAGCTGTCCGGTTCCAGTTTATCAGTCAGTTCTGCAGAAAGGGGGCGGTTGGTACGGCCAACCAGGATCTCTCTTGCTTCGGGATTCAGCTTGGCAGGATCATCCGCTGCATCCCCGTAGCATTTGATTGTCCTTTTGGTCTGATCGCTCAACTCCTTTTTAAGCGCGGAAATCAGCTCTTTGATTACATCTGACATGCCGCTTGCATAGACAATGGACATGGGCTCTTCCCCCACTAACTCCATCATCTCAACCGGAATCTCTTCTTTGCTCTCTTCTGATATACTTGTTTCATTCAGTTTCTCGTTTTCATTCACCTTTTCACAGCCTGATGCAAGCGAAATTATTGCTACCACAGCTAACATAAAACAAAGGCTCTTTTTTCTCCATCTTTTCATCGATCTATCCCCTTCAACATGTTCTCTTATACCTTCTGTACTGCAAATGCCTCCAGCTTGTTCCATATCAATTCTCTCAGTGTTTTTATGCTTTCTATCTTCTCTGCCTTTGCAATGTTGCTTACAACAAGATCTGCACCAAAATCATGGATCAACAGCCCTTCTACACAGATATCTGTCAGTTCTTCCCGGGAAATATCTCCAAAGAATCCCTTTAACAGATAGGGATCAAAGGAGAACAGTTCCACCGCGATCATGGCATGCTCATAGATAACGGGAGCCAATACACAGTCTGCAAAATCGATGATATACATCCCCTTGTCATCCAACAGGATATTCCCACCATTCAAATCCCCATGAACCATCACCCGCTCACCGTAATCTTTTGAGAAAACATGCCGCATTCTCTCTTCCCGAAAACTTTGCGGATATATGCTCCACCGCCTGTGTCTGGAAGGATCCCGTAAAATGTCAAATCCACGAATCTTCTTAAAATCTTCGCTTGGGGTATTGAAAAGCGCCATTGTCTTCCGCAATTCTTTCGCAAAAGATAATTTTTCCTCTTCCGTCATCGTTTCCATCTTATCTTTAAAAGGAACGCCCTTAATAAAACGGGTAATCAGATAATCAAACCGATATTTATCTTCCACAGTGCCCTCGGCAATCAATTCCATAGACGCCACACCTAACCGGTTTGCTCTTGCTGTCGCAAACACTTCCGTTTCGATATCACCAAGACAAACTGCATCATCTTCTTTGAATTGCATCAACATGGCACTCATCTCGCCCATGGATTCTTCTTCCTCTTCAGATATATCTCCAAAGCCCACTTCTTCCGGGGCAGCAATCTTTACAATATATTCGCCGCACAGAAAAACCGCATTGCTGGCATGAAATGCCTTGTCTATACCTGTATATCTCAAACCATGACGTTCCAG
This sequence comes from Oscillospiraceae bacterium, assembly GCA_015067185.1. Lineage (GTDB taxonomy): Bacteria > Bacillota > Clostridia > Oscillospirales > Ruminococcaceae > SIG526. Next base: position 82,781 of record SVMZ01000005.1, on the reverse strand, counting down.
CATTTCTCTGACCAAGGGAGCAAACAATGTTTTATCCTGATACGTCGCTTCCCATGAATCCCAGCCTTCAATAACTGCTTCAAACAGCATCCTTCCTCCCCCTTTTTACTTTTTCGTTACATTATACCATTTCCCCCATTCTTTTTCAATCCCTCTTTTTCTCATTGTAACTGCAATTCTTTTCGTACAGAGGAAAACCGCTCCGGGAGGGGGACCCCGGAGCGGTTTCATCCTTATTCAATTATTGAATTTCGATTTGTTTCGGTTCTTTTTTGGTTTCAACCACTTTTGGAAGGGTTACGTCAAGTACGCCGTTGTTGTAGGATGCGGTGATATTCTCAGCATCGATGCCGGTAATATCAAAACTCCGGCTATAGGAACCGTATCTGCGTTCCCGACGGACAAAGTTCTCTTTTTTCTCTTCGTTTTCTTCCTTCTTTTCCGCTTTGATGGTAAGGTAGTTATCATCCAGATTGAGACTAATCTCCTCTTTACTGTATCCCGGAAGCTCTGCCTGAAGCAGATAACTGCCTCCGTTATCAATGATGTCGGTCTTAAACTCACTCATCGAACGATCATAAGCTCCAAAAAAGCTTTTTTCGAAATCGTTCCAAAAACTGTTCATACTTCTCTGGCTGCGGGTCATGGGCATAAGTTCAAACATAACAGATCCTCCTTTTGAATCTTTTTTACATTGTTTTCTTCTTTCGACCATTCAAGGGATTGCGATAAATTCAAATTTCTTTTTCAGGTCTTCTCTTTCATCTTATATTCTTCGTACTCCTCTTGAGTACAGTTATATTATACCCAGACTTTTTATCAATATCTTGACCTTTTTATGTGTTAATTGTAAATTTTAGCACTCTCATATATAGAGTGCTAAAATTTTATCATTTTCTTTTTTAAGCAACAAAAAGTGTCCGCAGACATCAGCTTCTGCGGACACTTGTATAACCTTAATATCTCTTATCGTATATTCTTACAGATTTCTTTTCACTCCTCGGCAGACCACCCAGGCCTACAGCTTTCGGATCCGTCATAATTCCAACTTTCTGTTTTACAGCAATCCGAACAGCATTCTCTACATCAGCCTTGTTTTCCTCAGCTGTTTCAAAAAGTATCTGTACATGATCTTTACCATCAATATGATCTATGACCACCTGATATTCGCTGCTGGCACCGGCAACACCAGTTAGCACCTCTTCGATTTTAGCCGGGAAGATCATAACACCCTTTACCTTAACCATATCATCGCTGCGTCCTATGATGGTATCGATTCTCGGATATTTCAATCCGCAGGCACATTCACCGGGAACAAAGCGGGTCAAATCATGGGTTCTGTAACGGATCAGCGGAGCACCCTGTTTGCGGAGCGTTGTTATAACCAACTCACCCACTTCGCCATCCGGCACATGTTTACCTGTTTTGGGATCAATAATTTCAAAATAAAGATAATCATCAAAATAGTGCATACCGCAATTTTCATCACAGCTGACCGCAATACCAGGACCATACACTTCGGTGAGTCCATAGATGTCATAGAGTTGAATTCCCAATTCGCTGGCAATGCGGTTTCTCATCTTCTCGCCCCAACGCTCAGAACCAATGACACCTTTTCTCAGGTGGATCTTATCCTTGATTCCTCTCTTGGCAATCTCTTCCGCCAGAAGTAATGCATAAGAAGAGGTAGCACAGAGAACGGTGGACTTGACATCCATCATCATCTGCAGTTGTTTATCGGTGTTGCCCGGACCCATGGGAATAGCCATGGCACCCAATTTTTCTGCGCCGGCCTGGAAACCGATACCCGCTGTCCACAGACCGTATCCCGGTGTGATGTGAATGCGGTCCTGACGAGTGATTCCGGCAATCTCATAGCAGCGGCAGAACATGGTAGCCCAATCGGCTACATCCTGTGCTGTATAAGGAATAATGACCGGTGTTCCGGTTGTACCTGAGGAAGAATGAATTCTGACGATCTCACTCTCATCCACTGCACAAAGTCCCAGAGGATAGGCATCTCTCAGCTCTGCCTTATCAGAAAACGGTAATTTTTCAAAATCCTCCATGGTTTTGATATCACCGAGTTCAATGCCTTTAAACTTATTACTGTAAAAGCCTTCGCGATTTGTTGCACGCTTCAGCGCATCCAACAGTCCACTCAGCTGTTCCGGCTTATTCATCACAGCTTTCTGCCTCCTTCTATTGCTTTGAGGTTCATCTCCACAAACTTCGGTTTTACGCTTTCTTTGATCGTCTCTTCAATTCCGCCGAAAGGCAGGAATTTCTCGGCAGCACCCACCAGCACCATATTCAGTACCCGGCTGCTTCCGCACGCTTCACAGACAGCTGCACCGTCCACCAGTTTCAGATCGGTCACGTTTTCTGCAAGAAAATTAAACAGCTTTTGTTTATCATAATCGTACTTGGTAATCGGCGGAATAATCCCGGTAGCTACAACCATGCGGCCGCCTTTTTTCAGGAAAGGCAAAGCCCGAACACCTTCAGCGGGCTCAAAGGCAATGATCATATCCGCTCCGCCTGCATCAATCAGCGGCGAACACACAACCTCTTCTTCGTTGATCCTGATATGGCTGACAACCGAACCGCCGCGCTGTGCCATACCTATGGTTTCACTGCTGACAACATATTTTCCGCTTTTTACCGCTGCGGCACAGATAATTTTGGAGGCAAGTACCGTTCCCTGCCCGCCAACGCCGGCAATAATAATATTAAACATTTTCTTCGCCTCCTATTGCTCCGAAATTACAGAGATTCTTACACAATCCGCAGCCTGTGCAGAGGGCTTTATCGATGGATATCTCACCTTTGATGGAGAACAGTGCGGGACAACCGATTTCTTTTACACAGCGGCCGCACTTTTTGCATTTAGTCGCATCAATATGCAGTGCTTTCTTGGGTTTGGATACGCTGATACAGGGCGATTTGAAGATGATAACACGTACACCGCTCTTATCTGCAAGTTCTTTTATGGTATTGCATGTGGCTTCAAAATCGAAGGGATCCACGATAGCAAGATCCTTGACACCCAGCGCCTTTATGATATCGGGAATGCTGATTTTCTCGGAAATATCTCCCATCATGGTCATACCGGTTCCAGGATGCGGCTGATTTCCTGTCATTGCCGTCGTGCTGTTATCCAAAATTGCAACAACAATATCTGTTCCGTTATAAAGCGCATTGACGATACCCGGAATTCCTGTGTGGAAGAAGGTACTATCACCCACAAAGGCGAAATTCACCGTGTCCGGCTGCATTCTATGTATTCCCTGCGCAATGGTGATGCCTGCACCCATACAGAGACAGGTGTCTACCATATCCAGCGGCATAGCGTTGCCCAGTGTGTAACACCCGATATCACCAGAGAAGACAGCTTTTCTGCCTTTCATCGCGCGCTTCACAGCATAGAAGGAAGCTCTGTGGGGACATCCGGCGCAGAGTACGGGAGGTCTTACCGGCAGCGCAGGAAGTTCTTTTTGCTCCGCCTGTACCGTCTCTCTTCCCAGCAGCTTATCCATAGCGGCTGCAACGGAGGAAACACTGTTTTCACCCGCATTCTTTACATCGCCGGTCAGTTTACCCTTTATTTTCACATTCAAACCATACTTGCCGCAGATCATCAGCAGTTCGCGCTCAATGACAGGATCCAACTCTTCCAACACCAGTACTTCGTCCAGACCGTTCAAAAACTCAACTGCCAATTTTTCCGGGAATGGATGCGGTGTAGATATTTTAAGCAGTTTGCAGTCACTGTCCTGATAGCTGTCGCAGGCATAGGCATAGCTGACGCCGCCTGCAGCAATACCTTTTCTGCAACTGCTCTCTCTGCCTCGGATCATATTCTTATCGTAGTCCGACAGAATATCAGTGAGATCGGCATTGCGCTTTTCAATTTTAATATGGTTCTGATAGGAAAGTCTGGGGAAGATGACCCACTTGCTGTCCTTAACAAACCCGTCTCCTTTGACTGCGGGACCATTCTCTCTCAAAGAGATGGTTGCGTAGCCGTGACAGATTCTGGTTGTGGGACGGAAGATGACCGGTGTCTGATAACGATGGGAATATTCAAACGCATCACCGATCATATCGTATGCTTCCTGAGCGGAGGAGGGATCAAACACCGGCAATTTTGCAAACTGGGCAAAATGTCTGGTGTCCTGCTCGGTCTGGGAGGATATGGGGCCCGGATCATCGGCAACAACAATGACCATTGCGCCCTTGATTCCCACATAGGCAAGACTCATCAGCGGATCGGATGCTACATTGAGACCAACCTGTTTCATAGTAACCATAGTATAAGCCCCGGCATAGGCAGCACCTGCCGCTACTTCCAGTGCAGACTTCTCATTAACAGACCATTCCACATAAATATCGTCTGTTCTGAATTTGGCCACAGATTCCAGAACCTCTGTGGAAGGTGTTCCCGGATATCCCGAAACAAAGCTTACACCTGCTGCTATCGCACCTCTGGCAATAGCCTCATTTCCCATCAAAAACTTTTTCATCTTCACTCTTCTCCCGCAATAAAATAAAAAAACCCGGAAAAGCCATCCTTTGACTTTTCCAGGGACGAATTCAAAATCCGCGGTACCACCCTGCTTTGCGGCTGATGCCGCACACTTTTTAAAGCACAATCATGCTTCCAACAATTAACGCATGCTGCAACGTCATGGAATACTCGGCAAAGCCTTTGACCATGCCCTCCGCGGCCCATTTTACGATCCGCATTTCTATCCGGCTCTCACCTCTTCCGGACTCTCTGCAAGCGCGTATATCGTCTTTATTCCCGCATCACAGGTTTGAATCTGTTTTTATAATGATAACACATTGTTTTCTTGTTGTCAAGCATTATCTTAACCATAACTTTTCCATCAACTTCAAAGCATTTTTCTCTCCTTATATCCGCTTGACGTTTTCCTGTTCTTATCTTATAATATATGTTGCAATTAACCCTAAAGAATAAGGAGCTATGATTTTAACATGGAAACTATGAAAAATGCATCACCTGTCTCCTTCTCTGATCTTGCCGAGTTTGAGACAGCTTATCACAGCAAACGTTACTATGCCGCAATGACCCACTCCGTCTCTAAAGCCAGTGTGGCCGATGCTGCATTCTGCCCTGAAAATGCTTACCGCATGCGCAAAATCTATTCTATCGACATTCCCACTCTCCCTGCTGCCAACCAGAAAGCAAGCGGACGCTGCTGGCTGTTTGCCGCACTGAATGTCATGCGTGAGATCATTGCTAAAAAATATAATCTTGAAAAATTTGAGATTTCTCAGAACTATATTGCTTTCTGGGACAAGTTTGAGAAAATCAACTACTTTCTTGAAAGCATCATTGATACCGCTGATCTTCCTGCCGATGACCGTACCGTTTCCTGGATTGTTTCTACCGGCATTCAGGACGGTGGTCAGTGGGATATGATGGCAGCTCTGGTTCGCAAGTACGGTCTCGTTACCAAAGATGCCATGCCCGAAACCTTCCAGAGCAGCAACACCGGCGCTATGAATGCCATGCTCAACACCAAACTTCGCGCATATACCGCAGCTCTTCGTTCCATGATCCGCTCCGGCGCATCTGCCAAGGCTGTTTCCGCCGAAAAGAACCGCATTCTCTCTGAGATGTATCGCATTCTCTGCATCTGCTTTGGTGAGCCTCCCAAGACATTTGATTTTGAATACAAAAATAAAGATACTCTTGAGTACGGCGTTATCCGTGGCATTACACCGAAGGAATTCTATGAAAAGTATATCGGCTTTATCCTTGATGATTATATCAGCATTATCAATGCTCCCACCACCGATAAGCCCTTCGGCAAAACCTATACCGTCAAATATCTGGGCAACGTAGTGGAAGGTTCCCCTGTTCTCTATCTCAACGTCGAAATGGATGAACTGGTTTCTCTCGTTATCAAACAGCTCAAGGATAAAGAAGTGGTATGGTTCGGAAGCGATGTCGGCAAGTTTGGAAACCGTGCCGAAGGCATCTGGGATGACCAGTCCTACGACTACGGCTCTGCCTTTGATATGGATTACGGTATCTCCAAGTCTGATGCTCTCGACTATCGCGACAGCTGCATGAACCATGCTATGGTCATCACCGGTGTCAACCTTGACGAAAACGACAACCCCACACGTTGGAAGATTGAAAACAGTTGGGGGGACCAGAATGGTGATGAAGGCTACTATATGATGAGCGGCACCTGGTTTGACCGTTTCGTCTATCAGGCTGTTGTCAACAAAAAGTATCTCTCCGCAGAGCAGCTTGCCATGCTGGAGCAGAAACCCATTGAACTCAACCCCTGGGATCCCATGGGCTCCCTCGCTCTCTCCGACTAAGATTCAGACATGATAAAAGCTCTCACGCATTTCCCGTGAGAGCTTTTTTATCTGCATTTTTCATTTAAAACGTCTTAAAAACTTTGGGCGGAACCAATCAATGTATGCTGTAATCAATCGGGTGGTAGCAAAATCATAGACTATGAACACCACATTTCCCAATCCAAGCAGCACCAGAGCAGAGTATTTACCGAAAGAACCCATTTCGGTAAGGATATCCGGCATCTGAAACACAAAGATAATAACCAGATAAGCCGCGATGATACAGATATTAAAACAAATAATTTTAAAAATATATTCCAGAATTCTTGGCCTTACTCTCTCCAAAAACAATTTCACTATCGGGTAATGTCCGAAAAATGCCACAAACATCATGGCAGCTTCTCTATCCGGCGTAATAAAAATGCCCAGAATCGACACGGCCACATAAACCAGCAAAGCCCATTTTACGTTTGTCTCCACCACCACCACGATCATGAGAATTCCCGCCAGCGCCGGAACTGCATAAGTGGCAAAGGGAAATACCCCTGTCAAAAACATAAACATGGTACACAACGCCGCAATCATGCCGCAAAGCGCCATTTGGGCACTGCGTTTCATTTTATTCATTATTAAAAAACTCCCAACCCTTCGATTAACAGCAGGAGATCAAATCTCCTCCCATACATTCACAGCAACAATCCGCACACACCAACCCGGTGCACATATCACAGGAACCGCATCCCGAGGCATTACCAGTGGTTCTGTAACCGCCGGAACGGTCGTAGCTGTAGGAACGGGCATTGTTCCGCTGATACATCATTCTGTTATATGCTGCACGGTATTCCGGATTATTAGGTTCCATATTGACCGCGATTGAAAAATGATTCAATGCCTGCTCCAGCCATCCTCTCATATAGAGGATGCTGCCTTTCAGGAAATGCCACTCGGCATCTCTTGCCGTCTGTGGAACTCCTTCCAACAGTTCTTCTGCTTCAGCAATACGATTCTGAGAAATCAGCCGCCGGATATCCGCAAACTGCGAAGACGACGATGAACCGTATCCGCCATAGTTGTTCCATCCTCCGGCATTACTATGACTGTTGTAATTACCGGAACTTCCGTAACCCGCAGAACTGCCTGCAGAATTCGCCCCATTTTTTCTCATCCGGTTGATCTCATCATAGGCGTTGTTGATCTCCAACATTTTTTCCTTGGCAAGATCAGCAAGCGGATCTCCCACATAGTTATCAGGATGATACTTCTTGGCAAGATCTCTGTATGCTTTTTTTATTTCCTTGTCTGTCGCATCCTGCGAAACACCAAGCACCTTATACGGATCGGAAATATTCATCTGTCATCCTTTCCCATTTTCCAATGAAGCTGCTGATAATAAAACTTCCGCTGAATTTATCTTCAGGACAACACCGGATCTTCCGATGCTGTGGTTTCTGCTGTTCTTTTTTGCAAAATTGCATCTGCCCTGCTTTTCAAACCAAGCATAACGATATTTTCCAATATTTCGCCATATCTGTCCACTTCAAGCAGCGCATAGGCAGCCTGTATCTCTGCAATGGTAAGATAAACGGCTCCCTCAATCTCTTTGCTGTCCGGTGTTTCACCTTTTTGGATAAGTGGATTAAACCTTCCCTTTTTCCTGTCCTCTTCCAGATCATCACAGGCATCGCAAAGATAAATATATCTGCCAATCAGGTATCCCAATCTTTCCAACACCCGCTTCTGTGCTCCACTTTCTGCCGGAAGCATTGTGAACACAGCAGCCATGGCCTTAGCTGTAGGCTCTGCAGCCTCATCTGCTTCTGCCCCTCGCTTTTCTGCTTCATGCTGCCGCGTAATCATCTCTGCAAATACAGCATCCATCTCCGGACATCTTATGGCCGCCTTCTTCCTTGATACTGCAGCAAAGGGCAGCAATATACTCCAAAGCGGCTTTTCCCACCAGCGTCCGTCCTCGATATTATCCCTCACTTTAAAATACAGGGATATCGCAGCAGCATCCGCACTGAAAGACAGCGCCTCTTCGGAGGTGCAGCACATCTTCTTTTTCAGCGGATTGGCAAAACACGAACACCTTTTAAAAGAAGGGCATCGTTTATCCGTTGCCATATACAGCATAGCCAGAAAGGCAAAATCATAACTTAACGTAAACCTTGCCGCTGCGCCGAATGATTTTCCCAGCTGATGACAAAGTCCGCAATATATTGCATTATATGTCTCGAACTCTTTCACCTTGAGTTCCGGCTTCAACGGTCTGACATAGCCAAACAAGCAATAACCCCTTTTCTTATCACATATTGTACCGCAAATTTATGTATATTTCAATGAAAAATCTGTAAACAGCGGGTATACATTGCTTTTCATCTGTTCATAATGCCGAAATTCTCTCAAATTTTCCTGTTTCGCTCACTCCTGTTTTCTTCGGTATTCCCGTGGTGACATGCCAAATCTTTTTTTAAACAGAGATGAAAAATAATGCTCATCCTGAAAACCTGACTGATAAGCAATCTCCTTAATCAGCATATTGGTGTTTCTAAGCAATTCTCCTGCCAGCTTGAAACGCTGACCAAGAAAATAATCATAAGGTGTTTTCCCATATTCTTTCTTAAATATTCTGATTGCCTGAGATTTGCTTTTATAGATATTTTTCGCCAGCTGTTCTATATCAAACTCCTGTGGGAAATTACTGTCAATATAACTTTTCATTCTGGCAGCTTCGGATCTTTTTATTCTCTTTTTCTCACGATAACTCTGTGACAGCCGCTGAATAATTTCATGGAAGATAATAGCAATCTCTTCATTTATTTTTTCCACATCTCCGCCTTTTTTGCAAAGCTGAACCGCTCTTTCAAAATATTCTTTCACCTCAGCTCTCTCCACAATAACCGCACTGGATAATCCATATGCCTCAGTCATTGCTTCACAAAGCGTTCCGCTAACATTCAGCCAAATTTTTATCCACGGGTTATCTTCATCGGAATAATATTCGTGGTTGTGTCCGATACGCAGCAGATACACATCACCTTTATTGGCATAAAACCGCTTTCCGTCCTGTATCACGGTACCGCTGCCCTCCATGATATATTCCATGCAAAGCACATCGGATTCTCTTCGTTTAATGTGATAACTTCCGTCACAATAGGATACTCCGGCAATCACTACATAAAACGGACTCTCCGACTCTCTGTCGCTGACATAATAAACCTCTTCTCTCATGCGCATATCCTCAACTTTAATGCCTTTATTATTCATTTACTCCCCTTAATTATAACATTATAATTAACTTGTGTAAACCTTTGCACATCTTATTCTCCATAATTGAAAGGAGTTCATTGTTATGAACAGCATTCCTCGTCCCGAACATCCCAATCCTCAGTGGGAACGTACCAATTGGGTCAACCTCAATGGAACCTGGGAGTTTGATTTTGATTTCGGTCGCACTGCCCGTGACCGTAAACTTTACGCATCTGAAGAAAAGCTTTCCAAAGAGATTCTTGTACCTTTCTGCCCCGAAAGCAAGCTTTCCGGTATTGGCTATACAGATTTTATCAACTCCGTCTGCTATCGTCGTAAATTTGACATTGCTGAGGCAGATCTCAACGGAAAAATCTTCCTTCATTTCGGTGCCGTTGACTATAAAAGCTATATCTACGTAAACGGCACCCTCGCCGGAACCCATATCGGCGGCTATACCTCCTTTACTCTTGACATTACCAACCTTGTCAAAACTGGAGAAAATGTACTGTTTATCAGCGCTGACGACGATTGCCGTGATGGTGCTCAGCCCAGCGGTAAGCAGTCCAAGCTCTATTATTCCCACGACTGTGACTATACCCGTACTACCGGTATCTGGCAGACTGTGTGGCTTGAAAAAACCCCCAATGCTTATATAAAATCCGCAAAATATTATCCCGATATTGAAAACAATACACTCACCATTCTGGGTGAAACTGTCGGCTGCGGAACCCTGTCCATTAAGAGCAGCTTTGAAGGCAAACCCACCGGCGACTGCACACTGAAAGTTTCCGGCGGTACATTCACTGCTCAAATTGTCCTGACCGAGGCTCATCTGTGGGATCTCGGCTGCGGAAACCTCTACGATCTTGAGCTCACCTTCGGAGAAGACACCGTAAAGAGCTACTTCGGTCTCAGAAGCGTTCGCATGGATGGCTACAAGTTCCTGCTCAACAACCGCTGCGTATTCCAGCGCACCGTTCTGGATCAAGGCTTCTATCCTGATGGCATTTATACTGCCTCCTCCGAAGAAGCACTCAAAAATGATATTATCATCTCCATGGGGCTTGGCTTCAACGGCGCCCGTCTCCACGAGAAGGTATTTGAAGCACGTTTCCTCTATCACTGCGATAAGATGGGTTACATGGTATGGGGCGAATATCCCAACTGGGGCTTTGATCATCACAGCCCGCTTGCCACCGAGCGTTATCTCCGAGAGTGGTCCGAAGCCATTGCCCGTGATTTCAACCATCCTGCCATCATTGGTTGGTGTCCCTTCAACGAGACCTGGGGTTATCTGGAGCAGGATTCCTGCAACACCCTCCTCTCCTCCATCTATTATTACACTAAGACAGTTGACACTACCCGTCCCGTCATCGATACCAGCGGCAACTTCCATGCTGTCACCGATATCTATGATGTTCATGACTATGAGCAGCGTGTTGATATCTTCAAAGGCAACTACGACCGCCTTATTACAGAAGATTATCTCTACGATCAGGTCAATAATCAGCCTATTAACCGCTCTCATGAAAACCAAACCTATACCGGCGGTCCCGTATTCATGAGCGAATACGGCGGCATCCGCTGGAATCCCAACGACACTGCCGGTTGGGGTTACGGACAGGCTCCCACTACCGAAGAAGAATTCCTCGCCCGTTACAAAGGTCTTACCGATGCGCTGCTTGACAACCCCAAGATGATGGGTCTCTGCTACACCCAGCTCTATGATGTTGAGCAGGAAGTCAACGGTCTTTATACCTACGAAAGAAAGCCCAAGTTTGATCCTGAAATCATTAAAGCCATCAACTCCCGCAAAGCAGCAATTGAAGATTGATCCCCATAGCCCATGTGATTACCGCTCTGCAGAAACAAAAGATTCCCCCTTTTGTTTCTGCAGAGTTTTTACATAATATCTTTTACAATGAGGAACTTGCCATGAATATTTTTGAAGAACGCGGCCGTTTTTTTCTTGGATGCAACTATTGGGCCTCTCATGCCGGTACAGCTATGTGGTCCGATTGGAATGAAGAAATCGTCGAGGAAGATCTGCGCCGCATTTCCGCTTCTGGCTTGACCGTACTCCGTGTTTTCCCCCTTTGGTCGGATTTTCAGCCCCTTACCCTGCTGCTTCAACATAACGCATTGCCCCGCGAATATCGGTTTGGTGAACAACTACTGCCCGACACTGAAGAAGGAAAAGCCGGCATAAGCGCAGAAGCCGTTGCTCACTTCCAGATCTTCTGTGACTTGGCTCATAAATATGGCCTCTCTCTTGTTGTAGGACTTGTAACCGGCTGGATGAGCGGCCGCTTTTTCGCACCCGGACCCCTGGAAGGAAAAAACGTCTTCACCGACCCGGTTGCATTGATGTGGGAAATCCGTTTTGTACGTTATATGGTTCGCCGTTTCAAATCCCATCCTGCCATTGCCGCATGGGATCTTGGCAATGAATGCAACTGTATGGCCCCCCTCACCTCCCACGAGCAAGCTTATACATGGACGGCACTGATTACCAATACCATTCGCTCGGAAGATAAATCCCGTCCTGTTATTTCCGGTATGCACGGGCTCTCCCCCGACGGTATTTGGAGAATGCAGGATCAGGGGGAACTTCTGGATGTACTGACCACCCATCCTTATCCGCTCTTCACCCCTCACGCTGATCTTGATCCCATTAACACTATGCGTTCCGGTATGCATGCAACCAGTGAATCGCTCTATTACAGCGACCTCGGCAAAAAACCCTGCTTTGTGGAGGAATGCGGTACACTGGGACCAATGTTTGCCAGCGAAACCATTGCTGCAGACTATGTCAGAAACAATCTCTTCACACTCTGGGCTCATGACTGCCACGGATTTCTTTGGTGGTGCGCCAATGACCAGAAGCATCTCACCCATGCCCCCTACGATTGGAATGCTGTGGAACGTGAACTAGGACTATTCCGTCAGAACGGAGAAGCAAAACCGGTTGTACATACCATGAGCCGGTTTGCTGCTTTTCTGAAAGATTTTCCTCATCTTCCTCTGCCGCCGCGTATTTTGGATGGTGTCTGTCTTCTCTCCCGCAACAATGATAACTGGGGAGCCGCCTATATGACCTTTACCCTTGCCAAACAAGCCGGTCTTGATCTTTCCTTTGCTTATATTGAAGACGGTATCCCGGAGTCTCCATTGTATTTTCTTCCCGATCTCTGCGGAGATGCCGCTGTCTCCAACCATCGGATGAATGAGCTGCTCCAAAAAGTTAAAAACGGTGCCTCCCTCTATCTTTCCACTGATGGCGGCCTGCTCTGCCCCTTCACCGAATTCACCGGGCTTCAGTCTCAAACCCGCTGCCGCGCAAAGGGATCGGAAACTTTGCAATTTTCCGGTGAAATCTATTCTATCTCCCGCCATTTCATCCTTAACACTCTTCCTCTTACCGCCAGAGTACTGGCCTCTGATGAAGGCGGACTACCCGTTTATACCGTAAACGATTACGGAAAGGGAAAAGTTTTTTTCCTCACCTTCTCTCTGGAACAAAATCTGATATCATCCCCGGGTATCTTTGCTCCCGATGCACCAGATTATACTCTCTTCTACAGTATGGTAGCAGAAGGAGTTTCTCTACAAAAGACAGCCCGTTCTCACTCCCGCCATATCTGCGTAACGGAGCACATTCTGGATGAGAACCGCCATCTGCTTGTCGTTATTAACTATCTCCCGGAACCGACACAAGCCAAACTTTCTCTGGCTATCGGCTGGACAGTTACCGAAAGCTGGGAAACGGAGTCCCTTGTCGCCGGCCAAAAAGAAAACATACACTTCCCCATCTCCCATAATACCGGCTGTGTGCTGTTGATAGAGAAAAACTAACCCTTCCCAATAAATGATGAGCGTCTGCCAAAACAATCGGCAGACGCTCATTTTTACAGTTTTGTCTTTATTCTTCTTTGATATCCACGGAACGGGTGATAATAACATCCGCATCGTAACCAAGCAGTTTGCTGATCACAACCTGCCCTATTTGGACAGGTGCTGTTACGCTGCACTTATGAATCTCTGCAACTGCCTCGGCAATTTTCTCGCGGGGAATCGGTGCAGTAAGTCTGACACTGGCCAACGGCATAACACCGTTTTTCACCTTAACGGAGGTGGCAATATTTCTCATGGGACAGGTCAGTTCCTGCCAGACATAGTTTTTACCCTTCTCACATCGGTTTCCTGATATTGCTTTAATTTCGCATCCCTCTGTCTCTGCTGTAATTTCACAGCCAATGGGACAGATAATACAGGTATAAGTCCTATTCAAAGCTAAGCACCACCTTTACAGGTTCTGAGGATACAAATTTATCTGCCTTAACGGTAATCTGCTCCATCTCGGCAGGAAGCGCTTTGGGCAGCTTCTTCTTTGCCAACACCTGTTCACCCTGCATCACTTTAAGCATACCGTTTCTTCCCGGTCTTCTCGGACGCAGCGCAAAGGTAACATCTTTCTTTCCAGTTATTCTCTGCGGTATCAGCTGGATTACCCCATCTCCCGTAACGGGAATTTCGGCATTCTCCAAAGTACCGTTCAGCGATTCGATCACCGCATCGGCAAGCCCCTCTGCTTCCAGCGACACAAAATCAACCAGATCATGCACATGCAGCACGTTGCCTGCTGCAAAAACTCCAGGGACAGATGTCTGCAGACGCTCATCCACCACCGCACCGGAAGTAAGAGGATCAATCTCTGCTCCTGCCATACGAGTCAGCTCATTTTCCGGAATCAGACCGACAGAAAGAATTAATGTATCGCAGGTAATCTCCTGCTCTGTTCCTTCAATGGGGCGCATCTTGTCATCCACTTCACTGACAACAATAGATTCCAGTCTTTTTTCTCCGTTAATCTTTGTCACCGTGTGGCTGAGATACAGCGGGATTCCATAATCGTTAAGACACTGCTCAACATTTCTCGGCAGTCCGCTGGGATAAGACTGAATTTCATAAACGCCTTTCACCTTGGCGCCTTCCAGCGTCAGTCTTCTCGCCATAATCATTCCGATATCACCGGAACCAAGAATAACAGCCTCTTTACCCACCATCGTGTTTTTCAGGTTGATATAGGCCTGTGCTACGCCGGCTGTATATACACCGGCAGGACGTCTGCCCGGAATAGCCAGTGCGCCTCTTGTTCTCTCACGGCAGCCCATGGAGAGAATAACAGCCTGTGCTTTGAAAACAAGCAGCCCGTTAGGCGTTGCCGCAGTCACAGTTTTATCTTCGTTCAATTCAATAACTGTAGCATTGGTTATAATTTCGATATTCAGCTGCTTTGCTTTTTCAATAAATCTTTCGGCATATTCGGGACCGGAAAGAGACTCCCCGAATCTTGTAAGACCAAAACCATCGTGGATACACTGGCGGAGAATACCACCGGGTGCAGCCTCTCTTTCCAGCATAACGATATCGCGTTCTCCGCGCTCATAGAGAGCAATGGCAGCAGCAAGACCGGCAGGACCTGCGCCGATGATAACGATACGTTTATTGGTTATCTTCATCATCAATCACCCTCCCTGTAAACATATTGGATCCTTCCTGGGCATAGAGAACTTCTTCTCTTGTTAAGCCCAGTTCGCTCATCAGCATTTCGGTTATTCTTGTCTGACAATAACCTCCCTGACAGCGCCCCATGGTAGAACGGCAGCGGTATTTGACGCCGGTCACCGTCTTAGCACCGAGCGGTCCACGGATGGCATTCAAAATTTCTGCTTTGGTGATAGTCTCACAACGGCAGATGATTTCACCGTAGTTGGGATCTTTCTCGATCATCTCTGCACGGGTCTGTGTATCCTTATCATGGAAAGTGGCAAACCGACGGCGGATGGGATCAAAATCGGGATTTTCCACCAGTTTTTCCTTTTCGCCAATCATATTGACAACCATACGTGCAATCGGCACCGATGCTGTCAGTCCGGGAGATTCTATACCAACAAGATTGACCGCATTTTCAAGAGGTTCAATCACAAAATCGTTATAGCCGCCCTTATCCGGTCCGGTCAGTTTGGGACGGATACCGGAGAAGTTTCTTATGTAGTGTTCACGTCTGATATGCGGGAATATTCTTGATCCGTCCTCCACCAGCATATCCATCGTCTTCCTTGTGGCAGAGTAGTCTCCTCTGTCATCAATATACTCGGTACTTGGACCAATCAGAACGTTTCCGTCGCTGGTCGGGGTCAGGTGGATACCCAACCCGCCTGTTCTGATGTTGGGAACCGGATATGCAGGCAGCGGAAGCATATCTCCCAATCTCTTGTCAAGAATAAAATACTCGCCGCGGCAGGGGTAGATGGTATATCCGGTTTTCCCCAGCATATCGGAGATCTTATCGGCAAACAGACCGGCAGCATTTACAATCCAACGGCAGCGCATGGTATCTTCCCCAAAGGTGACGCTCCAGTTTGCCTCTTCGCCACTCAGCTTTTCAATCGCCGTAACAGGATGAGAAAAGAAAAATTCCACACCGTTTTTCACTGCGTTTTCTGCCAGCGCAAGAACATACTGGAAAGGATCCAGAATGGCTGTTGAGGCAGAGAAAAGAGCAAACTCACCTTCCACACAGGGGGCCAGCTTCTTTACCTCGTCATGATCGATCATAGAGAGGCCTGGGACTCCATTTTTCTCTCCCTGCTCCTTCAGTGCAATTAAACGCTTGCGGTCTTCTTCATCAAAACCCACAACAATTTTTCCGGTGCGTTTGAGCGGAATATCCAGTTCCTCAGCCACCTTGTCAAACCCGGCGTTTCCTTCTACGCAAAGCTTTGCCATCAGCGTTCCCGGGGTATTGTTAAAACCGGCATGCAAAACACCGGAATTTCTCGCACTTGTTCCTCCAAAGAGATCGTTGTTCTTTTCTGCAACAGCTACATTGAGCTTGTATCTTGCAAGCTCTCTCGCCACAGCACAGCCGACAACGCCTGCTCCCACAACAAGGACATCACAATTACAAACCATGATCTTCCTCCTTTTTATTATAACACACTGCTTAACCTACCAGTGCCAGGACAGTCGCAAAATTTGTTACACAGATGGAAAGACCGGAAAAGATAAGCATAATATTAATAATCATCCTCGCGGTTTTCTCACTGACTTTTTTGGATACCAAGGTTCCCAGATAAAGCGATATAAGCATAACAGGAATCAGATAAAGTGCTTGCTGCACTGTTTGGAGAGTGATGATTCCCGTTATGGAATAGACGATAATTCGGAAAAGTCCCTCCACCGCAAAAATGGCGTTATGGGTTCCGCGCAGGGCACCGGTATCCTCTGTCATACTTCTTACACAAACAACCATCAGTGCACCAATTCCAAAAACACCGCATATCAAACCTGATATCATACCGATCAGCATAATGACAGGAAGTTTGGGCTTCTTTTCATTCGCTTTGTTTCCAGAAAGCAACAGCTGTACGCCGATTGCTGCAATAACTATGCCAAAAAGAAATTTAATCAGTCCTGCATCTCCGATTTTGAGAAAAAATACCCCAGGAATATTTCCGACCACGATACAGGCAGACAAAATGATCAGCGCACGGATATTTAATTTTTTGCGTTCTTTATAGGCAATAATAATATTGGACGGATAATTCACCAGCAATTCCACCGGTGTTATGTTTATGTTATCTGTCTTGAATGACATCACGGTGCCAAACACCATAGTATTTGCAAACCCGCACATACCCTTGACAAAATAGGCACAAAATGCGGCCAGTACCATCATTCCCGCATACTCCACACACATCACTCCTTCCGGCAGATATTCTTTTTTCGGCTTTCATTGGATCATTTATGATATTTTCCCCCGGAAGATATCTGGAAAGCTCTGTATATTTGTTCCAGCAGAAGCAGTCTTGCCAACTGATGCGGAAACGTCATATCCGACAGAGACATTTTAAACTTTGCTGCTGCTTTGACTTTATCTGCCAATCCGAATGAACTGCCGATTACAAAACTGATACTGCTCGTTCCGTTCAGCGCCACATTGCTTATCTTCTGCGAAAGTCCCGGAGAGGTAATCTTGCTCCCTTCAATACACATCGCTATAATGTAGGAGCCTTCTGCTGCTGAAAGAATTGCTGTTCCTTCCGCGTCCAGCGCCGCAGTAATCTGCGCCGCAGAGGGATTATCGGGCAGCTTTTTTTCATCCAGTTCAATCACATTAAGTTTACAGTATCCGCCCATGCGTTTGCTGTATTCTGCGCAGCCTTCCCTGAGCCATTTTTCCTTAAGTTTTCCAACACATATCACATTGACTGTCAGCAACTGTCTTCCCCCTAAAAAACCATCATATTTCCTGCACTGAATCTGGGGGCCACATCCAGAAGATAATCGCTGCCTTCTTTAAATCCACCCGCACAAAGCGAAGAATATGCCGCAGCCCTTGCCACCTCGGGCGTGTTGTTTTCTTTGCTCAGATGTGCCAACACCAGTCTCGTTGTCCCTGCAGCAATCAGAGAGGGCAGAGCTACCGCACATTCGTGGTTGGAGAGATGGCCGGTTCTCCCGAAAATTCTCCTCTTCAGCACATAGGGATACGGTCCGTATTCCAGCATTTCAGGGTCATAGTTGGATTCGATCATAACCAAATCGCATCCATAAAGAATATTCATAATTCTGTCCGGAAGATGCCCCAAGTCTGTAGCTATTCCTATCTTTCTTCCGTCCGACGTATGTACCTTAAAACCTATACTGTGCAGACTGTCATGTGGTGTATCAAAACTTTCCAGCATCATCCCTGCAACACATACCGGTGATGCTTCCACACACCGCAGCTGCGTATCAGCAGGCAATTTTCCCGAATCGGCAAGATAATTTGCCACCTCCGGCGCGGCATATACCGGCACTTTGTGCTTGGAGAGAAACACCTGTAACCCGCTTATATGGTCACTATGCTCATGGGTTATAAAAATTGCTTTGATGGAATCCACATCTATTCCCGATTCATCCAATGCTTTCATTGTTTTGCGGCAGCTCACACCGATATCCACCAGAATGCCTTCGTCCCGGCCGCCTACATAGACTGAATTCCCACTGCTCCCGCTGTATAATGTGACAAATCTCGCCATCCGTCTTTTCTTTCACCTTTTCCAAATGCAGTTTTCCGCACAACAATATCCTTCTTACAAAATCATGGAAGACGATAAGTATTCACTCATCCTCCTCCATGATTTCAAAACAATTTTACTTTTTTAAAGCGCCTCCGGCATATCCAAATCCGGCTTACAGATGTATTTTACATCTGCGCCAAGCATTTTCAGCTTGTCCAGAAAATCCTCATAACCGCGCTCAATGTGATAAATATCTTCAATCTCGGTTACACCTTCTGCCATCAGGCCCGCAATCACCATAGCGGCCCCTGCACGAAGATCGGTTGCTTTTACAGGTGCTCCTGTCAACTTGGGAACCCCTTCCACAACGGCAATTTTTCCATCCACCTGTATGTGTGCGCCCATTCTACTGAGCTCGTCCACATATTTAAAACGGTTGTTTTCAAATACACTTTCCGTAATTACGCTGGTTCCCTCGGCTGCACACAGCATGGCCACCATCTGGGGCTGCATATCTGTGGGAAATCCGGGATGAGGCAGCGTTTTGAGTGTTATTTTATTGATGGGACCGTGCCGGTAAACTCTGACCGCATCGTCATATTCTTCAACCACGGCACCTGCCTTTATCAATTTCTCCGATATGGATTCCAGATGCTTTGGAATCACGTTGGATACCAGTACATCTCCACCGGTTGCTGCTGCAGCAACCATAAAAGTACCCGCCTCAATTTGATCGGGGATAATTGTATAGTTGGTTCCTCCCAAGTGTTTAACTCCATGGATCTTTATTACATCGGTACCCGCGCCGCGGATATCAGCACCCATTGAGTTGAGGAAGTTTGCCAAATCCACCACATGAGGCTCCTTGGCAACATTTTCAAGAATGGTAACACCCTCCGCCTTTACAGCCGCAAGCATCACATTGATGGTTGCGCCAACGGAAGATATTTCAAAATAGATATGACTTCCAACCAGCTCCTGCGCTCTTGCACTGATGATACCGCCCTGTACAATATCCACTGTGCATCCCAACGCTCTGAAGCCTTTGATATGCTGATCAATGGGACGAACACCCAGATTACATCCGCCCGGCATGGAAACATCTGCCTTATGGTATCTTCCGAGCAGAGATCCCAAATAATAATAAGAAGCTCTCATTCTCTTGGCATGCTCATATGGAACCATCGGACTGGTCAGCACAGAGGCATCCACATAAACTGTATTTTTATCAAGAAGTCTTACCGTTGCACCCATATCCTTCAGGATTTTAAGTGAAACAGAAGTATCGTTTATATTCGGTATATTTTCAATTATGCATGGCTCTTCCGCAAGAATTGTTGCTGCAAGAATAGCCAGTGCTGCATTCTTTGCCCCACTTATTTCGACGGTGCCGCACAAACGTGCTCCGCCTTCAACCACATACTTTTCCAACCAAAACTCCCCTTCATTCAATTCATGCACCTATGCATTTATGCGCGAATAACCAAGACTTTCAGACTCTCTTGCCACATTCCAAAAGTCTTTCATCCTCAATAAAATATGAAAAAAAGATAATCATCTGTCAATAAGCATACTATTGATAAATATTATACCACCAAATCAATTAAAATAAAAGCGTTTTTTGAATTATTTCTTTGGAAAACACATCATTTTTTTCATTTTGCGGATTGTTTTCTGTCTCTCCAAAATATCCTGTATATTTTTCCTGTTTCTGACAATACTATCATCACTCACGGCACTTTAAAATCAACAGAAAGGCGGATTCCAAAGAGCGCATATCGGATATCCGTTCGCTCTTTTACAGAAACATGAAAAAATTTTTACTTCTTACACTCTCTGCTTTACTTTTCTTTTCCATGAATATCACCGCAATGGCCTCTGATTATGACTTGAGAACAGTAAGCAATCTCGATGCGGAAATATTGAAAGAATATATGCACCCCGAATCCCGTCATCTGGCTGAAGATGTGATTCGCATCTGCGCTGAGCAACACATTTCCGCAGAATTCATTGCCGCTGTCATGCGCTGGGAGCGCCGCCCTGATCTGCACAATTGGTTTGGCTGGATGGGATATGACGGTACTTTGATGCAATTTTCGGACGATATCTCCTGTCTTGAAACAATCATTCCTCTGATAAAGAAAAACTATCTCACGGTGGGAGGTAAATATTTCAACGGTTATACCGTAGCCGCTGTCAGCCTTTTCTATAACAACTCAGATTTTTGGCGGAATACTATTTCCGATGAACTGGAACGTATCCTGAAAGCCTCCTCATACCAAGCCCCCTTTCAGCTATCTTCCAAACACACCTCCTGTCTGTCAAAAACACCTTTTCGATCCAAACTGCTTCAAACCATATAAACACAAAAAGAATGTACAGCTACAAGAGCGATGTACATTCTTTTTGTGTTTCTTTTCCTTTTCCAATCATTATGTTATAATTTTCTTGCGGCACAAAACTTTTTTACTTTTTTTACGGTATCTATTCATGAAGACGTCTTACAACGACAAGGAGGTTTTTTCATGGATGACAGTTCCATTGTACAGTTATACTGGAATCGCAGCGAAAACGCAGTATCTGAAACAGATAAAAAATACGGACGATATCTGAAAAAAATATCTTTCAATATTTTAAATGATCCTTCCGACAGCGCCGAAGCTGTCAATGATACTTACCTGAGGGTATGGAACTCCATTCCCCCACATCGTCCTCAGATCCTGCGCGGCTATCTCGCAAAAATCACACGGGAGCTTTCCATCGATCTTTTCCGCCGCAAAAACGCTTCCAAACGCCGCATAACCGAATATTCCCTCTCTCTGGAAGAGCTGAACGAATGTGTTTCCGGCAATGACACTCCTGAATCTGCCGTGGAACTCTCTCTGCTCACCGGTACCATCGAATCCTATCTTCGCACCCTTTCTGAACGGGATCGCAACGTATTTCTTATGAGATATTTCTTTCTTGATCCCCTCTCCGATATTGCCGCCTCCTGCGGCATGACCCAGTCCGCTGTAAAAAGCTTACTTTTTCGTCTTCGCAGCGGCCTTAAAACACATCTTAAAAAGGAGGGCTTTCTCTTATGAAGCCGGATAACCTGATGGATGCCATCGGTGCCATCGATAATGAAATGACTGCTGCCGCCGATCAATACAGAAAAAAACGCCCCTTTAAACTGATTATATCCCTTGCCTCTGTTGCTGCCTGTGCACTGCTTGTTTTTGGATCCATCTTTTTATTTTCCCACCGTACACAGCCCGATATTCCCCCCTCTGATGGCAATATCCTTTTTGACTCCCCTCTTGCCATCACCCAGGCTGTCTATCCCACCCGTGCACAATATCCCGACATCAACGACTATATCGACCCGGAAACAGGTTATCTGGACGATGCGCGTTATCAGAAGGCCTTGGAACCCTGGAGTTCCGATTACCATCGGCGCCTCTCCGATTCTCCTCCGCAAAATACCAATCTGAATCACTTTTATTCCACCGTCCTCCCTCCCCTTCTCACCTCTTCCAATAACGAAAACCGCGTATGCTCTCCGCTCAATCTCTATCTCGCATTGAGTATGCTCTCCGAGGTGACCGAAGGAGAAAGCCGCCGGCAGATTCTTGATGTGCTTGGTGAATCCTCTCTTCACACACTCTGCCAAACCGTTTCCAATGTCTGGCATGCCAATTATATTTTCGACGGCCACACCACCAGTCTTCTTTCCAACTCTATCTGGCTGGACGATGCCATAAAATATGACCGAACTACATTAGAAAAGCTTGCAAGTCACTATTACACCTCATCATTTGCCGGAGAACCGGGGTCAGATGAGATGGATACTGCTCTGAGGGATTGGATCAATACCCATACTGGTGATCTGCTGACCAAAGAAGCCGCCGGACTATCACTCGATCCCGATACGGTTATGGCTCTTGTTTCCTGCATATATTTTCAGGCAAGCTGGGAAGATGCTTTCTCCCCAAAAGTTACTTCCGAAGCTGTTTTCCACACTCCAAACGGCGATATCACCTGTGACTTCATGCACCAGACCAATATCAAAACATTTTTTGACGGTGAAAACTTTTCAGCTGTTTCCCACGCTCTTGCCTACACAGGAAACATGTGGCTGATTCTTCCTGATGAAGGTGTTTCTCCCGCGCAGGTAATCCGCAATCCCAAGCTTCTCACTATGTTCACCACAGATCATACCGCCAAAGGTGTTTCTTCACAGAAGCTTTTGGTCAATCTTTCCGTTCCCAAATTCGATGTTTCCTCGGATATCGATCTCATTGACACGTTGCTCTCGCTTGGTATCACCGATGTTTTTGATTATACCGTATCGGACTTTTCTCCTCTCACACAGGATATAGAAGAGATCTATCTTTCTCAGGCTCGTCATGCGGCTCGTGTATCCATTGATGAAGAAGGATGCACCGCAGCCGCATACACCACACTTATTGCTGAAGCCGGCGGTGCTCTTGTCGCTGATGAGATTGATTTTGTCCTGAACCGCCCCTTCCTCTTTGCCATCACGGGTTCCGACAATTCTCTTCTTTTTATTGGTACCGTAAACACGCCGTTGGAATAGTAAGCTATGCTTCCAACAGGAAACAGCTTCCCTTTCCCTCTTCGTTTCTTATTGTAAAAACAAGCGGCACTCTCAACACGAGAATGCCGCTTGTTTTCTATTCTGACTTATTTTATTTGAGCAGTGTATTAAACAATCCGCGTACCAGTTTCTTTCCCACCTCACGACCAATGGTGTTGGCGGTAGAGTTGATTGCTTTTTCAAAAGCGCTGCTTTTTTTCCTGGTTGTTTTCTTCTTAGCAGCCTTTTCCTTCTCCTTTTGCGCCTTAGCTTTGGCTTTTTCCTCTTCTTCTTTTGCTTTTTGCTCTGCCTTTTCCTGCTCTTCATACTGCTCCTGCAGCATTTCAAAAGCCGATTCACGATCCTCTTCTTTCGCATATTTATCGTGCAGTTCACTTGCAAGTACAACCGCTTGGATCTCTTTTCCATCGACAGCCTTCATGCTGCTTCGGGGCGGCAGAATATTGGCTCTCTCTACAATAGTGGGAACACCTTCCTCATCCAGCACCGATACCAATGCTTCGCCTACACCGAGAGCCTGAATTGCTTCCTCCGTTTTAAAATTGGGATTGGTACGGAAAGAATTCGCCGCTGCACGCAGTGCTTTCTGATCATTGGGTGTATAGGCACGGAGCGCATGCTGCACTCTGTTACCGATCTGTCCCAGCACGCTGTCGGGAATATCGGCAGGATTCTGTGTAATAAACCATACGCTGACACCCTTGGAACGGATAAGTCGAACTACCTGTTCCACCTTTTCGATCAATGCCTTGGGCGCATCATTAAAAAGCAGGTGTGCCTCATCAAAGAAAAAGGCAAGTTTGGGTTTTTCAAGGTCACCCGCCTCCGGCATCATCTCATATATTTCCGAAAGCATCCACAGCAAGAAGGTTCCATAGAGCAGCGGATGTTGGAACAATTCCTGACATTCCAGAATATTCATGACACCGCGCCCGTCCGCTGCCCAGTTTACCCAGTCTGAGAGCTCCAGCTCCGGTTCTCCGAAGAAGATATCGCCGCCCTCATCTTCCAGTGCCAGCAGTGCCCGCTGAATGGCACCCACTGACTGCGGAGCAATGTTTCCGTAAGTCAGCTTGTACTCTTTGGCATTGTCTCCCACATACTGCACCATGCTGCGTAGATCTTTAAGATCAATAAGAAGAAGGCCTTTTTCATCCGCAATACGGAACACAATACGCAGGATTCCACTCTGGGTATCATTGAGTCCCAGCAACCGTGACAGCAGTTCCGGTCCCATTTCGGAGATGGTAGTACGCACGGGCAGACCCTGTTTACCGTAGACATCCCAAAATTCCACCGGATAAGGGGTATATGTAAAATTCTCAATTCCCATATTGTCTATACTGCGGCGGATATGCTTATTTTCAGAACCGGCAGCACACATGCCGCTGAGGTCTCCCTTGATATCCGCTACAAACACCGGAACCCCCATATCGCTGAAGGACTCGGCCAACACCTTCAGTGTTACTGTTTTACCGGTACCTGTAGCACCCGCAATAAGTCCATGACGGTTGGCCATAGAAGGTTCAAGATATATCTTTTCGCCGCCTGTGGCAAGCCAGACTTTATGTTCATTGCTCAAATACATAATTATATCCTCCCACCATTGTTTTGCTCTATATCCATTATACTTCTTTTCTATCACATTGCAAGCAAAAACTGTTTGTTTATCGAAAAAAACCTCTACTCCTCCTTCGCTTTTTCTTTTCTCCCATGAAAACCGCTTTTCCATCAACCATAATCCGGCCACTCAGCCTTCATAAAAGCATGACCCCTGTAATAACAGAGGTCATCGGCTGTTTCATTCTTAGTCCAACAGAGCCCGTTCATTGGCCCATCCGGATTTTAAAAACTCTCCTCCCGAAGGACAAAGCTTTCTGCACAGATGCGTGGTTATGATGGTGGGCTGTATAAAGGATGGCTGATTGCTGTTCCACATCAAAGACGCCGTGGGAACAATGGTATGGAACATATCCCTCAGGCGTGACCATGTGGTAAGCATAACGCCCTCCAACTTATCTTTCTTTGCTGCTTTGGCCAGTGTCTCCACGTTTCCCGGACGTTTCCATGGACAGAGAATTGTATCAAAGCCCTGCGACTTGAAATAGGCCCCTGTCTCTTCTTTGCCATGCACCAGATCATACTGCCAGTCTGCAATCACAAAACGGCGATCCAATTCCGGCAGAATCAGATGTGTCGGACGCTCCTGTGAGGAGTTGGCATAAACAGCTTCATCCGGTTCACATTCCCACTCCTCTCTGTTCAGCAACATATCCGACCACATAATCGGCCTGCGCCCCTCTGAACAAATCTCTTCACACATATTGTTAAGATAGTTGGTTACCAGCGGCAGAAACGGCTGCGCCGCACATCGGTCACAGGTGGCCAGAAAATAAGATTCATCTCCACCCATATGAAAATATTCTCCACTGCCGCAAATTTCGTACATCTCTGCACGGGCGGCCTTGAGCAGCTTCACCGTAGCCGGGTTAGAAATACACCAGTCATACTCATACGGTTCCAGATAGGGAAGCAGATGAGGATTACATTCCAAAGTCATGTTTTTTCCAATGACATCACATGAAAAAGTTGCATGCCCCAGACTGTTGATCATCGGAATGATCTCCATTCCCATGACCCGTGCCTTTTCCAGGATGGGGGATATCACGACTTTGCTGCAGTATACATCTTTCCATGACCGTATCGTTTCCATCTCAAGTCCGCCAAAAGACTCGAACACCACATAATTATATTTTGCAAACGCTGCTATGGTAAGTGCTTTTTCTATCATATCCGGCGGCGTTTCCGGAAATAGGCAAAGATGGATTCCGCGAAACTTCATGGCAGGACGATCCCGAATGTCACAATGCGGCAAGGCAAACCCCTCTGTTTTTTCCTCTCCGGTCCGCTGAAGCAGCTGCAGGAAGGTATACCATGCATAACGCAGGCCAACCATATCCCGCGCCTCCAATGCTGCCCCTTGTTCATCCACACGGATTCCATAGCACCACTCTTCTCCCGGAATGCAGGGAACTATTTCTCCTATTGCTGCACAAAACAGTGGCAGCACCGGATCTCTCCGGATTTTCAACGTTACTGTTTCACTTGTAAAACTGCCAAACAGCGTTTCGAACATTGCTGCGACAGCATCATCTTCCAAACCCTTTCCCACTCGCAGGATAACCTCTCCCTGCAGGATCAAACTTCCATCAAACCACGAGATTTTCTCCGGCAGCGGATGAATATTTCTTTTCATGCACGGTATGTTCGTCACCGTTATTCCCCCTATTTTTTCAACTCCTCAATAAAACTGTTTTCATTATACTAAACATCAGCATAAAAGTAAACAGTATATTCTTCCTCTCATACAAAAAGTACCCTGCTGTTCCGGCAGGGTACTTTTACATTTTCTTATTCAATCGCAATAACGGTATAATCCTGTGCTTCCACTGCGTTCTTCAGCACTTCATCGGCAATGGCAACCTTGAGAGACACGATTGCTGTTCCATTCTTGTGGCTGACCTCTGCAGATTCCACCTCGGCAATCGCTTCCAGTGTCTTTTTGACCCTTGCTTCACAGTGACCGCACATCATACCTTCAATTCTCATTGTCTTTTTCATTGCTTCATTCTCCTTCTCTTTTTCATCATCACTTTCGCCGGTTATTTCTATCGGCTCATCAAGCGGTTTGATTTTTTTGTCTTTTTCAGAATTGTACATATCAAACCAATTCAAACGCAGTGCGTTTGTAACAACACAAAAACTGGAAAGACTCATTGCCGCTGCCCCAAACATAGGACTGATCATGATCCCCAGCGGAATAAATACACCCGCTGCCAAGGGAATGCAGATGACATTATAGAAAAAGGCCCAGAACAGATTCTGGTGGATTCCCTTTAGCGTTCTGCGGCTGAGACGAATCGCTGCGGGAATATCCGATAGGCTGCTTTTCATCAGCACGATATCTGCGGCATCAATGGCAATATCCGAACCGGCACCGATGGCAACTCCGATATCGGCCCGTGTCAGAGCCGGCGCATCGTTAATACCATCGCCCACCATGATCGTCCTGCCTTTTTGACAAAGCTCCGCTACCACCTTTTCTTTTCCGTCCGGTAGTACACCTGCAATTACTTCATCCACACCTACCTGCGCTCCAATTGCTTTCGCTGTACGCACATTGTCCCCCGTGAGCATAACCACACGGATTCCCATTTTCTGCAGTTCTTTAACCGCTTTGGCACTGTCTTCCTTTACTACATCAGCAACAGCAATGATACCGATCAGCTTGCCTTCCATACTGAAAAACAGCGGTGTTTTTCCCTGTTTCGCAAGATTTCTGGCAGCCTTTTCCATCTCTTCCGGAACTTTAGCCTGCGTTTTTATAAATTTGAGATTTCCTCCACTCACTGTCTTCTCCTGCAATTTTGCCTTCAAACCATTGCCGGGAAGCACTTTAAAATCGGTAACCTCATCCGCGGTTATTCTTTTTTCTTCAGCATATTGTAAAATGGCCTTAGCCAGTGGATGTTCACTCTTTTTCTCAATAGCATATGCCAATACTGTCAGTTCTTCTTCGGCAATCCCTTCAGTCGGAAACAAATCGGTTACTTTAGGTGCGCCTTCGGTAATGGTTCCGGTCTTATCCAGCACAACAATCTGCGCTTTTCCCGTCTCCTCCAACGCAGCTGCATTTTTAAAGAGTACGCCGTTTTTGGCTCCCATTCCATTGCCTACCATAATTGCCACCGGTGTCGCCAGCCCCAGCGCACAGGGGCAGCTGATCACAAGCACCGAAATCGCCCTCGCCAGAGAATATCCAACACTCTCCCCAACCATCAGCCACACCGCCAGTGTTATCACGGCAATCGAAATAACGATTGGCACGAAAACCCCCGATACTTTATCTGCAATTTTTGCAATGGGAGCTTTGGTTGCTGCAGCATCACTCACCATTTTAATAATCTGTGAAAGGGTGGTATCTTCTCCTACACGGGTAGCACGACACCGGATATAACCGGACTGGTTAATCGTTGCCACAGATACAGGATCGCCGATTGTTTTGTCTACCGGAATACTTTCTCCCGTCAATGCCGCTTCATTGACTGCACTTTCCCCTTCTATAACCACACCATCCACGGGAATACTTTCTCCAGGACGAACAGCAAAAATATCGTCAACTCTCACCTGTTCAACCGGTATGTTTATCTCTTCACTGTTTCTGATTACCGTCGCCGTTTTGGGAGCAAGCTTCATCAGCCCCTTCAGCGCACTGGTTGTTTTCCCTTTGGAGTGTGCTTCCAGCATTTTTCCCACGGTTATCAATACCAGAATCATAGCAGCAGATTCAAAATAGAGGTCATGCAGGTGATGCAGTGCTTTCTCCATTTCTCCATTGGTCTGCGCCTCTGTCATAGCAAACAGAGAATAGATGCTGTATATCAAGGATGCTCCGCTGCCCAACGCAACCAGGGTATCCATATTTGGTGATTTATGCAAAACCCCTTTGACTCCATTGATAAAGAACTTTTGGTTAATAACAATTACCACTGCCGACAGAAGCAGCTGCACCAGTGCTACAGCTACCGGATTTCCTTCAAAAAATGTTGGCAATGGGGCCTTCCACATGGTATGTCCCATCGAAACATACATCAGAACAATCAAAAAACCCAGAGACCAAAACAATCTCTTCTTCAAAACAGGGGTTTCTCTGTCCGCAAGCGGATCTTCGCTATCCGTACCTGCACCGTTTTTCACCGCTGTTGAAACAGATCCCTTTACCTCTGCACCATACCCCGCATTCTTTACCGCTTTTATAATTTCCTGCACATCCGCTTCGCCTTCAACTCCCATAGAGTTGGTGAGCAGACTGACTGAACAGGATTCTACTCCCGAAACCTGGGATACCGCCTTTTCCACCCTGGCACTGCAGGCGGCACAACTCATCCCCGTTACTGTAAATTGCTGCACGAAATACCCCTTCCTTTTTAGAGTTAGCAAAAACTAACTCAACACATTTTTAAAACCGCCTCGGCGGCATTCTTTTATTTTATGAAACTATACTATCTTACTCTTTATTATATCTTTTGTTCTTCTCCCTGTCAACCCCGCTCAACATAAATTTTCTAATCCTACCAATATCCTGTTTCTCGTCTCTTTCCTCCTATTCTTTATTCCTCTACTTCAACTTTTTCTATTACGATATGATATCTTAGTTATTCATGCAAAAACATAATAATATTACTGCCTTCTTTCTCTTGAATTTAAAAAATATTTTTGTTATAATTGACTCAACCTATCTACCACTTCTCAAATTCAAATCAAAGGATGGTTGATTTTATGAAAACAATCAAAAATAAGCAGCTTCTTGTCGGCGCTGACTTTGCCGGATTTCCTCTGAAAGAACACGTTGTTGCCCACCTGAAAAGTAAGGGTTGGGAAATCACAGATGTTGGTGTCCGCTCTCTCGATGATGACGATACCGATCTGATGTTCCACCGCGTTGGTCTTCGTGTAGGTTCCCTGATTGCTGAGGGTGAATTTGAACGTGCTTTGATCTTCTGCGGCACCGGAATGGGTATTCATATTGCAGCCAGCAAATGCCCTCATGTTCATGCCGGCGTTGTTGAAAGTGTTCCCGCTGCTCTTCGTGCTATTACCGGAAACGGCGTCAATGTTCTGGCTATGGGCGCCTTCTATGTCGCTCCCGCCATGGCTATCGACATTGCAGAGGCCTATCTCGGTGCAGAGCTCGGTACCGGTTACGAATGGTGGCATAACTTCTACGAGTTCCACAAGCTTGCCATTGATGAGTTGGAAGCCTTTGACTATGAAGAATACAAAGCCAATGGCTTTAAGGTTAAGCATCTCGGTGACTATCCCCTCAAGTTGGAAAGAAAACCCGAATAACCCTACCAATAATCAGGCGAATCCCATGTCAAACCGGGGTTCGCCTCTTGATATTTTGCTTTACACAAAGGAGAAACCTTTATGGAAATTGTCAAAAAACTGGCTGCCAAAGCGGCCGATAACTGGAATGCTCCTCCCGTCACCATCGCTTTTCTTGGTGACAGTGTGACACAGGGATGTTTTGAGATTTATAAAAAATCCGATGGCAATATTGAAACTTTCTTTGATAAAAACGCTGCCTATCACAACTATCTTGCCCAGATCCTCGCTGTTCTTTACCCCAGTGTCCCCATCAACATTGTTAATGCAGGCATCAGCGGCAGCAATGCCCCTCACGGGTTAGAGCGCTTGGAACGCGATGTTATCTCACACCATCCGGATCTCACTGTTGTCTGTTTCGGTCTCAATGATTCCTGCGGCGGCCCGGAAAAACTTGATCTTTACACCGAATCTCTCGAAAAAATATTTTTGCGCCTGAAGGAAGAGAATATCGAAATCATCTTCCTTACTCCCAATATGATGTGCACCGGTATCAGCTGTCACCTCAAAGATGAACAGGAAATCAGCATTGCCCAAAATGCTGCCAAGGTGCAGAATGACGGTATCCTTGATCTCTATCTGGATGCTGCCCGTGAGCTTTGCCGTAAAAACAATATTCCTGTTTGTGATTGTTATGCCAAATGGAAAAAACTCAGTGAAAGCGGCATCGATATCACGGAGCTGCTTTCCAATAAGATCAACCATCCTACCCGCGAAATGAACCGACTGTTCGCCTATTCTCTCGCCGAAACCATGCTTGGGTAAAATATTATATTCAAACATTACAAAACTGCCGATAAGAGATTTCTCTCAACGGCAGTTTCTTTTTACAACCTACTATATTATTTTTCCGGCCAGATTAAATTTCTTTCTTCTTTTTGAATGTTATATTCTGCACCCAACCTACAATCTGTCCGGAAAGCACCACGGTAAGCAGCGACAGTAAAAGTCTCTTCCAGTCTATGTATGTAGCTGAAAGCGCCAGCACTGTCAGATCTGTTATCAGATATGCCCATCGGATATCCCATTTTGCCGCTTTACAGATACTCATAGCTAACGCATCATCCCCACTGGGTGCCCCTCCCGCACGAACACATAAACCCGCGCCAACACCTACAAAAACAGCACCTGCCAGCGAGGCCACCAAAGGCATCTCTGCTATCTGCGGCCAAAGGGGTTCAAACTGCTCACAGATGGCATAAAACAGTGAAAATCCCCCGCCTGCCACAATTGAATATCCTATAAATTTTTTACCCAATACCCGCCAACCTATAACATAGCAGATTCCATTGAGGACAAAACCGGACACTGCCGGTGAAATATTCAACCAATGCCGAAAAAAAAGAGTAAGACCTAATATTCCGCCCTCTGTTACACCCGAAAGTTCATGGATATTATAAAGCCCGAATGAGAGAACAGCACTTCCGATCAATATTATTATGTTGTTGCCGATCAGCTGTTTTCTCTCAGATATTTTAAGCATTTCAAAAACTCTTCTCATTACGACTCCATATTCTTTTCAAAATCACTTTTTCGTTTATCCATTATAGCATACACCAAGCCGCTTGACAAGCACCTCCGATTTTCGCTCAAAAAGAAAACCGCCGAAAATGAAACCGGCAGTTCTCCTTGATTTTTTCATTTTATCATGGACGGCGAATGCTGAAATTAAGAACAAGTGCCGCACCGGACAGAGCCAGCAGTAATACAAACGGTGCTATGTAAGAACCGGAAAAAGTAAGCAAACTGCTGCAGGCAGTTGCAATAAACGAAGCTGCCATTAAAGTAAAGTTGACTACACTGTAGTTAGTTGCAAAATATTTTTGTCCGTAAAAGGCAGAGGTAAAGGCCGAGCAAACAGTCGGAGCAGAACCGTAAGAAATTCCGGTCAGGCAAAGCCCCACCACTCCCAGGGGCAGTGAATTTGTCAGCACTGCAACCAGTATCATTCCTGCTGCAACAATTGTTATTAAATTGGATCCAAGCATCGTAATACGGCGCCCATAACTGTCAAACACCGCACCGGTAATGATTCGTCCCAGACCGTTGCAAACAGACAGTATGCCCACCAATGTGGTCGCAAGTGCTGCCGATGCACCAATCGAAACTGCCAGATCACGTGCAAAACTGATTACCGAATTGCCCACCGCCACAAGAAACACCAGACAAATAAACGCACGCCAGAAACTGAAACGGCGTACCATCTCGCCTGTGGTATAATCTTTCACTTCAAAATTTTCTTTTCGGGCTGTAGTTTTTTTCTTCACTTCCGGAAAAAGCACATCTTTTCCGGGTTTTTTGATAATCACTCCTGCAACGATCAAAACAATTGCAATTACAATCCCGAAAATAACAAAAGCCTTTCGCCAACCAATTCCTTCCGCAGCAAACATCTTATCAAAAAGGCTGCCAAACAAAAGTGTACTGACACCGAACCCCATCAATAAACAGCCGGAAGATAAACCTCGCTTATCCGGAAACCAAGCATTAACACAGGAGATAATGACGTTGTAAGCAATACCGATTCCCAGCCCCGCTAAAAGTGCATATGTAATATACAGAACAATCACATTGCCGGAGATCATTGATGTCAAAACAAACCCTAAACCAGCCAAAACTCCTGCTGCAGCAATAACAATGGAAATATTGATTTTCTTTACGAGAAGACTTCCCAAAAAACCACCTATACAGAAAAAACACATTGTCAGTGTAAAATTCAATGCCAGCTGCGATACCTCCCAGCCAAATGCTTCCGCCAACGGTGTCTTTAATATCGACCATGCATAAATGATACCCGCAAAAAGCATGGAAGCGGTTCCTGCAACCAGATAAAACCACCGGATCGAAAGCTTGTTTTTATTCGTTGCCATGTCGTCCCTCCTGATAATTTACCCTACTATATAATCTAACCCATTTTATAATTTTATCAAAAAAATGCCGTTTCGTCAATATACATCCAATCATTCAGAAAAGACACCTCAAAACAACGGTTGTTTTCCCCCTTTGACACGATTTCTGTTTTCTGCAATACTTTCATTTATAAAAAACAATTTCATTTACATATTTTCTGTTTCCGTTCTCTCTTTCTTCCCGGACGAATATGTTATATCCATGTGTTCGGATCCACTCTTTCTGCATACACTCTGATTCTTTCTTCCCCTTATATTTCATGAAATCAAAACGGATATACAGCCCGCTCTATCCTTCCTGCATTTACAGCGAGCAGTTTTTGAAAAAATCCTTTACCTTCTCAAAATCCCTGTTTTTTCTCTTGACACAATGTTTTTTTGCTGTTATAATGATAAAAAAAGAAAAGCTGTGAAGGAAAGAGTAATCTCCGCAGAACACGCAGAGAGAGGAACAGTTGGTGGAAGTTCCTTGTGGAAAACGAAGATGAAAACCGCTCCTGAGCTGCCATGCCGAACTAAAAGTAAGCATTGCCGTATCCCTGCGTTAAAGGTTAAGGTTTATTGGAACCTGAGTGAAATGTCAAGGTGGAACCGTGTTTAAGTTTCTTATGCACCCTTGAAGATGTGCCTGTCATGTCTTCAAGGGTGTTTTATTTTTACTTGTCAATTATTTTTTACAGAACGGAGTTTTCTTATGAAAGTCATGTACAACAACGGCACCGCTGCCGAATGTCCCGCAGAAGAAGAGCTGCACGTTATACGCCACACAGCAGCTCACATTATGGCCCAGGCTATCCAGCGTCTCTATCCTCATGCAAAGTTTGCATATGGTCCCGCCAATGAAAAGGGCTTCTACTACGACGTTGACCTCGGCGAAACCAAGCTTTCCGATGAAGATTTGCAGAATATCGAGCAGGAGATGCGCAAGATCGTCAAAGAAAATCTGCCCATCAAACCGTATATTCTCCCTCGCGATGAGGCGATTGCTCTTATGGAAAGTCGCGGAGAAATCTATAAGGTTGAGCACATCGGCGACCTGGATCCCGATGCTCAGATCAGTTTCTATCAGCAGGGCGATTATATTGATATGTGCGTAGGACCTCACCTCAGTTACACCAAGGCACTCAAAGCTTTCAAGGTTATGGGGCAGTCCGGTGCATACTGGAAAAATGACAAAAACAACAAGATGCTCACCCGCATCAAAGGTATCGCCTTCTCCTCTCAGAAAGAGCTGGAAGATTACCTGAAACTGCTTGAAGAGGCAGAAAAACGCGACCATCGCCGTATTGGCAAAGAGATGGGACTGTTCATGCTCTGCGATGAAGCTCCCGGTTTCCCCTTTTTCCTTCCCAAAGGTATGCAGCTTAAGAACTCTCTCATTGAGTATTGGCGCGACATTCACACCAGAGAAGACTATGTTGAAGTTCAGACCCCGATGATCATGAACCGCCACCTTTGGGAGACCAGCGGTCACTGGGATCACTATAAGGATAACATGTACTCCACAATCATCGACGAAGATACCTACTGCGTCAAACCCATGAACTGCCCGGGTGGCGTTATGGTTTACCGCAGCTCTCCTCACAGCTATCGTGATCTGCCGATGAGAGTCGGTGAGCTCGGTCTTGTTCACCGCCATGAACTTAGAGGCGCTCTCCATGGTCTCTTCCGTGTACGCTGCTTCACTCAGGACGATGCCCATATCTTTATGCGCCGCGAACAGATCACTGATGAGATTGTCGGTGTTGTTGACCTAATCAACGAAGTTTACAGCAAATTCGGCTTTAAATATTCTGTAGAGCTCTCCACCCGTCCCGAAGACAGCATGGGCAGCGATGAAGATTGGGAAGCTGCAACAGAGGGTCTTAAAAATGCCCTCGAAGCACTTGGTCTCCCCTATACCATTAACGAGGGAGACGGCGCTTTCTACGGTCCGAAGATCGACTTCCACCTGGAAGATTCTCTCGGAAGAACCTGGCAGTGCGGAACTATCCAGCTTGACTTCCAGATGCCGCTCAACTTTGAGCTTGAGTATGTAGATGAGAAGGGTGAAAAACAGCGTCCCATCATGATCCACCGTGTATGCTTCGGCTCTATCGAGCGTTTCATCGGTATCATCACCGAGCACTTTGCCGGTAAGTTCCCCGCATGGCTTGCTCCCACTCAGGCCAAGGTTCTCCTTGTTTCTGAGAAATATGCCGAATACGGCGCCAAGGTTTACGAGGCTCTTCGTGCCGCCGGTATCCGCTGCGAACTTGATGACCGCAACGAAAAAATCGGTTATCTCATCCGTGAAGCACAGGTTGTAGACCGCGTACCTTATATGCTTATTATTGGTCAGAAAGAAACCGAAGAAGGCACTGTCTCTGTCCGCAGCCGTGACACTGCTCAAACAGAAACCATGCCGCTTGATGTCTTTGTTGAAAAACTCACCAAAGAGATCCGCGAGCGCGCCTGATTTTCAACCCGCCGGCACAGCCTTTTGCTGTTGTAAAAGGCTGTGCTTTCCTTTTTAACTTTTCTCCAAATCCCCTGAAAGAAAGCGAGACAATCACATTGAGAGTATGTTTTATCGGAAATTGCGGACACAGTTTTCAGGCCTATCATACACTGAAAAAGCTGGATTATATCACCTTTTGCGGCACCGCTCCGGGCTCCCCTCATGAAAATATGTCAGCCTCCTTTTTCCCGGATGTCCCATTTTTCCAAAACTATAAAGAGATGTTGGACACAACATCTCCCCATCTTGCCATCGTTTCTCCCGTCTTTGCCCTGACTGGCAGCATTATCTTGGAATGTGCCGACCGTGGTATTGATGTCTTTGCCGAAAAACCTGTTGCCTCTTCATTGGAAGAACTCGAACAGGTAGAACATGCTGTAAAAAATGCCGGTATCCGCTTTTCCTCCATGCATTTTCTGCGTTTTTCTCCGGCCATTTATCTTGCAGGTAAACTTGTCCGCGAGGGAGCCATTGGGCAACCGCGCCTTATCACCGCACAAAAAAGTTATAAATTCGGCACCCGCCCGGAATGGTACAAAGACCGTTCTCTCTACGGCGGAACAATTCCCTGGGTTGGTATTCATGCCATGGATTGGATCTCCTATTTTACCCAAAAACATTTTCTCGCCGTAACCGCGCTCCATTCCGGCTCCCCTGAGATGATCGCCCTTTGCCAATTCGAGTTGGAAGACGACATCACCGCCTCTATCAATGTGGACTACCTTCGTCCCACCACTGCCTCCTCTCATGATGACGACCGTATCCGCTGTGCCGGTACCCGTGGTGTTATTGAAGTGATCAACAAGCGGGTTACCCTTATCAATGACGATGGGACACAGGAGTATACCCCTACCGAAGCACCTGATCTTACACTGGAATTTCTTCTCGGCCATGAACCGATCTCTTCTGAAGAAATTTTCCATATCACCCGTGCTGCCATTACCGCCCGCGATGCGGCTGATTGCGGAAAAAAACTTCAGATAAAAGGATGAGCCCACTCTTTTTCATGCAGAAAATCGTTCTGAAAACTTGACACCATCCTTTTCTGTGACTATAATTAAGAACAATGTTTTCTGACCATTTTATTATTGGACATACTCGAAACGGAGGATAAAAAATGAACATCACTCATGATTTTCACGTCCATACCTACCTTTCTCCCTGCGGTAAGGATTCTGCGACTCTGGATGCTTATATGAAACAGGCTAAACGACTGGGACTTAAAAAAATGGGATTTGCCGATCACTACTGGGATGAGAATATTCCTATGGAGTTTGAAAAAATCAACTGTCTTGTTGGAGATCACAATACCTCAAGCTTTTATACTCCCTCTAACACAGCCTGCGTCCTCAGTCTGAAAAAACAGATTGATGCTCTGTCCCCTGCAGAAAAAGGCGATTTAAAAATTTATCTTGGCTGTGAAGTTGAATATGATCCTATCCATCGCGGACCTGCCCTTTCCGAAGAACATGCAGAGCAATTTGACTTTGTCATTGCCGCCTCTTCCCATACCCACATGATGATGCCGAAAGACCTCTATCATCCCTGGGAAAAACATATGGACTTCATGGTTCAGGCATATGAAGATATCCTCAACAGCAGTATCAGCCGTTATATCACCTCACTGGTTCATCCCTTTGAAATCTGCTGCGCTCCTTACGATGATATGTATATTCTGGACAGAATGCCCGCCGATGTTTTCCATAGGGTCTTTGATAAAACCGCAAATAAAGATATTGCCGTTGAAGTGAATGTATATTCTTTCGCTCATATGGACCAAAATCAGATTGCCGATTCATCCAAATTCAAAATGCTGCAGATTGCAAAAAAATGCGGCTGTAAATTTACTTTCGGCAGCGATTCTCATACCAATGTCGGTCACGAAAACTACGAAGTTTCCAATTTAATAGCGGATATGCTTGGGCTAAAAGAATGTGATCTTCCAGAAATCGTCAAATAAACCCCTTGCACTTTTCCTCTTTACCGTGGTAAATTTCAAAATTTTTTCTTCAACCATCTTGACAATTCATTTTCTCAGTGCTATAATATTGCCAAGTTAATCAAAGGCTGTGACGAAGCCGGTCAGGATTGATGCATTTCAGAGAGCCGATGTTTGGTGCGAATCGGTATAAATTTTTCCTAATGACCTCTCCCTTCTGAGCCGGAGGCCCGAAAGCATATCGCAAGTAGAAACCTCCCGTGGATGCTGCGTAAAGGCATAGGGATTGTCGGATCCCGAAGAGTGGTAGTCTTTGACTGCAATTTGAGTGGTACCGCGAGTGTATATGTGTTTACACCCGTCTCAAAGTAAAAACTTTGAGACGGGTTTTATTTTTACAATCTTATATCAAATTAATTATCAAAGGAGAAAACAACATGAGTAACGTAATCCACACCGATAATGCCCCCGCCGCCATTGGTCCTTATTCTCAGGCTCTAACACTAGGAAATCTGGTTTTCACCTCCGGACAGATTCCCATTGTTCCCGCTTCCGGACAGGTTGAAGCCACCACCATTACCGAACAGACTGAGCAGGTTTGCAAAAATCTCTCCGCAGTTCTTGAGGCTGCCGGAAGTTCTCTTGAAAAAGCAATCAAAACCACCTGTTTCCTCAGTGATATGGCAGACTTTGCCGCCTTTAATGAAGTATACGCCAAATATTTTGTAAACAAACCCGCACGCTCCTGTGTCGCAGTAAAAACACTCCCAAAGAACGTGCTTGTTGAAGTCGAAGTTATCGCAGAAATCTAAAGGAGAGATTCAACTTGATGGATTCAAGTAAATATTGCCCGGGTTATTACCCTGCCCCGGGGTTCCATAACAAATGGGTAACCAAAACACAAATTGAAAAACCGCCTATCTGGTGCAGCGTTGATATGCGCGACGGAAACCAAAGCCTCGTTATTCCTATGAGTCTTGAAGAAAAACTGGAATATTACAAGGTTTTGCTTCAGGTCGGTTTTAAAGAAATTGAAGTTGGTTTCCCGGCAGCAAGTGAGACTGAGTACGAGTTTCTTCGCACCCTTATCGATAATAATATGATTCCGAATGATGTCACGGTTCAGGTTCTTACCCAGTGCCGTGAGCATATTATACGAAAAACTTTCGATGCCTGTAAAGGTGCCCCCAGCGCGATCATCCATTTTTACAACTCAGTCAGTGTTGCTCAGCGTGAACAGGTATTCCGTAAATCCAAAGAAGAAATCAAACAGATTGCCATTGACGGTGCAAAGCTTGTCAAAAAATTGGCAGCCGAATATGAAGGTAATTTCCGCTTTGAATATTCTCCGGAAAGCTTTACGGGAACCGAACCTGAATATGCACTTGAGGTGTGTAACGCTGTTCTGGATATACTTGAACCATCAAAAGATAACAATGTCATTATCAATCTCCCCGTTACCGTTGAGATGAGCCTGCCGCATGTCTACGCAAGTCAGGTAGAATACATGCACGAAAACCTCAAATATCGTGAACATGTTACCATCTCCCTGCATCCTCACAATGACCGCGGAACCGGTGTTGCAGATACCGAACTGGCTCTTCTTGCCGGTGCTGACCGCGTTGAAGGCACTCTCTTCGGCAACGGCGAACGTACCGGAAATGTAGATATCATCACCCTCGCCATGAATATGTATTCTCACGGTGTTAACCCTGGACTGGATTTCTCCGACATGCCGGCACTTGTTGAAAAATATGAGAAATGCACTCGTATGCACGTCTACGAACGTGCCCCCTATGCCGGTTCTCTGGTATTTGCCGCCTTCTCCGGCAGCCATCAGGATGCCATCGCCAAGGGTCTGAAATACCGTGAAGAAAATGAACTTCATCAGTGGAATGTTCCCTATATTCCCATTGATCCCCATGACATCAACCGTACTTATGATGCAGACGTCATCCGTGTTAATTCCCAGAGCGGTAAAGGCGGTATTGGCTATCTGCTTGAGCAGTCTTATGGTTATTTCCTGCCAAAAGCCATGCGAGAACATCTCAGTTATCTCTGCAAGAATATCTCTGACCATGAGCACCGTGAACTTAAGGTCGCAGAAGTGTTTGATATATTTAAAAATCATTATTTCATTCGCAGCGATGGTATAACCGCTACCGATATGCACTTCTTCCGCAAAGGAAATCGTGTTGAAACCGAAATTGTTTTTGTTCACAACGGTATTGAAACCAAGATAGCTGCTTCCGGAAACGGTTCTCTCGATGCTGTCAGTAATGCACTTAAGGCATTCACCGGTAAGGAATATCTCCTTGAAAAATACTCTGAGCACAGTATGCAGGGACAGGGTTCCGGCAGCGTAGCAGCTGCTTATATCGGAATCAAATCTGAGTCCGGTGAAATGAGTTGGGGTGCCGGAACCGATACCGATATTATCCATGCCAGCGTAAACGCACTGCTCAGTGCATTCAACAATATGAAATAAAGGGGTGTGTTTTATGGGAATGACAATGACACAAAAAATTCTTGCCGCTCATGCGGGACTTGATACCGTTACGTCCGGACAACTTATCAATGCCAGACTTGACATCGTTCTCGGCAACGATATTACTACTCCGGTTGCTGTAAACGAGTTTAAAAAGGCAGGCTTCGATAAAGTTTTTGATAAAGACAAAATTGCAATTGTTTTGGATCACTTTGTTCCTAACAAGGACATCAAAGCGGCTGAGCAATCTAAAACCTGCCGTGAATTTGCCTGCTCTCACTGTGTCAGTCACTTTTACGATGTAGGTAAAATGGGCATTGAACACGCGCTCCTTCCCGAACAGGGTATTGTCACCGCCGGCGACTGTATTATCGGTGCCGACAGCCATACCTGCACTTACGGTGCCCTCGGTGCTTTTT
Source organism: Oscillospiraceae bacterium (assembly GCA_015067185.1). GTDB lineage: Bacteria > Bacillota > Clostridia > Oscillospirales > Ruminococcaceae > SIG526. The sequence goes on along the minus strand of SVMZ01000005.1, from coordinate 42,307 downwards.
CCACAGGTGTAGGCAGCACCGACATGGCCGCCGGTATGGCAACCGGAATGGCTTGGTTTAAAGTTCCCTCCGCCATCAAATTTGAACTCAAAGGTTCCCTTCCCAAAAACTGCAGCGGTAAAGATGTTATCCTCACAATCATCGGTATGATCGGTGTTGACGGTGCACTCTATAAAAGCATGGAATTTACAGGTGAAGGCGTCGCCTCGCTTTCTATGGATGACCGTCTCTGTATCTGCAACATGGCAATTGAAGCCGGTGCCAAAAACGGTATCTTCCCTGTGGATGAAAAGACTGTTGCCTATATGACCGGACGTTGTGAGCGCCCCCCTGTCGTTTACTCTGCAGATGAAGATGCAGAATATGAAAAGATCATCGAAATAGAGCTCTCCAACATCGTTCCTACAGTCAGTTGTCCCCACCTTCCCGAAAACACCAAACCTGCCAGCGAACTCAGCAATATAAAGATTGATCAAGTCGTTATCGGCAGCTGCACTAACGGACGTATGGAGGATATGGAAGTTGCTTACAACATCCTGAATGGCAAAAAGGTAGCAGATGGTGTTCGCTGCATCATTATTCCGGCTACCATGCAGATCATGCGTGAATGCGTTGAACGTGGCTATGTCACTGCCTTTATTGATGCCGGCGCTGTTGTCTCTACTCCCACCTGCGGCCCCTGCCTTGGTGGATATATGGGTATCCTTGCCGCTGGAGAAAAATGCGTTGCTACCACCAACCGCAACTTTGTCGGCAGAATGGGACACGTTGAAAGTGAAGTATATCTTGCTTCCCCTGCAACCGCCGCTGCCAGTGCATTGACAGGCTTTATCACCGAATATAAGGAGGACTGACAATGAAAACACAAGGAAAAGTCTTCAAATACCCCGATAACGTGGATACCGATGTTATTATCCCTGCCCGTTATCTGAACACGCCTGATGCTGCGGAGCTTGCGCTTCACTGTATGGAGGACATTGACACCTCCTTTGTAAAGAATGTGAAACCCGGTGATGTTATGGTTGCTGGCTGGAATTTCGGCTGTGGTTCTTCCCGTGAGCACGCTCCGCTTGTCATTAAAACTTGCGGTACCGGCTGTGTTATTGCCAAAAGCTTTGCCCGCATCTTTTACCGCAATGCTATCAATATCGGCCTTCCTATCCTTGAATGCCCCGAGGCCGCAGAAGAAATCTCTGCCAACGACGAGGTCTCCATTGATTTTGATACCGGTATCATCACCGATATCACCACCGGAAAAACTTACCTGGCACAGCCCTTTCCTTCGTTTATCCAGAATATCATCCAATCCGGAGGACTTCTTGCTGCACTGAAAGAGAGCGGAGGTTCCGGAAATGAATAAAAATATTGCCGTTATTCGCGGTGACGGTATCGGTCCCGAAATCGTCGCTCAGGCTCTTCTGGTACTCAACAGGGTTGCTGAGCTCTATGGACATAGCTTCCATTATACCGATGTAGATATGGGTGGTTGCGCCATTGATAAATGGGGCAATCCTCTCCCCGAGGAAATGCTTCAAAAGTGTATTTCCTCTGACAGTGTACTCCTTGGTGCCGTAGGTGGCAACAAGTGGAACAACTTTCCCAGTCATATGAGACCGGAAAAAGGCCTGCTTCGTCTGCGTGCCGGCATGGGTGTATACAGTAACAACCGTCCTGCAAAAATCTGGCCGCAGCTGGCATCTGCTTCTCCCCTGAAAGCCTCCATTGTTGAAAAAGGAATTGATTTTATCATTGTACGTGAATTGATCGGCGGCATCTATTTCGGCGAACATAAAACCGAAGAGATCGACGGTCAACCCACGGCAATCGATATTCTCACCTATAATGAGGCAGAGATTGAGCGTATTGGCAGAATCGGCTTTGAAACTGCGCAAAAAAGGAACAAACAACTCTGCTCTGTAGAAAAAAGCAACGTGCTGGATTCCAGCCGTCTCTGGAAGTCCGTCATGCATCGTCTGGCTACGGAATATCCCGATGTTACTCTCACCGATATGCTGGTGGATAACTGTGCCATGCAGATTGTCAAGAACCCATCCCAGTTTGACGTTATCGTCACAGAAAATATGTTTGGAGACATCCTCTCCGATGAAGCTTCCATGATTACCGGTTCCATCGGTATGATCCCCTCCTCCAGCCTTGGCAGCAGTTCCTGCGGACTCTATGAACCCATTCACGGCTCTGCTCCCGATATTGCCGGAAAAGATATTGCCAATCCCATCGGAACGATTCTCTCTGCCGCCATGATGCTGCGTTTTAGCTTTGATATGCCCCAAGAGGCTGACTGCATTGAAAACGCTGTATCTAAACTGTTGGATGCAGGTTATCGCACAGCCGATATCATGCCTTCCGATCCGTCTGAATCCCAAAACTGCAAACAGATCGGCTGCTCCGAATGCGGCAAATTTATCTGTGATTATCTTAAAAAACTTTGATTTTTCGCTTTTAATCCGACGTTCCCGTTTTCTGAAAAGAATGCGGGAACGTTTTGTCTCCTCTCCCTGCTCTAACGAAGAATTTTTCGTAAAAAACATTGACAAAATCCGTTTTTAGAGTTATAATATAAAGGCTTTCTGAGCAAGGGCCTTTAGCTCAGTTGGTTAGAGCTACCGGCTCATAACCGGTTGGTCCGGGGTTCGAGTCCCTGAAGGCCCACCATAAAAGGTCGATGGTTTTGATACGAAAGTATCTGAACCATCGACCTTTTTGTTTTGCCAATACCTGATTATTGCTACGCGATAATTCCTTCGATCAATCTTGAGTTTGTTGAATGAATATATAGATTTCAATGAGGTTGCCCTGATTTATAAAACAGAAACGGGTACCACTATCGTCTCCCGTAATGATAGCGCAGGGCATATCTTTTGCTTGTGCAACCCCAGTAGAAGATACACATGTCGCTAACATGAACAATAGCTTTCATATCCCCAATTATCCAAACAAGATTTACTCCAAAGCTGCTGTTACTGCAGCAATATTCAAGTGAGGAATCATTCCCTTTTCTTTCTTCTTTTCACAAATCGGCCTCCCTGATTTTCCATTATTTCGAAAAATCAAGGAGGCTTTCCTGCTCACTTATCTTTCGGATACTCCCATCTGTACCGCATGTAAACAACTCAGCTATATTTAACCTTCTTCAAGCTGAAGCATCATCAGTATTGTTCTCGCCATTGCGCTTGCATTGGGACTCCATGGAACATAATACTCAAGGTGTTCTATATATCGTTCCTGCATGGTATATTCTGTCGAGATAAAGTATTTCAGCTGATAATCCAAAATCTCCTGCATCTTTTCTTTATCTCCATACCGTTTCCATCCTGCAAACCACCTGTATTCGGCAGAAGAAGTATACCACATCAAACCTCCCATACTCTGATGATACATGCCGCCGTACAGCCCTTTGTAGGCTCTGCCTGCTTTTATCATGGCTGTGCGGATTTTTTCCATTTCTCTCTTGCCGATAACACCAATCATCCCCAACACACCGTGACCTAAAAGTGGGAATCCACCCTCGACAAAAGCATCATCCTTCCCGTTTGGACAGAGAGGAATATACAGTTCTTCACTATCTTTATTCTTCTCTACATATATCTGAACATATTTTTCAAACACAGTCTTGTATTCGTTATACTCCTGTCTGATCATCTCTGCCGCTGCGTCACAATATAACTCTGCAGCTTCTGCCAATGCTTCAACACCTAACAAAATATTGGCATCTGTTGTCTGCCATGCCTGGAAGACCTCTTCCCAGTCGCAGCTTCTCAGTGGGGGGAAAAGTCCTTCTGCCATTCTGGGATCTCCGATTGTTGATCGACGTGTTTTCTTGATCCACTCCAATCCCTTCAGTGCCTGGTTTCTGTATTTATAGAAACACTGTTTCCCTTTCTCTCCGGCGTGTATACAATACTTTCCAAACGAATACAGAGAAACTCCTGTCACCATCGCCCAATATATACCAATGTTTATAATTTCTCCGCTTTCAGCCTGCATAACATTAAAATATGTATCGAGCGTATCCTCTAAATAATCAGAGAAATCACCAATTTGAGCAAGGGCTTCAAAACACCAGCAAACTTCACCCGGGAATATGATTCTGCGCATACCTCCCTGCCTGAACAGCAGGTATTCTTTCCCTACCGGATACATAAAACACTGCAGCATCTGCGCGGTAAAATGACGCACCATCTTAAGTGTTTCGGGCTTTTCTTCCCAGGATGCAGGCAACTTATTCAATCTTGCAAGCTCCGTCTTCCAAAAAGCCACCGTCTTTTCCTTCGCTGTGTCGTAATTTTTCTCCGCATTTTCCCCTTTATTGAGAACAAAAATGATTTCTTTTTCTTCTCCTGCTGCCAAAAGAAAATCAAAATTCAGCATTCCTTCTGCTTCATTCCAAACAGCTGCTTCACCGCCAATGGGAGTTAAAACTCGTTCCCCGTCGGTATATACACCCTTTTCCAACTTCCAAGTGGCGGGATATTCATAAATACGATTATCCGCAATGGGATTGTAATCCCAATATTGGTCACTCCCTCCGCATGCAAGACGAACTTCTTTGCCCGTACGCAGCACAAGACTGAACTTTTGATTTTTTTCTTTATCGGTTGTATTCACAAACCGGTATTTTATATAACAGGAGGATTTTCTTAGTGTATCGCAAAAAGCTTCCTCTATAATTTCAATTCCATCCATGTTGTATTTCAAGCCATGGACCGGAACCCCATCCTCTGTTATTATATTTTCAACTTTTTTAAAAGGAAACTGCTCTTTTTTCTCTCCATGAAGCATCCATAATCCACAGCTTATCAGATCACTTTGGTACTCATGCCCGTTTTTCTTATCTTTGACATCACTTCCGTCATCGATGTCCCCAAATATCATTTTACCTTCTGCCCAAAGCGTAAACATTCTCTCCGATTTCGGTGGTTGAACACATCTTCTTGTGGTTTTTTGTCTCACCCAATTTGTCTCGTTAGTTACAGCATCTCTTATTTTTATAAAGTGATCCATTTTTATCCTCCTTTTCGATACCGTGTTTTTCTGTAAAATATATCACTCTTACTAAGATTCTTGATTCAAACTTTTTCCGATACTCCTCTCTTTTAAATTAATTATAGAAAAAAAGGAACCCTAAGTAAACCCAGTATTTTCTATAATTATGCCAAAATATTACACATACTCCAAAACACTCTTTTTAAAACAGCATTGCCGCCACTTTTTCTCCGATTATTCCCATAAATTCACTGACTAAACTACAATCATCTGCTAAAAATAATACCGGTACAAAAACGATATTTTTAGCGGAGGTAAATATATGTCCAAAACTATCACAGCCAGATTCAACGATGTTGATTCTGCGGAGAGAGCTGCAACTGCATTGAAACATTCTCTTCTTTCCCAGCATATAGAAAAGCTTTCCATCTCAGCCCCCTCTTCAAAACAACACACAGAAGTCCCTCCTATTCCAATTCCCTTCGGTATGAGCGGCACCACTCCCTATTACAGCGGCACTCAGAACAATATGACTATGCCTTTCAGTTCCCAATACGGTATCTTTTTATCCCGCACATCTTCTGATCTTCCCTCTTCGGAGCACTCTGAAGAAGCACTGCTTCGCCTGATTTGCAGTAACAATAGTTCCGGAAAATTTCATGGCAAGCTGATTGCTCTTGGTGCCTACGAAATTCACATCAGTTGATTCTAACCCCTTCTTTTCCTGAATATGATTGAATTGTCATGTAGCTTTATCATCCATTCCGAGACAGTTCCAAATAAATCGGAGATGCTATAAAGTCACCACATATAAAATGGGAGGATATCTATGTTTAATACAAACGGTTTTCATCCCGAAGGCAGTTTGATCGACACTTCGGAAAACAAATATTTTCTTCGTAATCAGCAAAATCTGACTGAAGCCTTTCTTCAGGGACGTATTTTGGAAGGCCGGGCATCTGTATGTACCGCAGCCCATGATCTCATTCTGGATTTGGGCTGCATGAAAGGGATCATACCCCGCAGCGAGGGAGCTATTGGCATCACAGAAGGCAGCGTGCGGGATATCGCCTTAATTTCACGTGTAAACAAACCCGTTTGCTTTCGTATCCTCTCCTTTGAAAAGGATGCCTCCGGTGCTTCTGTTGCCATTTTATCCCGCCGTGTTGTTCAGGAAGAGTGCCTGCTGAATTACATAAATACACTTACTCCCGGCGACGTTATCCCCGCACGTGTTACTCATATGGAGCAGTTTGGCTGCTTTGTCGATATCGGCTGCGGTATTATTTCTTTGATCCCTATTGATCTGATCAGTATTTCACGTATTGCTCACCCATCCGATCGCTTTTACGTTGGTCAGAGTATCTTTGCGGTGATAAAATCTGTGGAACAGGGCCGTATTACCCTTAGTCATAAAGAACTCCTGGGAACCTGGGCGGAAAATGCAGGAGAATTTTCTGTTGGCGAAACTGTCGGCGGCATCATTCGCTCTGTGGAAAACTATGGTGTTTTCATCGAACTTACCCCCAATCTCGCCGGTCTGGCTGAACTTCGCAGTTCCATTAAAATCGGTCAGCACACCGGTGTCTACATCAAAAGCATCATTCCCGAAAAAATGAAAATCAAACTGATTATTGTAGATTGTTTTGATGCGGATTACCCACCGACCCCACCTTGCTATCGTATTACTGCAGGACATATGGACCATTGGTTGTATTCTCCTTCCTGCTGTCCTAAAATTGTTGAAACCGTATTTTAGCCCCTTTTTATCGCTAATCTTTTTAATTATGTTGAAATTATATTAAATTAACTCGATATATCATATTAAATTCTACCCTTACTTTTCGAAAATTGACAAATGACCGTTTGACTTTCTCGCGAAAATATACTATTATATTATAGGTGAATCATATTATTCTATATTAATGAAAGGAATGGTCGTTCAAATGAAACTTTTCATCGATACCGCTAATATTGCTGATATCAAAGACGCTTACGAAATGGGCGTTATCAGCGGCGTTACCACCAACCCCTCCATCATTGCTAAAGAAGGCAAAGAGTTCGAGACAGCTGTTCGTGAGATCGTTGACGTAGTAGGCGATACCTGCCTGATCTTCGCCGAAGTTATCTCTCTCGAGGCTGACGGTATGGTAGAAGAAGCTAAGAAGCTTGCTGCCATCCATCCCAACATGATCATCAAGATCCCGATGTGCAAAGAGGGTCTCAAGGCTGTTAGCCGCCTCAAGGGCACCGGCATTAAGACCACCTGTACCCTCTGTTTCTCCGCTGCACAGGCTCTCCTCGCAGCAAGAGCAGGCGCCAGCTATGTTGCTCCCTTCGCCGGCCGTCTTGATGACATCGGTACTGAAGGTATGAACCTCATCGCTGATATCGCTGAGATCTTCGCTATCCATGATATCTCCACCCAGATCATCGTTGCCAGCACCCGTGGTCCGATGCACATCATCGAGGCTGCTAAGGCAGGCGCTGACATCGCTACCGTTCCCTATAAGGTCATCATGCAGATGGTCGACCATCCTCTCACCAAGAGCGGCCTTGAGCAGTTCATGAAGGATTGGGAGAAGGTTCCCCAGTAATCAGACGTTGATTACCATTTGATTCCATTCACATGCAAATCCCCGATGCTGTGACATCGGGGATTTTTTTATCCTTTATATGATAAGCCCCGATATCCTCACAGATACCGGGGCTTGCTGTTCTTTTTTATTTAAGGAAAATTGGGTTAGCCCATGCACGGCGTCCTCTGTTATCCATAACAGTAACGCGGATATATTCAAGATATTCCGGCATTTTAAACTCAGCGCGGACAAGATCTCCGTTTTCGGAATATTTTCTCGGGCATGGATACTGTCCGCAGCGGAATACGATTTCCGAACAAGCTGAGCATTCCACCACTGCAACACCATCTTCGACATAAAAATCCTTGATTTCAGGGCCGCAGGAGGAATAGAATGCGCCGTTTGCAATTGCCTCCAGCACAGAGTCTACAGTCTTTTCTGCATTTACCTGAATCCAGCCGTTGCAGTGCTGATACATGGCATGTCCATCATCAGTGGCACAGCCGTAAATCTTCTGTCCCTGCATCAGCAGCTCATCCCAATAAGCTGCATTGGTGTCAAGACCATCCTCAATGGCACAACCGCTGTTCCAGATCTCCATTGCTGCATTTCCCTTGAGCTGATCAAATTCACGGGCTGGTGTATTGCTCCATTCGGGATGACAATAAATGGTCAACTGGTTGGCCGCATGGTGTTCATCCAGTACTTTCTGAAAATCTGCCTGCCCATCCAGTCTCTCTCCTCCAACAAAACGCTGATCCTGCTGGTAGGGATTATTTTCCTTGTGGCCCAGCACTACTGTATGGAAACAGTGAACCCCGCGAAAACCATTGATATTTCTGTCTATCTCCATGCCGGGGATAATTAAAATTCCTGTCTCCGGTGCAAAGTTTTCATAGTTGTATATATTGTGATCCGTCAGGGCAAGAAAATCATACTCATACTCCTTATAACGGCGGATTACTTCTTCCGGTGTTCCTCTTCCATCAGAACGGGATGTGTGGCAATGAACATTTCCTTTCAGAAGTTTTTCCTTTCCGATAAACGCAGCCTGTCTCAACATTCTATCCGACACTCCTTTGCTTTCTCTATGTGTTTTTGCAGGAAAGTCAATCTTTCTTCTGCATACAACAATTATATTAATTAAAAGACGGGAATCGCTCCCGTCTTCCAATATAATCTCTGTTTTTTATTTTGCTTTACGATTGTTGGCACCGCGCTTGACATCCATAAATTTCTTCAAATCAGACATCTTATCATCGCTTGCCTGTTTAAACTTACTCATCATGTCTTCAAAGGACATATCTTTATCTTTCCCCTTATTGAAATCAAAGCTGTCAGAGGGTGCATTTTTCGGGGTACTGGGGGTGTACGGTTTGCGGGAAACCCCTCTGTTATAACCTCTGTCGGGGCGTTCTCCACGATCCTGTCGTTCTCCACGATCAGGACGCTCAAATCTTTCCAAACGCTCCGCACGAGGTCTGTTTTCCTGAGGAGCATTTTCCTGGTTCTCTTGTGCACGTTTGATGGAAAGACTGATTTTTCCATCTTCCCCAATCGTCAATATCTTTACTTTAACCATCTGTCCGACTGTGACAAAATCTTTAATTTCCTTAACATATACCGATGCCACTTCAGAAATATGAACCATGCCTGTTTTATTCTCCGGCAACTCCACAAACGCACCGAAATTGGTTATTCCTGTAACCTTACCTTCAACAATACTTCCTACCGAAAGACTCATAATACGGATATTTTCCTCCTAAATTTAATTTCCTGAAATATCGACATAGAAAATCTCGTTTTCATAGCCATATCCCAATTTTTCTCTTGCAAGTTTTTCCAGATAATCCGTTGAATCCTTCTGTGCAAGAAGACGCTCCAACTCAGTATTCTCGAGTTTGACCTCAACACACTGCTGCTTGATCTCTTCAAGCTCACGCTGTTTCTGCGCCAACTCATACTGATAAGTCACAAACGAATAAGCCGCATAGACACCGAATACAATCAATCCGCAGCGAAGCAATATTCTCTTCAAATTTGTTTTTTTCTGATTCTTTGGCTTACTTTTCATTCTTATACGCGTCCCTATTATCTTCTTTTTAAATGGAAACACTGATACATATTGATTATACACTATATCGCTATCAACTTGCAAGTATATTTTTGAATTTTTCAAATTTTTTTTATTTTTTTCAAAAAAAAACACATTGGCCTTGTAAAAAGCCGGAAAACAGGCGCAATTCCTTTCTCCCATACCCATTTTATGATTTTCATCAGTACTTTTACTGTTTTTCCTGTAATCCTGCTTACAATCTCTCCTATTGTAAACAGATACAGCAACAGCCCGATTCCCTCTCCTATTAACAGAATAAATCGTATTTTTCCTGCTTCCTCCGAAAGCATGAAAGAGAAAGTTATAAATGCCGCAATCAGCAAATAAGAAATATCTTCTGCAAACAACAACCACGTCGGTGTTTTCAATGCCGCACGCAAAATGCGAAATGGTTCATACAGTATCCCCAGTGCGGCACCCACCAGCAGCGACTGCAGGAACAGTATTGTCTGCTCCGCAATATACATTTTCATTGCTTCACCTACCTGAAGATTTTTGAAAAAATATTCCCGCTGTGTCGTTGTTCATCGGTATACTCTATTCCTGAAATCTCTCCTTCTATGGATAATTCTCCGGTATCCACACTCAATTTATTGATGTGTAATGCTTTGCCTCGAATGGTTAACTCCCCCATATTTGTAAAAGCACGCACGGTTTGTTCGTCAAAACAATCCACATCTTCCACTCCAGTGATATTCAAAAGATTTCGGTTTTCCAGAAAAACATTATGCGGTATTGTTGTCATTTTTTTCTCCATGCCTGTTTTTTGCACCATACACTCACTCCTTCCATAAATCATATGATATTCCATTGTCAAATAGACATCTTCCAGCTATTTTAATCCCGTCTTTTCCCTTAACTTTCCGCATAAAAACATCCAGCCCGAAAACGGACTGGATGTTCTGTAAATTCATGTTGTGCTGTTCAGTCATTGATAACCAGATAATTATCAGCAGCATCGGCTTTGGTTGCATATTCGCTCACTTTAAGCACTTTAACCTTAAGAGGTTTTGCTCCCATGGCGATTTCCAGAATATCCCCCTCTTTCACCTCATAGGAAGCCTTGACAATGCGCCCGTTGGCAGAAATTCTGCCTGCATCACAAGCCTCGTTGGCAATGGTGCGCCGTTTAATCAATCTTGTTACCTTCAAATATTTATCCAATCTCATTTATCTCGTTACCTTTCGTTTGTACATGGAGATATACACTTTATTGTTTCGTCTATTCAACTTTTAAAACAAATAAACCGACACCAGAAACCGCTCTATCCATTGCTGACACAAACTGTCCCGCAACTTTCCGCAGTCTCTGATATCGATTTACCGAAACAACTTGCCGTGAAAATTCAAATTTCCACAACGTCAACAATTACTTGCTGATAGCTTCTTTGAATGCTTTGCCAGCCTTAAAAGCGGGAGACTTGGAAGCAGCGATTTTGATCTCAGCCTTGGTGCGGGGATTAACACCAATTCTCTCTTTGCGCTCTTTTACCTCAAAGGTACCAAAACCAGTAATCTGAACCTTATTGCCATTGGCAAGCTCTTCGGTGATAGCTTCGAGAGCTGCGTTCAGGAACTTTTCGCTGTCTTTCTTTGTAAATTCAGTTTTCTGCGCAATAGCAGAAACCAGTTCGGTTTTTGTCATTTCAATATACCTCCATAAATTTTATCATTAACAGCTGCTCCACCAACAAATTATGTTTTCGGACAGTCTGTTTCATGTCTTCCTGTTTGGACATTTTTTCTGTCTGTTTTAAAATTCTTCGATAAAGCGATCGCACTTAGCTGCCAGCTGCTCTTCTGCATCAACGCCAAGTGTTTTGAAAAGTCCAGCGGCCGCAAACAGAAAATCTCCTGTTTCTTTGCCACCATCCCTTCCTGCCGATACTTCCGCTTCCAGAACATCCAGCTTTGCTCTCAGTTCTTTCAGGGCATCTGCAGGATCTTTACAGCCACAGCCTGCTTTCGCCGCTTTACCGTATACCTTCTCGGCTCTCATCAGTGCCGGAAGCGCTTTGGAAACCCCCTCCAGTGTCTGTCTTGTGGATTTTTGTCCCTTCTCCAACTTTTTAATCTCATCCCAGTTAGCGAGTACTTCACCGGAGTTGGCAACCTTAACATCACCAAAAACATGGGGATGCCTGAGAATCATTTTCTTGCAGATACCATCGCAAACATCATCGAAGTTGAAACCGCCGACTTCTTCCTGCATTCTTGCATGAAATACCACCTGCAGCAGAACATCGCCCAGTTCTTCTTCCAACATTTCCATGTTATTAAGATCAATCGCCTCTGCTGCCTCATAGGCTTCTTCTATCAAGCTGACACGTATTGAGGCATGGTTCTGCTCTCTGTCCCAAACACAGCCGTTCTCGGAGCGAAGGATCTTCATGATCTCAAGCAGATCATCAATATTGTAATTCTCTTTGAATTCCATTCTATTCGCTATCCTCTTTTTATTTTCACCTGACTTTTGGGAACTTTCCGCAAAAAACATCCTCAAAGTCGTACAAAAGACCTACCTATATAGTTTAACCTATCCAATGAAGTTTTTCAAGTGTTTTTGCAATTTTTTCTCCTTTAGGAAGCATTAAAACATCATTTTTTGTTATTACCTTGGCTAAAAGCAATACAACCACATACACGAGAGCAGCTGCAGCAATCGCACCAACCGTTGAAACTTTGACACCGGCAAAGTTTGCCAGCAGAATGTACACCAATCTTGCCACAACAGCACATACTACACCCGCAAACATCGGTTTGACAAAGATTCCCCAGAGATTGAGTTTAACGCCTGTTTCTCTGGAAAGTCCCCTCAGTGAGCATACCGCAATCACAATATAACAAACCAATGTTCCATAAGGAGCTGCCTGTATGTTTATACTCGGAATTGCTACGAAAATAAAGTTGATCAATAACTTAAAGCTGGCACCAAGCAGCATATATTTTACCGGAAGATCCACTCTTCCAATTCCCTGCAGAATACTGTTGCAGGGAGACATCATACCGATGAAGATAATACCGATACCCATAACCTGCAGCATGGGGACCGCAATCTCCACCTCGGCCATTCTGGTAGAGAACAGAGTGGCGAGAATGGGGCGTGCCAACACTGCCATACCAAAGGCTGCGGGCATCGCAATAATCGAAGTAATTCTCAAAGAGGCATCCACATTCTTCTTGAGCGCCTTGCGGTTTCCTGCCGTCCATGCCGCTGTAATATTGGGCAAAACACTGGTACCAAAGGTAACGGTGATTGCAGGGATCAGGTTGAACAACGTCGTGGGCATGGTGCTGAAAATACCGTAAAGATAGGTGGCGATCTCCTTCTGATCAAATTCGGCAGAGATATTGCTGCCATACATAGTCAGAACAGCAACCATGTCCTTATCCAGCGCCCGATTCAGCCTGTTCATAATGGAAACGAGGTCGATAAGGGATGTAATATTCATGGCAAGCGCGCCAAGACAGATGGGAATGGCAAGCTTGATCAGCTTTTTAAAAATGACATCACTCTTGTCGGTACGGGGGGAATACCTCAGTTCGTCTTCCGTCACGCCATCTCCCAGTATACGGTGACGAATGGCGAGATAGATTGCTCCGGCAAGGGTGCTGAGTGTTACACCGAACACCGCTCCCGCTGCTGCATAAGGCAGGGTAGCCAGCTCTGCCTGTTCCAGGTTGGCACACTCCACGCCGAACACCACACCGCCTGCGGCATATTGGCTCTCTCCGATCCGGATAAAGATAAAGGCAAAGAAAATACCTGCCAACAATTTGACAACGGCCTCAATCACCTGTGAAATAGCGGTCGGGAACATGTTGCGCATTCCCTGATAATATCCGCGGTAGGAGGACATAACACAGCCGAACAGAACAGCCGGTGCCAGCGCCAATACGCTCCACAAAGCATTGGGATTCTGTATGGCTTTGACAAACAATCCGGAACCGGCTGCCATGAGAATAAATACAGCTACTCCCATGACAATAAATATGGCGCGGGATATTTTCATAATTTTGCGTGCATCTTTATATCTGCCGCTGGCCACACTCTCGGCCACCATGCGTGCGGTGGCAATGGGCATTCCTGCGGTGGCAAGAGTATAGAGCGGATTAAACAATTGATAGGCTGCATTAAAATATCCCATACCAATTCCGCCAATCATATTCATCAGCGGAATCTTAAACAGCGCACCAATCACCTTGACCAATATTGTGGCAATCATCAGCACGACTGCGCCCTGAAGAAAATTCTGCTTCAATCTTTTTGTCCCAAATTTCCCAGGCATCCGGACACTCTCCCCTAATTATTCTCTGTCTCCCTGCTGTAAACGTTACAGTCTTGACTTGATCCCACAAACAGATTCTTCGGTTCTCTCTAAGATCTTGTCTATATCTATGGTTGTAAATTTACCGTCCCGGTAAAGCACCTCCCCATCCACCATGGTCAGTACCACATCCTGCCCGCCTGCAGAATAGACAAGGGAGGATATGATATCATTTTTCGGTGAAAGGTGCGGTTTTTCAAGATCCACTACAATCAGATCGGCACAGAACCCTTCTTTAATAAGTCCGCAATCCGTTCTGTCCTGCATCAGCGCACCGTTTCTGGTGGCCATCTTCAGCACATCTTTTGCACTGAGCGCCGCCGCATCATAATTTTTCACGCTTGCTGTCAGTGCTGCAAGATGCATCTCCTCGAACATATCCAGATTGTTATTGCTACCCGCGCCGTCTGTTCCGATACCAACGGTGATTCCTGCCTCCAGCATGGCTTTAACGTCTGCAAGTCCGCTGCCAAGTTTCATGTTGCTGGAGGGGCAATGGGCAATCATAACACCGTTTTTTGCCATGATTTCACGGTCTTCCGGCTCAATCCAGACACAATGTGCGCCAAAGGCTTTTCCTGTTCTGAAAAGGCCCATTTTCTCAAAATACTGCACCGGAGTCAATCCGTTGTGACGCGCCTTGCACTCCTCGTGTTCGGTGCGGGTCTCGGATATATGGGTACTCACCCTTGCGGAACGTGCATTGACATAATCAGCAAATTTGCCGATGGTATATTCCGATGAGGTATATTCGGCATGAATGGAATAATCCACTTTGATTCTGCCATTGTTGGCACCATCGTATTTTTCTTTGACGGCCATCTCCTCTTGGAACCCCTTCAGTTCCTCCAGCGGTATTTCGCTTCCGCTGGAAATACAGCGGCTGAAGTTGCATTTGATGCCGGATTCCTTTACCGCACGGCAGATCGCATCACCAAACATATACATATCGCTGACAGAAGTAGTACCGCTTGCCAACATCTCGGCAATCCCCAACATCGTTCCAATATAGGCATCTTCATCGGTCATTTGATCTTCAAAGGGAAAAATCTTATCAAACAGCCAGCTCTGCAGTGTCAGACCGTCACCATAGCCACGGGTCAGCGTCATGGGCAGGTGAGAATGGGAGTTGATAAGACCCGGCATAAGCAACTTGCCTTCACCGTCGTAGCACTCCCCTGCATAATCTTCGGGGCGCTGTTTGGTTATGGAGATGATCTTTCCTTCTTCCACGCGAACATACATATCCTTTTGCAGTTCAAAATTCTCGTCTGTTATGTTTATCTTTTCAAAAAGCATATTGACTTCCTTTTCTTTCGTCTTCATCCAATGCGCTCAACAATTCTGCACACCAATGCCGCAAACTGATTTTTCACCCGGTTTGCAGTCTCTATAACCTCTTCATCGGTTAGTTTAGTTTTTGAAAGCCCCGCTGCCATATTGGTGACACAGGAAATACCCAGCGTCTGTATTCCACACTGAGCCGCCATAATAACCTCCGGCACTGTGGACATCCCCACCACATCTGCCCCGAGAACAGCCAGTGCACGAATCTCTGCCGGGGTCTCATACTGAGGACCGGGCATCCATGCATAAACACCCTCATGCGGCTCCATACCCAACTCACGGGAGCATTCTTTTGCAATCTCCCGCAGCTCCCCGGAATAGGCATCACTCATATCAAAAAATTTGGGACCGAAGGGAGCATCCACATTTCCTCTCAAGGGGCTGTCGGAAAAGAATTTGATGTGATCTTTAAGAATTACCAGTTCTCCCTGATAATAATCGGGATTGATACCGCCTGCGGCATTGGTAACAATCAGCTTCCTGATTCCCATTTGAGCAAGCACTGCCACCGGAAAGGCCGCATCTCCCATGGAATAGCCTTCATAGTAATGATATCTTCCCGCAAGCGCCGCAATCATAACTCCATTCAGTTTTCCGATATAGAGAGCACCCTCATGCATTTCGTTGGTCGATTTCATAAAGCCGGGAATGGAAGTATATTCAAAGCGTTCTGCCTCTTCCATCTCCTGCACCAGCCCGCCCAAACCGGAACCAAGAATAATTGCCGTTTCCGGACGCTTTGCGGTTGCATTCAAAATATATTCAGCACTTTGTTTGCTTCTTTCATAGTCCACCATACACATATACCTCCGGGCCTTTTTTAAGGGGAATCCTCTTTTCCGTTTCATTTACCGCAAAATTCAATCTTCTCTTCGCTGCGGTTATTCTGCCTGCTGTTCTTCCTTTGCCTTCTCAGCAGTTTCTGCCGCTTTTTTTGCTGCAGCCGCAGTCTTATCTTCAGATCTGACCAACTTTTCTCCGCAGACATAACAATATACTGCTTTCAAACCATTTGCCGTGCCGCACTTGACGCATCTACGGACACTTTTTGCCTCATCCAGCTTCAGTTTATATACTTCAAGCTTAGCATAAAGGCTATCCAGTTCATTGATGCATAGATCAATCAATGTCTTGTCTCCGCCTTTTCTGGCTGCATTATAGGTAAGCACACCCAGCTTTTCGTTGGCATGCTTGATTTCGTTGTTAATTCCTGCTATATCAATTTTAATTTTTGATACATCTACAAGCTCTGTTGTCTTCTTTCCGGCCTTGTTTGCAATATCTATAACACCTTCAAAAATCTCATCAATTGGATTTGCCATGGTTTCTTCCTCCATTCTTATACAATACCTCTTCAATTGCATTGCAACACTGTGATACATTCTTTTTCTATTATACGCTTTACAGGAAAGTTTTTCAATAAACAAATTAATAGCTTATCTTAAACAACTCTCCCAAATGCTATTTTTCTTTTCCAGGTATAAATTCACGAAGCATTGAGCTCTCCGGCAGCAGTTCCGCAGAAATATCATCAAACAAATTAAATGCATCTTTAAGCCGTATAAATTCATCCAGATATTTTGTTGCGCCTCTCTCAATGGTTTCCCGAAACAGAGGAAGGAGATAATGATGGAACACATGCGGCTCATAATCGTGGGTGGTATTGATCATATAATCGGCTTCATTGACAAAAGGATCAATATACAGTTTTTCCCCTTCAACTACACCTTTCCACATATCCAGCGTATCTTCCGGCGGTGTGGCGCGGTAGTAGTAATCTCTGATCATTCGGCGTACTTTGCGTGTATCCTCCGGTGAAAAGATCATCTTTCCCTGATGGACAAACTCTGTTGCCGTCCTGACATAAAGTTTGATAAAAATATCATTATCAAAGTTTCCCCGAATCAACGGGTTGAGTGCATGAATCCCCTCGATGATCAAAATGTCTTTTTCACCGATTTCAATACAATTGGCTTCGGGAATGCTGCATTGATTGGCAAAATCATATTTTGGGAAAAGGGCGCGTCCAGTTTTTACCAATTTCTCAAAACAACGTGACAAACAAGCCAAATCCAAGCCGTATATCGACTCATAATCCGGCGAACCATCTTCCCTCTTCGGCAACCGATCCACAGATACATAAAAATCATCCAGCGACACCACCGGCGCATGGATTCCGCCTGCATGGAGTCTGGCGCTGATCTCCTGCGCTGTTGTCGTTTTACCGGAACCGGACGGCCCTGCAAGCAGCAGCACCCACTTGTTCTCAATATCGCATTCAATCTTTTCCGCTACCTTTTCCAAACGCCGAAAGTAGCGGTATTCTGCTTCTGCCACAAAACATTTTACATTCTTTGCTTTTCTGTTGTTGTCAGAAACCTCCACCTGTTTTATCAAAGTATTTTTCATATAATTCTCTTACCTCCTCTTTTCTTTCAAGGACGGTATCGAACCGCGTGTTGTATTCATAGGGATATTTATAGTTAAATACCCGCTCTATGCGGCCATCCGGGGTGCAAACCTTAGTAACACCGCCTGCCCCCACGGCAAGAATGGTATGCGTCTCCTCCATAATATAGATATTGTAAAGTCCATCAAAACCCGGGCGTGAAAAACCTACATTTTCAAGATTGTCAAGCGTATTTTTCTGACGATAGAGGTAATAGGGCTGATAATTCTCCTCTGCAAGAGCGCTGTAGGCATAATCCATCATCTGTGAAGCGCTGCCTTTCGCACCGGAAAACAGTTCTTCCCCATCTTCGGACATACCCGCGGCCCGTTTAATGCTAAGGGTATGAACAGTAATATTTTCAGGCTCCAGCCCGGTTACAATATCCATGGTGTCACGAAAACCTTCAAAATCATCCCCGGGAAGTCCTGCAATAAGATCCATATTCACACAGCGGAAAGGAAACTTTTTTGCAATTTCATAAGCCTGGATCGTCTGCTCGGCAGTATGACGGCGACCGATATTCTCCAACACCATGTCGTTCATTGTCTGCGGGTTGATGCTAACCCTGTCCACACCGCAGAAGATCAGTGCCTCCATTTTTTCCTCCGTAATAGTGTCCGGACGACCTGCTTCCACTGTAAACTCCCGTATAACAGAGGTATCAAAACTGTTCCGTACCTCTGACAGTACCGCTTTCAACTGCTCTGCCGAAAAAGTAGTTGGCGTTCCACCGCCCATATAGACGGTCTCCAGGCGCAAACCCAGTTCTTTTGCAATTTTTCCTGTATGTCGTATTTCTTTTTGAAGCAATTCCGCATATTCTTCTACCAGCTTACCGGCCTTATCCACCGAATGAGAAACAAAGGAACAATAACGGCATCTGGTGGGACAAAAAGGCACTGCCAGATAGAGACTGAACGAATTTTCTCTGGAAAGAGCCACCGCCTCCTGCTCTCTGTGTGCAGTATGAATCAACACTTCGCACTTTTTGCGGGATACCAAATATTTTTCCTCCAGCATCCTTGCAGTCTCTTCGTCCGAAAAACCCTTCTCCCAATATTTATATACCAGCTTCACCGGTCTTATTCCGGTCAATATTCCCCATGCCGGCAGTCTTCCCGTTATTTCGCAAAAGGCCTTATAAACCGCAACAGCCAACAATCTTTCGCTTTCCTTTTCCACATCGTCTGCCGTTTTCGGGAGATACTCTTTTTTTTCTGTTTTTCTTCCCGCAAAACAAACTGCAGCTGTCAGCACCTCGCCTCCCTCTGCAGCACTGCTCCGCGATGCGAAAACAATACCGTCGTTTCTGTCGGCATTCATTTCAGGCATAGTATGCCCACTCACCGCAGTGATCTTCATGCTTCCCACAAAGATACGGCATACTGCCTCCAATTCATATTTAAAATCGTTTCCGCTGAGAACCAGTGTAATCATAAGCCTCTTCTGACAGCCTCCCGCATATAGAGGTTGTATGCACGTTCCTCATTCAATGTAGAACCCTCTTCGTGTCCGGGATAGATAACATAATCCCCCTCCAGCCGTGCCAGTTTAGCAAGAGATTTCATCAGCAGTTTTTGGTCTCCTCCTGCAAGATCGGTACGGCCGATATCACCGTGGAAGAGGGTATCTCCCGTAATCAGAATATCACCGCAGCGATAAGCCACACCGCCCGGGGTATGTCCCGGCAGGTGGATAACATCAATATTCTCATCACCAAGTGAAATGGTATCACCATCTTTGAGCAGTCTGTCCGCACCGCCTTCAATGGGCTTTACGCGGGCAAAATAGCGGTCATACTTGTCAGGATCCACCAAACGATCGGCATCTTCCTCATGAATGCAAAGTGCGGCACCATAATAAGCTTTCACTTCGGCAACTGCACCGATATGATCAAAATGCCCATGGGTGAGCAGAACATACTTTACCTTAACCTGCTCTCCGCAGATTTTATCCGCAAAGGTAATCACACGGTCACCACTGGCACCCGGATCTACAATCGCAGCCTCATTACCCGAAACAAGCAGATAGCAATTGGTTCCCAACATACCGACAGCTGTCTGGAATATTTTCATTATCATTTCTCCTTAACAAAACGCTTCAACAGTTTTCTGATGTCTCACTTCTTTTTCATAATCTCTTCAGTATCCATAATGATAGTCACCGGACCGTCATTTTCCACTTTCACCTGCATATCTGCCGCAAAAACTCCGGTTACCGGGCGTTTTCCAAACAGTGATTCCAGCTTATCCACAAAATAGGAATAGAGGCGGTTAGCCTCTTGGGGTTCCATTGCTGCGGCAAAATAAGGACGGTTACCATGACTGCAATCGGCAAAAAGGGTGAAGTTAGAGATTATCAGCAATTCACCGTCAATATCAATAACAGAACGGTTCATCTTTCCGTTCTCATCCTCAAATACCCGCAGATTCAGCAGCTTTGATGCAAGAAAATCTGCCTGCGCTTCGCTGTCTCCCTGTGCAACTCCGCAAAACACAGCAAAACCCTTGCCGATTTCCCCGCCGAAAACACCGTCAGAGACTACAGATGCACCACTCACTCTCTGTATAACCAGTTTCATATTTTCCTCCTGTTTTGCCTTACCGCAATATTTGCTGTTTCTTTCACTGACTGCAGCGCTCCGCCTTAATAACACCGCGGATCCCCTTAAATTTCTCCATGACCTTTGAAAGCTGCTCCAGGTTACCCACCTCAATGGTCAGCTTAATGTTTGCCATGCCATCCTTACATTCTTTTGCGTTAAGTGTATGGATGGGAATTTTCATATTCAGCAACGCAATGCTGACGTCGGCAAGCAATCCGTCTCTGTCGTTGGCAGTAATTTCGATTGCCGACATATATCTTTCAAACTGGTTGCTGTCCCAATGGGCACTGACCCAACGACCTGCTGTGGATTCGCTTCTGATGGCATTCTCCACATTCACACAATCTTTTTTATGGACAGATACGCCATATCCTCTCGTGACAAAACCGACAATATCGTCACCTGGTAACGGATTGCAGCAGCGCGCAAATTTAACCAGACATTCTGACAATCCTTCAATGACAACACCGCTGGACGCTTTCTTTTCCTTCCTGTTTTTTGCCATAACCTTTTCCAGTTTGGCAGATTCATCCGTCTTATATGTCTTCTGATAATCGTCCTTTATTCTGGGGATGATTTTGGAAAGAGCAATACCGCCATAACCGATAGCTGCATAAAACTCTTCTGTGGAAAGATACTTCTGCCTGCGTGCAATATCTTCAATAAATTTATTGAACTCTTCCTCCGGCAGATTGATATTGTTGCGTTTAAATTCTTTTTCGATTTCTTCCTTACCTTGAAGAATATTCTCCTCCCGGCGTTCTTTTTTGAACCACGCTCTGATTTTACTGCGTGCTTCGCCTGTCTGGACAATATTCAGCCAATCACGGCTGGGACCTCTATCCTTGGCATTGGTGGTCAGGATTTCAACAATCATTCCTGTCTTGACCTGAAAATCAAGAGACACCATCCTTCCATCCACCTTGGCACCAATCATCCGGTTACCCACCTGCGTATGGATGGCATAGGCAAAATCGATAACGGTTGCGCCGGCAGGCAGACTCTTGACATCTCCTTTCGGGGTATACACAAATACCTCGTCCGGCAAAAGATCGGATTTGATGGAACGTATCAAGTCGGTCGCATCCGATTCCATCTGCACTTCCAGCATCTTTCTGACCCATTCCAGACGCTCATCCAGTCTGTCACTGCCTGAAAGTCCTGCTTTATATTTCCAGTGTGCGGCAATACCGTATTCTGCCGTATGGTGCATCTCCCATGTGCGGATCTGCACTTCAAAAGGAAAGCGGTTCTGGCTGCTTTTATCAATAACCGTTGTATGCAAAGACTGATACATATTCTGCTTCGGAGTGGAAATATAATCCTTGAAACGGGTGGGAATAGGGGTAAACATTTCATGGATCATTCCCAGCACGTTATAGCACTCGGTCACGGAATTTACAATAACACGGGCAGCATAGATATCATAAACCTCCTCAAAGGAGTGTCCTCCCATGTAGACCTTACGATAAATTCCGTAGATACTTTTTACTCTTCCTTCAACCGATACATTTTTCATTTCCGGGCTGAGCCTTGAAGATATCTTCTCTTTAATTTCCTTGATGAAGTTATCCATCTCGCTCTTTTCCATATTGATATGGTTTACGATTTCAGCATAAGCAACCGGATCAAGGATCTCGATAGCGATATCTTCCAATTCCTCTTTGATTGCACGAATTCCCAGACGATGGGCCAGCGGTGCATAGACTTCCATTGTCTCCAATGCCTTTTGACGCTGTTTGGAATCGGACTTAAACTTCATTGTTCGCATGTTATGCAGTCTGTCTGCCAGCTTGATGATGATGACACGTACATCCTGCGCCATAGCCAGCAGCATTTTACGAACATTTTCTGCCTGCTGCTCTTCTTTTGTGGAGAAAGACATTTTTGTCAGCTTGGTAACACCATCCACCAGCAGTGCAATCGATTTTCCAAACTGCTTTGTTACATCCTCCAACGTAACACTGGTATCCTCCACAACATCATGCAGCAGCGCGGCCGCTATCGTCTCCGAATCCATTCCGTACTCGATCAAAATCAATGTAACCGCCACGGGATGGGTAATATACGGATCTCCGGATTTTCTCAGCTGTCCGTCATGTGACCGAAAGGCCAGCTCATATGCCGACCTGATCAGTCCAGTATCATATTGTTTTCCGCTTTTTTCCATTGCGGCTTCAATTTTGCTGTATAATTTATCCATGATAGCTCCGTTTCTCTCCTGCAGAACCGGATCATCGTCCATTCTGCACCTGCTCCGCACGCATCCGCATCATCGATATCGCGGCGGAATGCTCTATATCTACCTTTCCATTCACATTTTTAAGTGTTATACCGGCGGCATCATTCATCATGCCGCTGCCGGACTGATATTCTATCAATCCTACTTCTTCAAAAGCATCCAGTGCCACACGCAAGGCACAATAGCTTCCCATCTCCTCCGCCACCCGGCAATAGAGTTCGTCGGCATCAAAGCGGAACCCTTTTTCCTCTCTGAGATAACGGTACAGCACAGCAAGCTGCTCTCTTCTCGGAACATCGCTGCTTTTGACTTGAGAGTTTTCTGCCCTGCGGAAGCTTTCATACCTCTGTTTTCCCTCAATGATTTCATCCTGTTTGACAGATGAGAGACGAACGTCTTTAATTTTTACATTAACCCGTTCTTCCCCATTATAAAAATTCACATCACAGGATGCCACCACGTCCACAATATCCCCTTTTTCATAGGGAAAATTCTCCGGTCTCATTCCAAAATACACTGCATAGAGTGTACTTCTTCCTTTAACAAATTTCAACCGAAGATGCCTGTTTTCTCCAATCGGATACACACCATCTATCCTTAGTTTACGGAAAGCAAATACCGGGGATTCATTGCGGCAGCCGAAGGGTTCCAGAACAGACAGACTTCGGATCGGTTCCACAGCCACCTCTTCCGGCTCCAGCATGCGGTCTATGTTGATAGTATAGACCGGCATGATGGGATAATGTTTTTCCGCATACTGCTGTATCTTTTCCTTAAAACCCAAAATATCCGCCGTATTTAATGAAATACCTGCTGCAGAAGCGTGTCCGCCATAACGTGTGAGATATTCTTTGCAATCGGATATGGCATCCACAATTGAAAAGCCTTCCACACTTCTTGCCGAACCCCTTGCTTCTTCCCCATCAATGGATATCAATATGCAAGGTTTACCGAAGCGTTCCACCAAACGGGAACATACGATACCGATTACCCCATGGTGCCATCCCACTCCGCTAAGCACCAACACGCGGTCCAACAGTGTTTCCGGTCTTGCGGCAATATATTCATCAATCTGCGCCATGATACCTTTTTCCAGTTCCTGACGCTCTCTGTTTCTCTTAAGCAACTCTTCTGCCAGTTCGGCGGCATACTCTTCGTCATCGGTAATCAGCAAGTTTACTGCTGCTTCCGCCGTTCCTATTCTTGCCGAAGAGTTTATTCTCGGCGCAAGTCCAAAGCTGACGCTTTCTGCGGTGATTTCCTTATCTTCCAAACCACTCACACGCAGTAACGCACGGATACCCTCTCGTTCGGTATATTTGAGTGATTCCACACCGGTTTTGGCAATCAATCTGTTTTCTCCCAACAGTGGGACTACATCCGCAATTGTTCCCAGTGCAGCCAAGTCACCGTACTGCTCAATCAGTGTTTCTCCATTTTCTCCTTCCAGCGCACAAACCAACTTGAACGCAACGCCAACACCGGCAAGCTCTTTGGATTCTCCGTTGCAATCTTCCCGGTGGGGATCCACCACCGCCACAGCTTCCGGCAGGAATGCCTGCGGCTTATGGTGATCAGTAACAACCACATCAATCCCCACAGAAGCAGCATAGTCGATCTCTTCTATGGCTGAAATTCCGTTATCCACGGTAACAATCAGCGCTACTCCTGCTTTTTTAATTCTGTCTATCGCTTTTTTATTAAGACCGTATCCCTCACTATATCTGTCGGGAATATAGTAAAGCACATCGGCGCCGCAATCCTCAAAATAGGAGTACAGCAGCACAGTCGCCGTTACACCGTCACAATCATAATCGCCGTATACACAAATCCTCTCTTCTTCGTACATCGCCTTCCGAATCCTGTCCACCGCTTTATCCATATCGGCATACTTCATCGGATCAGAAAAATTGCTGCTATCGATAAGAAAGGCTTTTGCCTGTTCCTCTGTTCGGATTCCTCTCGCGATCAGCAGATCTGCTGTAAGTACAGGGATCTTCAGTCTGTCCGCAAGAACTGCCGATTCACTTTTATCAAACCTGACAAGCTTCCATTTTTTTATCGGCAAGCTGACACACCTCCGTTTCCCAATCAACAAATCAATTCAAAAATATCTAATAAAATATTATACCATTTTATTTCTATCTTTACAATAGCAGACTTACAAATTCATTCTCAAAACCACTTATTATGCGGATTTCCTCACTTTTCCCCCTTCCGGGAGGGATTTTTTCTGTCTTTCCAACTAAACCCGAATCTTTTCTTTGTCCACACAGAAAAGACACCCGCTATTGACGGATGTCCCTGTTTCTTCGGTATTTTCCACCACACACTCACAACTGTTCTATCGTCATGCCGTAAAACCTGTTGATTCCCTCACAGGCGGTAAGTCCCAGATGGAAACTCTCGTACATATCATCAACACGCAGGAAAAACTTCAACTCTCCCACTTCCATCTGAATGCCGATATCGGTAACCTCAGCCGACAGAGTGTGTTTTTCCCCCTCTTTCACGGGGAATGTGACGGCCATAACCTTTTTCCAGCTATTCTCACCGTTTTTACGATAGATTCGCCAAACATTAACCCCTTTTTCCCACAGCACAATCTCAAAATAATTGCCGCAGCGCAGTACTCCCCTGTCATCGGTATCAAAGTTTTCGGCAATAACAATCAGCGGGGCCCCAAAGTGTTCAAATTCGCAATTTACAGTAATTTTACTGCCTTTGGTATAAGCTTGTTTGGACATCAGACTGATCCACTCAAATCCGCCGGGCGCATCGGGATCTACGGTGTTAATAACACAATCATCCAGCTGCGTGAATTGAGGAGTCAGATTAAAACGCCAGGGATAGGCATAGGTTAATTCATCCGTCGTCCAGTTTCCACGGGAAAAATTTATTTTCACGGCAATACTCCTTTGCATTGATGTTTTATTATACCATAACTCTTTTCAAAAAACAAGCACTGGAAATCTTGCTGATCCTGCATTTTCTACAGATATCCCACTTTTGTCTTCCCCCACTTTTCCTCCGAATGGTTTCGTGTATATTCTCTATCTTTTTGTGCTGCCGCCTTGCTATTTCCCCGTTTTTCTGCTATACTTTAAAACATCAAACCACCATATAGGAGTTATTCGAAATGAAAAAAATTCTTCCCATACTTTTTATCCTTTCCCTCCTTTTCAGTCTTGTTTCCAGCGTTTTGTCTATTGTGACGCTAACTGTTGTCCTCAAAAAAGAGGATACTTCTACAATCGTCTCCCAGAACACACCCTCTCAGGAACAGCCGCAAGTATCAGTCGCTCTACCTGACGATACCGGCACGATCCGCATGGAAACCAGAGTTCTTTCTCCCGTAAACGGTACCGACTGGCATTTTGAATTCCCCATGCAAAATGATACCGATGCTGTTCTCACTCTGAACTCTGTTGTTGTCTATGACCATCTCGGCGGTCCCGAGGCAGAGCCGCACAACGAACACCTGATTACATCTGAACGATTTACCGAAATCGGTATCACCAATGCCGGCCCTGATCTTATTCTCTCTCCCGGGGACAGTCATTTTTGGGAGGACTGGCACCCTGTTGTGGAACACTTTGATGCCAGAACCTATATTTTTGTTTTCGATTCTTCCGCAGGCAGTCAGATTTCATTTCTCTTCCCCTTTAGCCTTCCTCTGAATTCTGCCTCTTCGACTTCTTCCGATACGATCCGTATGGATGTACAGACCCTCTTCCCTGTCAACGGTACCGATTGGCATTTTCAATTTTCTCTCCAAAACACGGTACAATCCGATCTTACGCTGAATGCCATCATTGTCCACAATCATATGGGTGGACCGGATACGCCTCCCCTTGATGAATTTCTCATCACTTCGGAGAGATTTGCAGAAATCGGTATTGTCAACAACGGTCCGAACCTCATTCTTGCCCCCGGTGAAAATTTCCAGTGGCAGGACGGTCATCCTGTCGTTGAGTATTTTGATTCCAGAACCTATACCTTTGTTTTTGACGGCTCTGACGGAAAACAGGTTTCACTCGCTTTCCCCTTTATTCTGGCTTCAGACGGTTCCGGTGAACCGTCTTCCGCTATCAATGCCGACTATTCGTTTGACGACGGCAAGGATCTCACCACCCTTCGGCATGATGCTCAGTTTTCCTGCGAAGTATATCCCGGCGTGTACTGGGTTCCTGCAAGCACACTTGGCAGCAGTGAATATACCAATTCCCAGATCTATCAGCTGCTTGGTGCCTCCCCTGTGGATAAACAGGAACATATCGAGACCCTTTATGAGGCGCTGCAGCTATACCAGATCGGCGCTTTTTCCGCCTCTGATGACAACATCCGAAGCCTTGAAAACAACATCAATTGGGAGCACCACAAACCCGGCTTTCATGCTGTCCGCACCAACACCGGCTGCTGCGCATCCTCTGCCAACTGGCTCAACTATATTCTCAGAGATGACTACGATGAAGTTGGTTTTATTGCCACCTCCCAGCGTGACGGCAACGGACATATCTATAACTATATTAAAGAGGACGGCTGGTATTATATCATTGATATGACCCACTACCGCACCGACTGGATCGCTACCGCTGTGGAAAGTGGAAATATAGACGATTACCATCGTTCCGAGTCCATTTCCGGCAATATCCATAAGGTAAAGGATATTCAGCTTTACGTCAACTATGTACAAGAGTTTCACAATGATCCTCCCGGTCTCATGTTTATGTATACCGCGGAAGATTGCCTGGCTCTTGACGGTATTCACACCTCCCAGGACATTGTTATTGTCTACGAAAACAACAGCAGCGTTAAACTGAATGTTATCTTCGATTATCCCAATGACAACCTGAAAACCACACTTAAAGATTCTCCCCGAAATCGTCCCGACTGGAATATTACTCCCGACTACCCATTCCCCGGCATGTAATTTGTCAAAGGCAGAGTTTATTCAAACCTCTGCCTTTTCACTTTTTTCTGCAAACCTCTTGACAAAACATCCGTAAAATAAGAAAATCATTAATATAGCATATCAACTGGGGGATTTTTATGAAGTTTTATCAAACATGGCAAGCTCGTGCCATTCGTCCAACTGGTCCTTCATCCTGGTTTTCTGCAGCAGTTCCTGGGAATATTCAATATGACTACAGTCAATATATGGGCTGGGGCAATATCAACTATGCGGATACTGCAGAAAAATTCCGGGAAACAGAGGGATATATGTGGGAATACCGCACTACCCTTCAATACGATTCCATCCCGGGATATCAGGCTGTATTTGTAAGCGAAGGAATTGACTACCGCTTCGATATTCTCATTGACGACCGTATTGTTCTGGAACATGAGGGCATGTTCTCCAAAGTTGAGGTAACTCTCGATGATTGCGCCGGATGTGAACTTCTTGTCCGTATCCATCCACATCCCAAAAGTCCAAAAGCAAAATTTGAAGACCGTGATCAGGCCGCCGAATGTGTTAAACCTCCCGTCTCCTACGGATGGGATTGGCACCCCAGATTGCTTGTCTCCGGTCTTTGGCAGGAAACGTATATTGAGCTGCGTTCCCACGATCATATTTCCCGTTGTGAGCCGTTCTATGAATTAAATGACGATTTCTCCCGTGCTGATATTCATTTTGAAACCGACTGCCCGGTTCCGGTTCAGATAGAACTGTATGATCCCGATGGCCTGCTGATCGGTTCAGGTGATCACTTTGTTATTGAAAATCCCCGTCTCTGGTGGTGTAATGGACAGGGTAAACCGGAGCTTTACACCTACACTGCCCATACCGAAGGAGACTCTGTCTCCGGGCACATTGGTCTGCGCAGCGTTAAACTTGTTATGAATGAAGGCGCATGGAAGAAACCTTCCTTTTTCCCAAAAGGGCGCAGTACTGCTCCCATTCAGCTTGAATTGAATGGCCGCCGTGTTTTTGCCAAAGGCAGCAACTGGGTCAATCCCGATATCTTCAATGGTCATATAGATGAATTCCGTTATGAAATCCTCATTACACTGGCTCGGGATGCCCACATGAACATCTTCCGCTGCTGGGGCGGTTCCGGCATTAACAAGAAGTCCTTTTATGATATCTGTGACAGGATGGGCATCATGGTGTGGGTAGAGTTTCCTCTCGCCTGCAACAATTATGATGGGACAACTCATTATCTGGAGGTTCTTGAACAGGAATCCTCTGCGATCCTTCGTGCTCTGCGCTCCCATCCCTCTGTTGTCATGTACTGCGGCGGCAACGAACTGTTCAACTCCTGGTCTCTGATGACCGATCAATCCCTTCCCCTTCGTTTGCTGAATAAGCTGTGCTATGAGCTTGACAGAGACCGTCCCTTCCTTATGACTTCCCCTGTTTACGGCATGGGGCATGGCGGTTACACCTTCTACGACCCGGATACCGGCAAGGATGTGTTCTCTCTCTTCCAAAGCAGCTGCTGCACCGCCTATACCGAATTCGGTGTTCCCGGCATTACCGACCTGGAAAACCTGAAAAAAATCATTCCCGAAGAGGAACTTTTCCCCATTCAACCCGGCGGCAGCTGGACTCTTCACCATGCCTTTGGCGCATGGGGCGAAAAGCGCTGGCTTTGTATGGATGTGTTGGAACGCTATGCTCAGGAGTCGTTGGATTCCCTTGAAAAAACAATTGCTTTGGCATCCTGGCTGCAATGCGAAGGCTATAAGGCTGTTTTTGAAGAAGCACGCCGCCAGTCACCTTATTGCAGCATGGCAGTCAACTGGTGCTACTGTGAACCCTGGATCACTGCTGCAGGCAACAGCCTGATCACCTATCCTCTCCAGCCAAAACCAGCCTACTATGCGGTTCAATCCGCATTGCGGCCGGTTCTTGCCAGTGCCCGCATTCCCAAATTTGATTGGAAGGCCGGCGAATGTTTCCATGCCGAGCTGTGGCTTCTCAACGATTCTCCCGAAACTGTCTCAGAAATAATTCATGCTTCCATCCGCATCGGAAACACGGAGTATCCTCTTCTCACCTGGGAGACAGGAACCGTTTCCTCAAACACCAACCGGATTGGACCGACCTTAAACTGGGTTCTCCCCCATCTTAATGTCACGCAATTCACTCTTTGTCTCTCCACCAATACCGCTGCCTCCTCCGAATACACACTCTGTTTCCGTTCCGATAAGCCCCATGAAGAAACCCGTCAGCTCAATGTCTGAGTTTTCTCCTTTTCATTGATAAAATGGCGTTTATTAGGATCTCCCCATCACAACTGTAATCGAACGGAGGTTTTTCTATGCTCTATATCAATCAACTCGACAACCGTCATATTCGTTATGAACACAATGTTGAAAATGGCGGTGTTCCCGAAGAACGAAGAAATGTAGCCACCTCAGGCTGCGGTCTGTGCTGTATGTGCATGGTTGTAGATCATCTCACTACACAGCAGCTTACCTTAGCAGAATGTGTACAGCTGTCATATCAAACCGGCGCCAACCGTATGGTAGGCACCAGAATGTTTCTTCTCGGTCCGGCAGCAGCAGAGAGATACGGTCTGGAATACCACGCCACCGGCGATATCACCAAAATGCTGGAACACCTCCGCGACGGCGGCGAAGCAATCATCAACGTGGGCGGAGATCATGATGACCACATTGGCCTATATTCTCATTCGGGACATTATATTCTCGCCCTCTCCTACGATGGCAGCGAACTGTGCATTCTTGATCCCTCTTACCGCGAGAATAAGTATGAGGAAGAAGGACGTAAAGGCAAAGTAAGGGTTTCCTTTCCTTTCACCTATTGTGTTCCGGAAGATATTGCCGCAGATACCCAAAACAGAGAGATACCCTACTACCTCTTCAAGCGCAAATAAACCTCTGATATCTCTTTTTATATGCAAAAAGCGGAAGCATCGCTGCTTCCGCTTTTTAACCGTATATTTTCTTTTACGGACGAAGTCCCATACCGCCCTCAAGAGTGAGCGTCTCACCGGTCAGATATTTGAAATCGGGGTTGGCGAGCTGTACACAGGCTCTGCCAATATCCTTCTCAGGATCGGCATAATGTCCCATGGGAGGCATATGCACATTCTTCTCAAAAGCATCGGGATAGTTTTTCTTAAAGTTCTCCAACTGAGCAGTCCATGCCAGCGGACAGATGACGTTGACGTTGATGCCGTCACGTCCCCACTCTGTTGCTGCAACACGACTCAGACCACGGATACCTTCTTTCGCTGCTGCGTAAGCACACTGTCCGTAGTTGCCGAAAAGTCCTGCACCGGAGGCAAAGTTGATTACACACCCCTTTGTCTCTTTCAGATAGGGATAACAGGCCTGCATATAGTGGAATGTGGCATAAAGACCGGAATACAGAGCCAGATCAAACTGCTCAACGGTATGCTGCTCCAGTGTTACACCAGATGCAGAAGCCTGCGCATTGTTGATCAGAACATCAATTCTGCCAAACGCTTCCATTGTTTGCTTTACAACGTCGGCAGCAATGGCAGCATTGTCAGCACCGGCAGAAATATCTGCCTGCAGCGGCAGCACCTTGATTCCGTAAAGGCTTTCCAGTTCTGCTTTGGCATCGTCGAGTTTTTTCTTGTTGCGTCCTGTAATAACGATATTCGCGCCTTCTTTGGCATAAGCAATTGCAATACCATATCCGATGGAACCGGCACGTCCATCTTCCAGAACGGCCTTTCCTCCACCGGTAATGATGACAGTTTTACCTGTTAAAAATCCCATAATTAACCTCCTGAATTATAATAATTCATCGCAGGACAAAATATTTTTCATCCGCGTCTTGTTTTCTATTATTCTCTTATTTATATAAACACAATTTTTTCCATTTGTCAACCGAAAACATGAAAATATACGGCTTTTCTGTCAAATTCTTTTGCTTTACAGATTTGACTTCATCTTAAATATACTGCAAAGCAGCTCTTTCATACGCGCATCCGAAATTTCTTCCTCTATATGCACCAGTTCTTCTCCATGGAATTCTTTATATACACGTCCATCGATTGTACAGCGCCCCATCTTTGTTTTGATTGCAATCATAGGTGCTTTGTTAAAAACCGAATCGGGGTGTGCTTCACAGAAAAAGGATGGCTGCAGAAAATCCACATCGTACGCTCTGTCATCCGTAAAACAGATGTATTTCCTCCACTCGCCATGGTGAAAATCCCACAGGATCCACCCATGCTCGGCATCACGCTCAAAGCGATAGACCTCTCCGTTCTGCTCCTGTATCAGGTTCTCCTCCACCTTCAGCGGAAGCCTCGGTGCAATCTGCCCGACACCGATATCACACAGATAATCTCCTTCCTCCAATGTCACAATCACAACATGGTGACGGCGCATGGGAACTGTCTTTTCCCCTCGCAAAAAACGGGCAAACCGTTCGGTTACTGCAAAGCCCATCTCCCGCAGCATATGAGCCAACAGACCGTTGAGTTCAAAGCAATAGCCGCCTCTTCCGCGAGTAACAATTTTATCATACAGTGCCTCCGGTTCAAGGTCGATAGGCTTTCCTGCCAAAATATCCAGATTTTCATAGGCTATCGACGTCACGCAGCCTGCCTGTATTTTTCCCAGAAAGTCACAAGTTCGTTCGACCACTGCACCTTTCATATCGATTCTGCTTAAAAAGTGTTCTATCTTCGTCATCTTCGCTTTCCTCCCGCCCTGCTTTTTCACCATATCTCTCATAACAAACTCTGCCTACTATTATTTACAGTATAGCACATATCCGCAAATTTTTCACCCTGTTTTTTAATTTGCCGGCTGATCATGCATCTATTGAAAAAACGATGTTCTTCTGCTATACTTTGTATACAAAAAGTTAGAAAAACTCAAATTATGTGGAGGAAAGCGGCTATGCATGATTGTTGCTTTACAAAAGCAAATGATTGGTTTAGATATCGCGCTGCAGCGATTATAGTAGAGAACGGTTGCGCACTTTTTGCCTATAACAAAACAGACAATTACTTTTATTCTATTGGTGGCGGAGTACATCACGGTGAGACAGCAGAAGCTGCTGTAATCAGGGAAATATTTGAAGAAACCGGAGTCTACTATGAAATAGATCGTTTGGCGATTATTCACGAAAACTTTTTTAAAGAAAGCGGAGGCATATTGAAAGGGCTTAATTGTCATGAAATCTGTTTTTATTTCCTCATGAAACCAAGAGGAACGCAGGAGCTTCACAGCAGCAGCATGACACACGGTGTAAAAGAGGAAATGTGTTGGATTTCCATTGAGGATCTGGATAAACACAAGGCCTTTCCGCTATTTATGAAAGATTATCTTTCCAAAGATCATAACGGAATCGAACATGTTGTATCAGACGAAAGAATATAACATCTAACATCCAATATACTTGCCCTGCGATATTGAAAAATCATGTACTTATGCTATACTTTAGGCAAAAGCAGCCCATAAACCTGAATTAACAAAGGAGTTTTTATTATGTTCGATGTTTGGATTAGTGAGCTGCTTAGATATTTTGAAAGGATAATATAACATGACGAAGCAAAACATTTTAGAAATGAAAACTTAAAAAAAGATTATGCCAACACTGAAAGCACCTCCCGAATTATGGGATAAAGAGGTTAATGAACATTTAATTGCCATATCCAAAAAAAGAAACGCGTGAAGAATATGGTAATGAAAATTTTATCCCTTATCTTCCGGCCATTCCTAAAACAAAAAAGCTTTAAAAAAGATTAAAACGAAGAAAAGTAAAAAATATCTTGAACATTAAAAAGCGGAGGTTTTCACCTCCGCTTTTTCCATAATAATTATCAGTTGAAGTGCCTCTTCAACATACCTTCAAGCGCTTTTCCGTGTCTTGCCTCATCCTTTGCCATTTCCATTACCGTGTCAGCTACAGCATCAAGACCATATTGGCGGCACAACTCTGCCAATTCGAACTTGCCCTGTGTGGCGCCAAATTCACAATCAATACGCCACTTAAGATTCTCTTTGGTGGTATCTTTCATGTTGGGCTCAACCTCTTCACCCAAAAGCTCTGCAAACATTGCCGCATGTCCCGCTTCTTCAAAGGCAGCTTTTTCCCAATAACGTCCGGTTTCGGCATTTCCTTCACGATAAGCAGCACGTGCCATGCAGAGATACATCCCCACCTCAAAACACTCACCGTTAAAATTGGCCATAAGCTGCTCAAAAACAGCTTTTTTATCCATATCGCCAACAGCGGGATTCTTCCCCACTGTTTTGCTGTATACACCGTATTCATGTTCTGCAGCAGGCTTTTCTACTGCGGCTATCTCTTTAAACTTCGAAGCCGGCACGGTGCATACCGGGCAAATCTCCGGGGGATTTTCTCCTGTATGAATATAGCCGCATACGGAGCATATCCATTTTTTCTCTGCTGCGCTGTTCCCTGTCTGAACAGCCTGTGAAACTTTTAGCTCCTCGCCGCCGACCAATTCAAAATCTTCTTTTCCATGGCTGCACAGCGGACACAGAAAATCATCCGGCATCACTTCACCTGTATAAACATAACCGCAGATGGAACATACCCATTGTTTTTTCTCCACCTTCTGAGGCTTCGGCTTGATATCACTCTGGTAATAGCTATAGGTACAGCCAGTCTCTTTGGACAGCACTTCTGCATCGGTCACCTCACCGATAAACAGCATATGGCTTCCGAGATCCATCGAAGCAGTCACCTTGGCGGAAATATACATATTGGCATCCGTAAAATAGTAAAGCCCGTTGCTGCTGCGTGCCACCGCATCAAACCCCTCAAACTTATCCACATCCCGGCCGGACTGCATACCGAACCGTTTGAAAAGTCCAAAATCTGCACTGACTGTGATAGCAGAGATATTGAAAACACCGCTTCTCATAATCATATCGCAGGTCAGATTCTTTCTGATTACCGCAACAGAAACACGCGTGGGATCGTTAGCAACCTGAATGGCAGTATTGATGATGCAACCGTTATCTTTACCGTTATCTTTACCGTTTTCCTGCGTCGTCAGCAGATAGAGACCATAGGTGATATTGTAGAGAGCTTTATTATTCACAAACAACACTCCTTTTATAACAATCCAAATTCACACCAACTGATTATTCCTTTTACATGGTCAAGGGCATGATCTCCTGAAGGATTCATTTTCACTTTAACTGTCAATTTTCCTCTTCTTTCAGCGGCTCCCAGTCACACAACGCCAAACACCTTCCGCAATGAATACAGTTTTCATCGACGGCAGGAACAGGAAAACCCATTTTTCCCGTCTGAAAGGAGATATGCTTACACACGGCACATGCTCCGCATGATGTACATGTTCCCATTTCTACAACACGGCTCACATTGTCCATATCACACACCCCTTTTACAGCCTGCTATGCTGCTCTCATGCATGATTTGCCGTGACTTCCTCGCTTTTTTCACTTTTCCCCGAAGCAAACCTGTTTACACCAAACACACCGAACAATATCATAACAAAAGCAACCGCGCTCGTCACTGTAAAAGGATCACGCATCAAAATAACACCGGATGAGACCGAAACGATGGTGGAAAAACAATTAAAGATGGTCGCCCGTGTAACCGGAAGACGTGCGAGAGAATAATTGGTCAAAAGATATGCTCCCACAGAAGCCAGCCCTCCGAGATAGAGGCAGGAAACAATAAATTTCCCGTGAGAAAGTGCCGTTGCAATCATGGAAACCGTCTCACCGCGATACTGTACAAAAGCCCAAATTGCAAAAAACACAAATCCCACCGTAAACATAACGTAGGTCAATTCCACTGCGGTAAATTTATCGGACAGTCTGCGGATCAGTGTAGTACTGTATGCACCTACCAAAAAAGCAATCAACAGACAGAGACATCCGGCCACTGTGTTTTCTCCGCCGCCCGAACCAAGGGAAACCATCAGCACACCCGCTACAGAGAGCACAATACATATCCACTGTTTCCAATTTGGCCTTTCACGCAGGAAGATAACTCCCATCAACGCGGTAAAAATAGGGCTGCTGGAAGACATAATCCCTGTAAAGGAGGTGGTTGTGTAACTCAGACCATAATTCTCAAACACAAAATATAAAACCGGAGAAAGGATTCCCAAAAGGATCGGCCCTGTCAGATTTTTTCCTTTCAGATTCAGCTTCAGCACCTTTGTCAGCACCAGAATATTCAGCACCACAACCGTCACCGTAAAGCGGACACACAGCAAAATCATCGGCTCTGTAATATTCAATGCCATTTTGGAAAACAGATAGCTTAAACCGAAGATACTGTAACCGACTCCGGCCGCGATCATGGCCTTTTTTTCTTCTTTCATTCTTCAATCTCCTGTCGTACAAAATCTGTATTCTATTATAGAATATTGCAAATGGCTTGTCAATCATCAGCAACACTTTGAAAACAAACAGATAATATATTACAACAAAAGTCCATGTCACCTAAATTTTCCAACTCAGATATTTGCATTAATTTCTTTCATGATCTCAACAACTTCAATCTCTCCATCGACAAGCACTTCAACAATCGGTTCATGTCCATCCTCATTGGGTCCGTTCAGCCAATAGATTTCTGCCATTCTGAGATTTTCTTCTTCATAGATTGTTCCGTCAAAACATTTGTAAGCATCTCCGTAATAGAGTTTACCGGCAACCTCTATCTTTGCTACACTATAAGTAGGACGTCCGATACGGGCAAAATACTCCGCCCAATGAACCGCTTCCTCATACTCTCTTGAAACATACAATGCCGCCATCCGGGATGGATGCTGCGGATATTTTTCCTTTCTCACCTTTTCCAGCGCCAACTCACGGAGAGCTACATCAACAACATGACTCAATTCTGTATCTTTATATTTTTCCGGATTCCTGTAAATATCTTCAACCACACTCAGCTGTTGCTGCACACGTTCGTATACACCGTTGGGATGCTCTTCATCCACTACAAAACGTTGACCAGCATACTTTGGTCTATCGGAAACCACATGATAAAAAATCATATTATTACGCTCCTTTTATAAAGCAGACAACCCCATTGCTTTCTCTCGTTATACTCACAAGAACAATGGCTGCAACATCTTTCCTATGACCGAATTCTTATGCGCTGCCTGTTTTTCGCATCATCCTGTTCTGGACAGTTTTGCATTTTAATATATTAGCCATACTGCGCTTCTCTAAGCGGCTTGTCCCAATGGATAACGCTATTCAGCGAGCCTGCAATTTCATCTGCAACATCTCTTACCTGTGCCAGATACTGCTCATCTCTCTTTCTGGATCGGCGTCCTTTGGCATTGAACAATTCTTTCACCGCGCAGGCATCATAACTTATGGCAAAGTCCTCATCATCTCTGTGCGGAAAGAAAGAAGCACCGACTTCATAACGAATATTGCCGCTATCGCTTTCGGCATTCAGCCACACAACCACACCTCGCCGCTCTGCTCCTCCAAAAGTGCATTCCGCAGAAAAATACTGTTTATAGACATCAACGTTTTTCATAAAAATCCCTCACAATCATTTTCTGATCAATCTTACCGGACAATATTCTCCCAATCCTTTACATAACAAATTTCATCAAGAAAAAACCTTGATTCTCAACATGTTTCAAAATCCGCAAGCAAAAACCATGATTATAATATCGCTTCACAGGTTGTAATCAATTCCGCTATGCCTCTCTTTTCCTCACCCTTTACTGTGTCAGACATCAATTGCCTTCATCTATATATCGCTCCACCCGAAGTCTAAGCTTATACTTATCCCGAAGGGCAGCAATCCGTACCATCATGGGGCTCTTGTGATGAAAATCCAATGCAGCCTGATCCCGCCACCGATCGATCAGCAGCACAGTTTCAGGATCTTCCATGGGAAAGAAATATTCATACCTCTCGTTTCCTTCCTCTGCCCGGACCTGCTCCACCACACCGCTTTCCATCATTTCCTCAGCAAACCGCCGGGCATTTCCATTTGTCCCCGTGTAATAGAGGTTCACCGTAATACTCATTTCTTGCTCCCCTTTCTTTATTATAATTCCATTATACGCAAAGAAGCAGCGAAGTCAAGCTCCGCCGCCTCTTTACATAAAATTATACAAAGCAACAATACTTTGCCACGACGAAGCCACTGTGCTTTTTTCTTACTAACCTGTTTTAAAACAAGTTACAACTCACTATTCCCTGTCAGCTCTGCAATCAGTGCCACTTCCCGACCACTCAACTATAGTAAAATAAAAATATTTATCAACTATTCTCCAATATTTATCATACATCTTTTAAATATCTTCTCTTATCTTTCAGTGTCACACTGGTACCATTTAAAGCAAAATACCAGGAAAACGCAAACACGAAAAGAACAGGAACGACAGCAGCCAGTGATTTACTGTATATAATAATATCGTTGGGGCAATCCTCCTATAATTTCACGATCACAAACCACAAAATTGCCCTCCGTGTTATTGATCTTATATACAGAAGCGAAACGGCACGAAAAAAGGACCGCCGTTCAGCGGTCCTAATCTGCTCGAGTAAATTGGAATTTGTCAATCAATTTTTAACTCTTTTGGCTTTTCTGCATAGATTTCGATATATCCACATTCAGGGCACACATAGCATAAAACATAACATCTTTTTTCGGGTTCCAACATTCCTTTTTTCTTATTAGTCAGTATCAAAGGATATAAGGTATTTCCAGTCAACTTGGCATTATACATTTCTGCATTACATTTGTTACATCTCATTTATTGTCCCTCCGTCAAATTCATGGTTTATCTAACTGTTTACACAGACACTTTTCCAGTATCATTGTACCATAAGTATGGGGGATTTTCAATTCATTGACTGTATGGGTTGCGGAAATGTTGCAAGTCGAGAATGTTATCCGCTTTGCCTAGATGTGACGTCCCTCACGGTATCTCTTCGGTTTTCCGCTGTTTTTTGCTTGATTTCAAGTGATCAAATTCCACTTTTTCTCCCCTCATATAAAAAGAGTGGTTCGACCGAAATCGAACCACTCTCTAAAAGTTCTAAAAATGCCGCGCAGCCAAGGACAACATCCGCAAATAAACAACAGCTTTTTTCTGTCTTATCTGTCCCAACGAACCTTTTTATCCGGCAGAGGCGGAAATTCTTTATGCGGCTCCTGCTGATACCAGTATGCAACAGCGGCAACGTCATCACACAGCGGTCGATAAGTCCCGTTGGGATACCAACCCAAAAGCTGAACAGTAACCTTGAGTTCTTCTTCAAAGCCAATGGAATCATAGATATGGAAGCGGTACATTCCGAATTTTCTTGGTCCAAACCGATTTTCCGCAACTGCGAGAGGCATTCCCAAAAACGGAGATTCAAAAGCGGTCTCTACCGCGTCCGGAAAGTCCGGTCCCTGGAACGATCCAAAATTAAATGCGCCGCCAAAATAATCTTCCGTGCCGTTATCACAGAGCGTAGGCTGATCCGTGTCGCCATCTAAATAAAATTTGACTTCACCCTCGCCCCACCAGCCGCTTTCGGAGATGTTGTACATCAGATAGGTTCCCACATAAACACCCTTGCCTTTCACGCCATCCAGAATGATAAGCTCCGGGTTTTCCATTGTAGTGGTCTGTCTTGTGTAACGTGCATGGAAATAGCCGCTGTCCTCCGGGACTGGCATCTGCTTATAGAGCACTCTGTAAGCTACAACATTCGCTTTCTTATCCCCTTCATTGGTCAACGTGATCCGGGCATGCTTATGAAAAGGCATCTGCCAGTAGCAATTCATCCCACGCTTAGGCGCAACGGTGATCGGCAGGCTTGATACCGTGTGAGGATGATCGTCAAAACCCATGCAGAAAAAGGCGCCCATAGGAACCTCAACAGAGGGGGTGTCTTCGCCGTCCCAATAGATGCGCAAAACCAGTTCAGAAAATCTGGGTGCATCACTTGTAAGAAAGATTTGGTTGATGACGCCGGGACCGTCGATGTCCGCCATAACGAGCGTTTCACCGGACTCCACCGGTACAAAAGGCCGCACCTTCCAGCCTTTTCCAAGCTCTATCGCACACTTGGAAAAAGGAAGATTGGGATCATTCACATCCGGCACCCAGGAACAGGCCGCACCTTTTTCACCGGTTGGGTTTTCCGCACTAATCTGACGCGTTACCGCTCCGCTCATTAGTGGAAGGCCAGACAAAATATCCATTTCTTTTCTCCTTTCCATTTTCCCATCACAGCACTTGCAGCATACAACAATCCGCTACAAACCTCTAACTTAGAGGTTATTTTATCATAGCCAGAAATTATTGTCAAGATTGACACCTTTCGAACTTGAATCCGGTGGGAATCAGCTCCGGATGTTCAAGGTAATCCAAAATCCGGTCTATTATCTACATTCTCTGCTCCTGACAATTAGTAAAACCCAATCCTCAACTACAGTATAAGGGAGCGGAATATTCCGCTTCCTCTCTATAAGTCAGTATTCAAGGCGTTTTATTAGCCAAAATAACGCTTCAGCAGACCTTCGAATGCTTTGCCGTGTTCTTAGGTTAGAAGTTTTGTCATAAAAATGAAATCGCTGTAGTCTCCGTCCGCATGCTTCATGGCATGCACTTCCCTGCCGGTAGCGCAAAATCCCAGATGTTCATATAAACCAATGGCACGCAGATTATCACTTGCTACATTCAGGTTGACCTGTTCGTAACCTGCTTTTCCTGCAAATTCGACCAACGAACTTACGAGTGCTTTTCCAATTCCCATATGCCAATAATCTTTCAAAACACTTACGTTCAAATCGCATTTGTGCTTCATTTTTTCTTTATTCAAGCAAGCAGTAATATCGCCACAGCCCACGATGAGGTTATCACAAACGGCTACGAGCAATACTTCTTTGTCCGAGTGTTCTACCTCTTCGATGAAACCAAGAAGGTCTTCGGCTGATGGCATATCGTCCAATGTACATCTGGACAGAAAGCGTGTTTCACAATAGCATCTTGCAGAAAAATCTGCATAGCCGTATTCATCGCCTTTTTTTGCACGACGAATCACTACACTTTTTCCATCTTTAATCGGAACATTAAATGATATCATACATTCTTCTCCTTATTGTTTACAAGATTCTGCCATGACGAACATTTCTGTACTATTACTATTTAAAAAATAATCTACGCATCGCTTTTTCCTGTTAGTTCAGCAATCAATGCGACTTCCTCCGGACGGTAGGGTGTTCCGTCAGGATAAAGAAGATCATGCTGCCACAGGGTAGGCTCCGGTTCCGGAGTTCCACCGTTCATCGTAGACCAATTCAGATTGGTCTGGGTCTTTCCTTGTATCATTCCCCATTGCCATGCACCAATCTTTCGCTCAAAAAACAAAGGCAGGTGCTCTTCCATTGTGTTGTCGGCGGGGCGGTGCAGCCACTCAGTTACCAGAATCGGCCTGTCTTGCTTCTCTATAGACGCAAGAATTTCCAACGTTTCTTTTATTGGCCGATAGGTGTGAATGCTTATAACATCCGACATAGCCAAGCAATAATCATCCGCAGCACTATCGGCTGTAAATTGCCACAAACAAGCAGTCAGAGGCTGGACAGGACGGCAATCACGGGCCCACGAAAAAACCTTCTGCAGCAAAGGCAATGCTTTCTCTTGCCGATTGGTATTTCCCGCTTCATTGTACAAATCCCACACAAGGATACGCTGATCCTCCCGATGGGCACCAATTATCGCCCGAACATATTCCTCACAGGAACTCTCCTGAGTTGGATCATCCTGAACAATAAAACCGGGACTTGGAACCCAACGGCTGTTGTGTACGCCAGGCACCGGATCCGGCTGCGGTCCATATACAGGCTCACTGGCAAAATCGAAGGCACAGTCATCAAAGAGTACCGGCATAACCGTGAGACCGGCTTTGTCCGCTAAATTGAGGAATGTATCGAAATTAGAAAGAAAACGTTCTCTTTCGTTATACCAAACTGCATAAGAAAGAAATACCCGAACGGAATTCAGATGAATATCCACCGCCAACTTTAATTCCTTTTCGATCCGTGGTGCATTGAATGTAGAATCCATCCACATTTCAATGTCATTCACCGCATCGGAGGTTACGTAGTTGATACCAACCGGCCATCTTTGTTTTTGCCACCATTGGTTGATTGCCTCACAGGACCAACGCTCCATGAAAAAACTCCCTTCGATATCTTGTATCCTTTATTGTTGCTTTAACTTAGCTTCAACTTCAGCACCTCAAAGAATATAAAGTATCTTTCTTTATGTTTTTTATAGCATAAACAAATTCCTTTGTCAAGTGCTTTTCAATCCTCATCATTGTTTTAACATTTTCACTCACCTCTCTGCAAATTTTCATCTTCAAAGTCCTCCTTCCTCCTAAGTTGAACCTAATATTATTTTGTTTCAACAAAATGATTGGCGAAAAAATGAAGTAATGTAAAAAGAGAGGGAACGACAGCAGCCATTCCCTCTCGTAAAAAATCAATATTTCAATCTATTATTTGCCGAAGTAACGAGCGAGCAGTCCGGCAAAAGCCTTGCCGTGACGGGCCTCGTCGCGAGCCATCTCATAAGTCACTTCGCTACGCTCGTGACTTCAACGACGGTGTCATGGATTGCATCCAGATTCAGCCTTGTATCATAATTATAGCAATTTCAAAGCATTTTTCAAGTATCTTTCACACA
>SVMZ01000038.1 GCA_015067185.1 Oscillospiraceae bacterium | reverse complement strand
TTTGAATTCTGCAATCTGCTCCGGAGTTGCCATGTCGCATTTGTTGGCGGCCACAATCTGAGGGCGGTCGGCAAGTTCCGGGTTGAAGGAGCGCAGTTCGCGGCAAATGATCTCATAATCCTCTTTGGGGTCGCGGGCCTCACTGCCGGATACGTCAACAATATGAAGAATCAGACGGCAGCGTTCCACATGACGGAGAAATTCATGACCCAGTCCGATACCGTCGCCGGCACCTTCAATCAGACCGGGGATATCGGCCATAACAAAAGAGCGTTCGGAATCCACACTGACAACACCGAGAACAGGGGTGAGGGTGGTAAAGGGGTAGTTGGCAATTTTGGGTTTGGCAGCACTGCATACCGAAATCAGCGTGGATTTGCCCACGTTGGGATAGCCGACAAGACCGACATCGGCGAGCAGTTTCAGTTCCAACTGAAGATCCAGCTTCTGTCCGGGCATACCGGGCTTGGAAAAGCGGGGAACCTGTCTTGTGGAGGTGGCAAAGTGGCAGTTACCCCAGCCGCCTTTACCGCCTTTGGCAATAACAACGGGCTCATCACCGGAGATATCCGCAACCACACGGCCGGTCTCTGCTTCGGTGACAAGGGTACCCTTGGGTACTTTAATAATGAGGTCTTCGGCGTCCTTACCGCTGCAGCGTTTGGCGGTGCCGGGAGCACCATCCTGTGCAAAATATCTTTTTTTGTATTTGAATGTGGCAAGGTTGGAGATGTTGGTATCCGCAACGAAGACTACGTCTCCGCCGCGTCCGCCGTCTCCACCGTCGGGACCGCCCGCTGCTACGTATTTTTCGCGGCGGAAAGAGACCGCACCTGCGCCGCCGTCTCCGGCTTTCACGGTTATTCTGGCAATATCTTCAAACATAGCGGAAAATCCTCCTGAAAACTCGGCACGGAAAAAGTGGTGAGCGGTGCCGAAAACAAATTAACGGTGATAATATCTGACGAATATTATTATAAACTATTTTCTTTCATTTAACAAGAAATCCCGAGTATAAAACTCGGGATTTCATGAATGATTTTAAATCAAATTACTGAACGGGATAGATGCTGACCTGCTTGCGGTCACGGCCGAGTCTCTCAAACTTAACTTTGCCGTCAACAAGAGCAAACAGAGTGTCGTCAGAACCGATACCTACGTTCTGTCCCGGATGGATGTGAGTTCCGCGCTGGCGAACAAGGATGTTGCCTGCGAGAACAAACTGGCCGTCAGCGCGCTTAACGCCGAGACGCTTGGATTCGGAGTCGCGTCCGTTCTTGGTGGAACCAACGCCCTTTTTATGTGCAAAGAACTGCATATTAAGACGGATCATTTATTTTTCCTCCATAACTGTTATTCGGATTGTTCCTCTATACTGTTCCGAAAGATCTTTCAGATGCAGATAGAGTGCCTCTAAAATAGCTTGCGCACCGTATTGTGTGCGCTCATCAGCAGAATCATCCGAGAGTATCAAACCGACGAGATTTTCGTCTACGATGACTTCGGCATTTGCTGATACAACATCTGTGATTGCATTGGCGGAAAACTGAACTGCCGACGTAACTGCCGCACAGACAATATCTTCTCCGCTGTCTGCGTAACCGGCATGTCCCGATACTTCAAACCCCACCAATCTTTTCTGTGTATGGCGGCGATGGATTTGCAACCCTGCTGCGGGTCTGTCCAATCTCTCTTTGAAGATGGCTTTTATCACCTGTGGGCCCCTCCGGTATAAAGACGTTTAAAAGTTACGCATTGATAGCTGTGATCTGGATCTTGGTATAGGGCTGTCTGTGACCCATCTTACGCTTGGAATCTTTCTTGGAACGATAGGTGAAAACGGTGATCTTCTTGTTTTTGCCGTTCTTAAGAACTTTAGCGTTTACGGTTGCACCCTCAACATAGGGAGCACCTGCTACGATGCCGTCATCTTTGCCAAGTGCTACGACGTTGTTGATGACTACGTCCGAGTTAACTTCTGCTTCAAGCTTTTCGATGAAAACGATATCGCCCTCGGATACGCGATACTGTTTTCCTCCGGTTTCAATTACTGCGTACATTTTTATCCTCTTTTTCTTTCGGTCTCGCTAACCAAGGCGGCGCGATGGGCGCACTTAAAAAGCCTCTTATATGCGGCAATACTTATTTTATCATAGGAAATATCTTCTGTCAAGAGGGAAAAGTAAGGTTTTTCCCTCTTTTTCAGCGTTTTTTATTGTTGGGAAGGGATAAGCAGAGAGGTGAGTTCATCGGTATAC
Source organism: Oscillospiraceae bacterium (assembly GCA_015067185.1). Taxonomy (GTDB): domain Bacteria; phylum Bacillota; class Clostridia; order Oscillospirales; family Ruminococcaceae; genus SIG526. Next base: position 25,444 of record SVMZ01000038.1, on the reverse strand, counting down.
AGTACGCTGAGTTTGTGCATGGCACGGGTAAGCACCACATACAATAATTTGCCTGTTTCGGGAGGATAGTGGACCTCATTGGCATCCCAGACAATGACGGCGTCGTATTCCATACCTTTGACCATGCCGGCAGGGAAGACGGTAATACCACCGGTGTATTCATCATCTCCGGAGCAGGCAAGCACAGCATCCAACTCATCGGGCAGGAGAGAGTGAACAATTTCTGCTTCCGCTTTAGTACGGGCAATAACGGCGATAGAGTGCATGCCATCGGCGAGATATTCGCGGATGAGTGCGGATGTTTTTTCAGCCAGTGCGGCTTCACTTGCGCAGCGACAGACAAGCGGTTCTTCACCATGGCGGATCACAGGCTCCACGCCGTAGCGTCCTGCCGGAAGAGAGGAGAGTACGCGGCCGGCAAAATGAGAGATCTCGATGGTGTTTCGATAGCTTTTTTTGAGGTTGAAGAAGGCAGTGCGGGAGTCGTTGAAAGGTCCATCCAGAAGTGCGTCCCAGTTTTCCAGTCCACCACTGGAAGAGATATTCTGGGCAATGTCACCCATGATGGTGAAGATACATTTGGGCAGTGCGGCTTTCAGGGTTACGTAACAGCTCTCGCCGTAATCCTGCGCTTCGTCAATGATAAGGTGACGCACATTTTTGGCAATGGGCAGGGGCTTGAGGCGGCATTGGATCATGAGCATCATGCAGAGATCGATGACATCCGGTGTGTTTTTAACAACATTGGCAGCGGCACGTTTAGCCGTCTGCTCCCAGGCAGGATCTTTGGAGGCAAGCCAACCGAGAAACTGACGATAAAGGGTGGGTGCCGGCTTTTTGGGAAGACGGCGGTGGTAACAGCGGCGCAGTTTGGTGAGATCGGAACGGACGCTGCTGAGAGCGCGGTTTTTCTCTTTGATTGCCTCCGAAAGGGTTTCAAAACGGCGTTCCGGGAGATCATCGAGAATGGCACGGGCGTCTTCGTCGTAGCGTGCTTCAATGGCAGCGTTCATTTTCTCACGGGAGTTACTGCCGGCAAATTCAATTCTCTCGGCAATAACATCGGCAATTTCCGCAAAGCTCATGTTCCGGCGATTCTGAAGAATATATGAAACATCCGAGGCTGAGAGGAGCGGGATGCCATTGAGAGAAAGCTCCTGCGGTTCAAAGACAGCTTTTTGCAGTTCTTCCAACCATTTGTTAAGAGCATCGGTAAAGGCATGGGAACTTTTAAGGGTAATATCACCGTGGAAAGGTTGCGGAACAACGCTTTCGAAACCGCGATTGTCATCATCGGTGAGCAATTTAAGCAGGAATTCGGCAAATGTCATGCTGCAGACATCGTGGACATCCAATTCGGGCAGCATAGCGGTAATATATTTAAGAAACATATTGCTGCCGCCGATGATGTAAAACTCATTTTCCTTAAATTGGTCACGGTAGTTATAGGTAATCCAGGCGAGACGATGCATAGCCACGGTGGTTTTTCCGCTTCCTGCGGCACCCTGTACAATAATATTCTTCCAGGGATCTTCTCTGATGATGGTATTCTGGTCGCGCTGAATGGTGGCGACAATATCGCTGAGGGCGGCACTGCGGTTTTTGCCAAGATATTTGATCAGAAGATCATCATTGGCGACCACGTCGGTATCGTAGAAATCGAGAAGTTGTCCGTCTTCAATTTCGTAGGTGCGTTTCAGAAGCAGGTCTACCTCAAATTCACCGCCGGGGGCAGTGTAGGATGCAGGACCAGGGGTGGCATCATAATAGAGACTGGCGATGGGGGCACGCCAATCTGTTACAAGCTGAGCACCGTCGAAGTCGGTTATGCCGTTTTTGCCAATGTAAAGCTGATGAGTACGGGCTTCCTCGGCATCTACCTCGTAGTCATATTCCTCTTCATCCTCATACTCTGCGTCTATTCTTGCAAAATAGGGACGGGAAACCGCATTGGTGTGGGCATTAACACGCTTATTAAGCACACTCTGCATACTGAGCCCCACCATGAGCTCGTTATAAAGCTCTACATTTTCGGGGTTGTATTGTTGTATCAATGCGTTGATGCGGGCATCGAGCTCCGATTTCTCATCTTCCAGCACCTCAAGATTCTCGGAGATCTTCAGCAGCGTATCCTCCAGATGAATCTCTTCCAGCGTGCGTTCTGAAACAGGTTCGGATAGGGTGGGAAATTGGCAGATTGGGTTGTCCATCGTTGTTCACCTCTTTATAAAAATGTTTTTGGGAAAAGATGTTAATTATAGCATGTGAAAAAAGGTTTGTCAAGGGTTTTCAACAATAAGTGAAAATCGGTGGAAAATTAAAACACATCCAAAGAAGGATGTGTTTTAAGAAGATGTAAAAAGCAAAAAAATCAGTTTTTGTAATAGTTGAGATAGTTTTTCAGTATCTCCGGATTGGCATTGGCAATCAGGTGTTCAGGGAACCCGATTTCCTCAAGGAGAGCAATCCCCTTTCCGTGATCGGCAACAGCCAGATCAACGTGGGCATCCGAACTGATTACGATGGGGACCTCCATTTCACTGCAGTATTCCAGCATAATCCGGTTATTTTTTTCTGCGTTTTGGAAACGGTAGTGAACGGGATTGAGAGAGGTGCAGTTTAACTCCAACAGCGTACCGCAGACCTTAGCACATTCTACAATAGCTTTGTAATCGACAGGGTAATCATCAGGATGACCGATCAGATTGATGCGATGTTTCTGCATAACATTGAGATAGGCATCAGTATTGTAAACGATATCCGTGTTATGGGGATAACAGAAGCCGTGGATGCTGGCGATGACAATGTCCATCTTTTCCAGAAGAGTATCTGGGAGATCAATATGTCCATCGCGGTCCAAAATATTCAGTTCCGCTCCGTATAAAACAGTGATGCCGTTTCTCTGCCTGGGAAGAATCTTCAGGTTGACAAAATAATTTTCCCGACAAGACTCCTCTAAGGCGGGAGCATGTTCTGTAATTCCTAAAATTTCCAGACCTTTATCCACAGCGGCATGAATCATTTCGTTCATCGTACTGTATGCATGTCCGCTGGCAATCGTATGTGTGTGAAGATCGATAACATCTTTCATGGGTAAATGAATCTCCTGACTTGAAAAAAGTAAAAATGAGTAATGTTCGGCAAGGAGCCGAACATTACAGGGTGATATTAGAGTTTAGATAAACTCTCCGCTGAGGAATCTGGACATAATTTTGTGGGCCTCGGGGAGATAGAGACCGGTGGCCTCTGCCTGTTTCTCGGAGTAACCGGCAGCAGGGAGGGCGCCTTCTTTATCGGAACGGTAGAGGACAAAGGGAACGGGATCGCTGACATGAGTGCGAAGTGCAGTGGGAGTGGGATGATCCGGCATGAGCAGAACGGAGAAATCTTCTTCTTCTTTGCGCAGCTGGTTCATAACGGGACCAAGAATTTCAGAATCGATCAGCTCAATGGAACGGATTTTGTTATCCAGCTCACCGCGATGACCGCTTTCGTCGGGAGCTTCTACGTGGATATAAACGATATCGCAGCCACTATGCAGCATTTCAAGTGCAGCATCGGCCTTGCCTTTGAAGTTGGTATCGATATTGCCGGTGGCTCCTTCTACCTCTGCATTTTTAAAGCCAATGCAGATACCGATCCCCTTCAGCAGATCGACAGCAGATACCATACCGCCTTTTTTGCCGTATATCTCTTCAAAATTATTGAGAGAGGGGCGGGTGCCTTCACCCCAGAACCAGCAGGAGTTTGCTGGACGGAGACCTCTTTCGATACGGGCTTTATTGATGGGATGATCCCGGAGCAACTCCCAGGAGCGCTTCATAAAACCAAGCAATCTTTCTCCGTATTTTCCGCCGGGAAGATAGGTTTTAATGGGCTTATCCAAAATGTCATGAGGAGGTGTGAGATCGCTTCCGGTTTCGGCATGGGACATAACTGCGCAATGTCGGTAGCTAACACCGGGATAGAAGCAGAAATCATCTGTGCGGAGGTTGGTATTGACATAATTCATCAGTTCAGCTGCTTCAGGGGTGCTGATTTCATCGGCGGCGTTATCCAGCATGATCGCATCCTCGTAGTTTTCGGCATCAGAGAGGGTTACGAGATTGCAGCGGAAGGTAACATCGTCATCAGCAAGATCAATCCCCATGCTGACGGCCTCCAGCGGAGAACGTCCGCTGTAACAATCAGCGGGGTTGTAGCCGATTACGGAGATGTTGGCCACGTCAGAGCCGGGCGTATAGCCGTCGGGGACTGTTTTCGCCATGCCGACAACACCATGAGCGGCAAGGTAATCCATGTTGGGTTTATTGGCGGCTTCAAGCGGTGTTTTTCCGCCGAGTTCGGGGACGGGGTAATCGGACATCCCGTCGCCAAGCATAACGATATATTTCATGGAAATCATCCTTTTTATTAGAATTAAAGATTATTTTGCGGAGGTGAGCCATTTTTCAACGGAAGCTTTCATCTCATCAGGGAGAATGACATCGGTGAAGCGTTCTGTTTTGGTTTTTAGCCCTGCAAGTGCTGCGGGAGCGGTGAGATGAGATGTGGTTTCCAGTGCGTTGAGCATCTCAAAATCATCGTATTCGCGGTCTTCTTTAGCGCCGATGGCGGGCAGTACGCTGCCGGCAAATTTAAAGGGACTGGCAGTGGATGCGATGACAGCAGGCTGTGCAGATGCACTCTTTGCGAGATACTCTTCATAAACAGCAACAGCAACGGCTGTATGGGTATCGAGAAGGTAACCGGTCTGTTCAAAGGTGTTGCGAATGGTTTCAAAGGTGTGTTCATCATCCACATATCCGGCAGAAAACTCGCTTTGAAGAGCGGTGAGCATGTTAGAATCAATGGTATATTCTCCATTTTGGGAGAGCGAATTCATAAAGGTACTCAGCTTTTTATCATCGCTGCCGCAGAGAAGATAGAGGAGACGCTCCAGATTGGAGGAGATGAGAATATCCATAGAGGGAGAGGCAGTAAGATAGAATTCGCGTCTGCGGTCATAGTGTCCGGTGGTGATAAAATCGGTAAGGACACTGTTTTTGTTGGAAGCGCATATGAGGCGGCCGAGGGGAAGTCCGCTGTGTTTGGCATAGTAAGCCGCAAGGATATTGCCGAAGTTTCCGGTGGGAACAACGATATCAATGGGATCCCCTGCCTGAATGCGTCCGGTTTTGAGCAGCGAGCAATAGGCCGAAAAATAGTAGGCAATCTGCGGAACAAGGCGGCCGAGGTTAATGGAGTTTGCAGAGGAGAAGAGGAAACCCTTGTCGGCAAGAGAGGCGGCAAATTCCTTATCGGTAAAGATTTTTTTGACGCCAGTCTGGGTATCGTCAAAGTTACCCTTTACGGCATAAACCATAACATTGGAGCCTGCCTGTGTAACCATCTGCAGACGTTGAATACGGCTGGTTCCACCATCGGGATAGAAGACACAGATCCTTGTGCCGGGGACATCGGAAAAGCCTTCCAGAGCGGCCTTGCCGGTATCACCGGAGGTGGCGACAAGAATAACGGCCTCACGGGTCTCACCGGTCTTTTTCAGGGCGGAGGAGAGGAGGAAGGGAAGCATCTGAAGAGCAAAATCCTTAAAAGCGCAAGTAGGACCATGGAACAGTTCCAGAAGGTAGGTACCGTCTTTCAGTTCAACCAACGGAGCGGGAACGTCGGCGGTAAACTTAGCTTTGGAATATGCTTTGGAGGTAAAACCGAGAAGTTCCTCAACGGTATAATCATCCAGATATTTGGCAAGAACGTTGGCAGCAAGAGTGGGGTAATCCAGTTTGGAAAGCTCGGTTATCTCATCCAGAGAAAAAGAGGGGAGATATTCGGGTACATACAGACCGCCGTCCGGGGCAAGACCGGAGACGATTGCCTGCGCGGAGGTGACTTTACGGTTATTATCGCGCGTGCTGTGGTAATACATTTTATTTATTCCTTTCAGGTTTATTTATCAATATTATTCTTCACCGATGATTTGTACCTTCATGGTGTTGGTGCCGCCACTCACCCCAAGAGGAACTCCGGAGGTGATAACTACACGGTCACCGTCGCCTACCAATCCTGTATTTTTCGCACAGGTAACGGCCTCATGGAAAAGAGCATCGGTGGTGGACTGGAAGGAAGAGATGACAGGATATACGCCCCAGGAGAGGGAAAGCTGGTGGAAGGTTTTTCTCTCGGGGGTGGCAGCGATGATCGGGGTGGTGGGACGGAATTTTGATACCTTTCTGGCAGAATTTCCGGTCTGTGTAACAACAATGATCGCTTTTGCACGAATATCCAGTGCAGTGGTGCAGGTAGCATCGGAAATAGCATTGGTTATATCGGAATAATCAATATCGTGACGGTAGTTTTGGTAGCCGCTCCATTCGGTTTCCAGAGAATCTGCTTCGGCCTTTTCCGCAATGCGTGCCATCACTTCCACGGTACGGGCAGGATAGAGGCCAACAGCGCTCTCGCCGGAGAGCATAACAGCGGAGGTACCATCGAAAACGGCATTGGCTACATCGGAAATCTCAGCACGGGTTGGAGTGGGATTGTTTATCATGGATTCCAGCATCTGGGTGGCGGTGATAACCATTTTCCCCGCCTGATAACAGCGCTTGATGAATTTTTTTTGCAGACCGGGAAGGTTTTCGTAATTGATTTCAACACCCATATCGCCGCGGGCAACCATAATTCCGTCGGAAGCCTCCAGAATGGCATCGAAGTTCTGGATACCTTCGAAGTTTTCAATTTTAGAGATAATACGGATCTTTTCTCCGCCATTGCGTTTGAGAAAGTTGCGGAGCAGCTCCACATCTTCGCGATTGCGTATAAAAGAAGCAGCGATAAAATCCACATCGTTTTCAATACCAAAAAGCAGATCGGCTTTATCTTTTTCGCTGAGATAGGGCATGCCAATGGAAACAGAGGGGATGTTTACGCCTTTGTGGTCGCTGATTTCGCCGCCTTTTTCAACGGTGCAAAAGATCTCTGTCTGGGTGCGGCGGTGAACGGAAAGTGAGATGCGTCCATCGTCAATGAGAATGTGGTTATCGCGGGAGAGTTTCTGAGGAAGCTGATTATAGGTGACAGAGGCGCGTTGTGCTGTACCGAGAACCTCTTCCGTGGTGAGGATGAATTCATCGCCATCCACAAGTGTGGCTTTTCCGCCTTCGAATTCTCCCAGACGGATCTCGGGTCCTTTGGTATCAAGCATAATCGCGGCAGGAACACCAAGCTTATCGCGGACTTGTTTGAAGCGATCCATCAATTCTTTATGATAGGCATGGGTACCGTGGGAAAAGTTAAAGCGGGCCACATTCATGCCGCACATCAGCATTTCGCTCAGCACGTCTTCGGAGGAGCTGGCAGGGCCGAGAGTGCAAACAATTTTTGTTTTTTTCATTATATATAAACTCCTTCTGGTGTATGAAAAGCAGGCTGGTAATTAGGGAGAAAGTTAAGCGTTTCCACCAAGTTAAAATATTCTCCTTTGTATATTATAACCTGTTAATATGTCAGAGTCAACAGGTTGAGGCAAGATAATGAAAGTTTTAAAAACAAGTGTCCCGCCGTAGAGGACAAAATGGTGTCTTTGTCTGCGGCGGGACGAACTGTGTCTTATTTTAAGCAATATCAGAGATTTTGTTCAATGAGGGCGTTGATTTTTTCGCGCTTATTAAGCAGCCAGCAATCGCAGCGGGGACCGTTGGAGAAGGTGAGCGGCTCTTCAAGATCCTCGTCAATAAGTTTGACAACAGCATCACGGCCGATGAGAGATTCAAGCAGCTGGCAGGCGCGCATATCTTCGAGGGCATCATAGAATACCTTGAAGCGCAGAGAGATCAGCGGATTACCGTCGGGGCCGGGATATACCACGAACGGGTCGCCGGAGGGCCAGGCCATACCACCATCGGTGACGCGGAAGGGATCGATCAGACCGCGGGACTGCCTGGAGAACCAGAAGTTATAGCCCCACTGAAGGAACCCGGACATATTGTATTTGTACATCTGCAGTCCGATAATACGGTTGCGGCGGGAGTGCATGGCGAGGAAACGATTGGAAGTTCCGATAAACTGTCCGCAGCAGTAGTAGCACCAACGTTCGTCAATATCACGGTCAAGGAAGGGCTCGATGTGGTTGGTGGCGGGAATGGGGATCTGAACCAGTCCGGTATCATAGAAATCAACATTGGAAAGAGCATCGATAAACTTGAATTCGCCAAACATCTCATGGGCAATGGCAGCGGATTTACCGTACTGCTCAAGGTGGTCGAGAGAGGGCTCATCGGAAACATGGAAATAGCAGGCATCATGAATGCCGAGACGATTGATTTCAGCGATCAGAGCGGGAGCAAGGGCACGGAAGAAGGCAGTATACTCTTCGCCGGAGGCATCGGTTTCCCAGCCGAAAATACGCTTGTATTCGCCGTCAACGGTGGCCATAATCTTGGGTGCGTGGCTGGCTCCCCATTGGGTGAAGAGATGGGATATCTCAAAATATTTCATGCCGCATTTCTGTGCGAGGCGAACGTATCTCTCAAATTTTTCAAAACCAAAGCTGTAAGTGCCGTTGTTGCGTGCAACATCAATCAGCTGTACGGTGGGACGTTCTCCGCCGATTTCGGTATCGAGGGGAGGAGTGAAGATGGGAGTGAGCAGTGCGTTTACGCCGTGGTCGGCAGCAGCGCGGATATATTTCTCAAGCAGTGCCCAGTGTTCTTCGCTGAGGGCGGGAACCTTATAGTATTCGGAGATACAGTCACAGTGGAACCAGTTGATGTAACGCAGGGTCTGCTCAGGAAGAACAGCGTTAATGATTTTTACGCCGACATTGGTGCTGCCCAGCAATTCATCGCCGTTTTTGACATTAAAGGTAAGATCAAAGCAGCCGGCTTCGGCATCTGTCGGTATATCCAGCTCGATCCAGAAGGTTCTCCAACGTGCGGGGGAGATGGTGATTTTTCCGTTGATCGGCTCTGCGGGAATGAGCAGATCGGGGTAGAGACCGGGCTGATCGGAGATGATATCATCATCGTGGTTGGCATAGGCGGGGAGATCAGAGGGGGAGTCTTCCACGACATAGACGGAGCAGCAATCCTTCAGTGCGGAGACAATCTCGAAAGAAGCATCAAAGATAGCTGCGCGTGCGTTTTCGGGGTGAAAGCGAACAGCTACCTGAAAAGAAGAACGCTCTCCTTTCAGCATGGAAAAGGATTTATATTCTGCGGGAGCATAATTTTTGTCTGCGGAAAAAACTTTCTCAAGAGGGCTGACAGAAAGTATTTGGCACATTTGTGTTTCCTCCGTTTCGTATTTAAGTGAGTGGGATACTATAATTTTATTATATATTAGTATTTTGAAAATGTAAAGCGAGCAATTTCAGGATTGAGGCTTTTATTTTTAAGAAATATATAGTATAATAAAGAAAAATGGAAAAGCAGAAAAAGGATAACGGAGGAGCCTGTATGGGTAACGTAAAGTTTTCACAAAAAGAATATCTCAATTTCGGCAACTGTCTGGTTATGGAGAATGCTGCTGCGCAGCTGATTATTACGCTGGATGTCGGCCCGAGAATTATCTCCTATAAACTGAATGGCGGAGAAAATGTCTTTTTTAACGATGTAAACAGAGTGATGACCTTTGAAAGCGATGATCTCAAAGCGGAAGGCGGAGAGGAAAAGGGACGCTGGGTTATGTACGGCGGGCATCGTTTCTGGACAGCGCCGGAGGATTACTTTGTTACCTATGATCCGGACAATGAACCCTGCACAGCAGAGATCAACGAAGAAGAAGGATCGGTCATCCTGACGGCCAGAACAAGAACAGCAACCGGTTTCAAAAAGACCGTGAAAGTTACATTGGCTCAGGAGAGCTCAAAGGTAACAGTGGATCATATTCTCACCAACTGCTCTGACGAAGTGAAGAATGTCGCTGTTTGGGGTGTAACGGTAATAGATAAAGGAGCAGTTGAAGTTGTTCCGCTGCCGACAAACAGAACAGAGAATTTTTATCCGAGACAGATCATCGCACTTTGGTATGGAATGCCTCTTGATGAACCCCGCGTAAAATGGAAGAAGGATTGTGCTGTTCTTACTCAGGATTGCAATGCAACAAAAACCTTTAAGTTTGGCACCTGTATTGAGGATGGTTGGGTAGGCAGCTTTGTCAAGGGTCAGTTCTTTATGATCAAGGTTCCCTATGACAGCAGCAAACAGTATACCGACCGGGGATGCAACTACGAGACCTTCACCAACCACCTGCTTACAGAGATGGAAACACTGGGTGATGTGGTTGATCTGGCACCGGGCTGCAGCCACAGCCACACAGAAGAATGGAATCTGATTCCCTTTGAAAAGGTTCCTGATTTTGATGAAGAGTACAATCTGGATGCCCTTGCTGAGTTGGCAAAGGATTTGCTGAAGTAAAAAAGAAAAATAAAAGACAGGATCTGCTGCAGAGAACGTGCGGCAGATCCTGTTTTGCTTGGTGAGAAAAGAAGAGATTAATATTTTCCGGCTTCTTTGGCAGCGGCTACAATTCGTTTCATGTTTTCCAGGCTCACATCATTGGGGATGGAATGATCCGAGGAGAAAATATAGCCGCCGTTTTCTTTGAGCACCGGGACCTTTTCATTGATTTCAGCGACAATTCTGTCGGCATCCTTCCAGTACAGCGCATTGATTCCGCCGTGAAGAACCAGCTTATCACCGTATTCACGCTTTAGTTTCAGCGCATCCATACCGGCCTTGACTTCAAGAGGGTTCAGTGCATCCATACCGGTATCCACGATATCAGGCACAAGGTCCATAATATTGCCGCAGGAATGCAGGCGGGCATAGATGCCATGGTCATGCGCCCATTTAACAGCTCTTGCGTGGAAGGGTTTGACCATTTCGCGATACATAGCGGGGGAGAAAAAGGTGGTGCCCTTGTAGCCCATATCATCGGGCCAGGAGACTTCGTCGAAGCGGTAACCAGCATCCCAAATACGGGAGAAAAGAGTCTCGCAGCGGTTGAGATAGGTATCAAACATATCGGTAACGAGTTCGGGTTCCTCCATCATGGCAATGAGGGTGTTTTCGGTGCCCATCATCCAGGAGTGGGTAACATCAAATCCAAACCAGAACCCGGCAGAAATCCACTGGCCTTCGGCGCGCCATCTGTCATAGTTGTTTTTGAGGGTGTCCCACGGAATACGGTCGTCGGAAAGGGTCATACGAGTCTTGGCTTTTTCCCATTCATCGGCATCGACAACTTTAAAATCGAGCATTTCCGGGGTGGAATCGGCTTCCTTAAAGTGTTTCATGGTAACGCCCCAGGAAGAGGTTTCAATATAATAACGATCGTTTTCTTCGAGAATCTTTCTCTCAAAACGAGGAGTAATATCTACACCGATACTGACAATTTTGTCAACATCAAAGTAATCACACCAATCCATGCCCTTGGGCATGCCTTCTTTTTCCCAACGGCGAATAGTGCCTTCCCACGGGGAATCAATAATCGGAATACGGTCGGCTTCTTTATGCTCATACATTCTTTTAAAACGTTCATAAGTAGTCATACAGCGGCACTCCCGGTAAAATTAAATTGTTAATTTTAGTATAAATAAAAAGCGGGAGAAAAGCAAGATACAATTCTGTAATATCGAGAAAAAGAAAAGGAATAACCGGGTTGTAGAAGGGAAAGATAAAAAACGATTATACTATAGTATAGAAACGAGGATGGAGAAGTGATCAGAACAGACCTTGCCTGTGAGGCCTATGAGCTGCATAAAAATGCGCTTCCGGATGGAATCAGACAGGAAGAATGCTTTTATGGAGAAATACGAGTGGTCTCGGTAGTTATAGAGAATGATGACGCAGGGCGATATATTGGGAAGCCGGCCGGGAAATATGTAACTGTAGAGACAGCATCTTTTGCTAAAGGAACTGTAGGAGAGGGCACGGAAGAAGCGGTGGAAGCAATTGCTTTGCAGTTGAAAGAAATGCTTCCGAAGGAAATAGAGCGGGAAACGGTTCTTGTGGCAGGCCTTGGGAACAGGGATATCACCCCGGATGCTTTGGGGCCGAAAACAGCAGAGAAGGTTCTCTCTACCAGACACATCGGAGAGGAACTGAAAAAAGAAATGGGACTTGAACAATTCAACAGTGTTGCTGTGATTGCTACAGGCGTGCTTGCACAAACGGGGGTAGAGACGGGGGAACTGATTGGTGCCGTTACAGAAAAAATACAGCCCGCAGCAGTGATTGTAATAGATGCGTTGGCAGCAATGGAGGTTTCACGTCTTGGCAGAACGGTGCAGATATCAGACAGCGGGATTGTTCCGGGCTCGGGGGTGTTTAACAGTAGGAAAAAGATTGATGAAAAATTGTTGGGGACGAAGGTCATATCCATAGGTGTTCCCACGGTGGTGGATGCGGCAACGTTAGTTCAGGAATTCTGTGATGGGACAAAAGAGAAGGGCGGCAGCGAAAAGACAGAGAAGATGATGATTACCCCGAGGGAGATCGATGTAATTATTGAGCGGGCGGCGGACATGGTTGCAATGGGGATAAACCGGGCCCTGCATCCAGAGGTGACAACAGAAGATTTCCGATTTTTGATGAGCTGAAATGGAACAGAAAGGTAGTAGTTAAAGAATAAGCCTTGAAATTTACAGGACATTGGAATATAATTAAATAAAACCCGCTGAAGAGCGGGTGAAGGAATGAAAGGAATGGTATAATATTATGGATATGTGGGCATGTGCAAATCCGCAGACGATTTTGGACGGCGTGAAAAAGCCCGGCTGGATCAAAATGATGAAAGATTGCCATATGAAGGGTTTTTTTGTAACGAGCTTTGATGTTACCAATGCAATCCCCATCGAGGATGTTGCCGCTGTGAAGCACATTCTTGATGAAGAAGGTTTTGAAATGATTGGTATCGGTGTTCCTCTTGGTCATCCCGAAGGATTGGATACCCCCTGCTACACTTTCCATGAGGGTTGGCATATCAGACATGATATCAACAACGAGCTGGTCCGTTGGTGCAATGCCATTACACCGCAGTTGGTCAAGGATACAAAGAAATGCATGGAAGAGCAGAGAGAGGTTGGCATCAAGGGTATGTTCTGGGATGACGACCTGAGACAGGGCAACTATGAGGGAGATGTTCAGGGTTGCTTCTGCGACGACTGCATTGCTGAGTTTGCAGAAAAATTCAAGGATGTTATTCCCGGCAACTTCAGCCGCGAGTCTCTCAGACCTGTTATCGCAAAGGATCCTACCGGGCTGGATGAAGATCAGCTTGCCCTGCGCGAAGCATGGATGAAGTTTAACTGCGACAGAGTTACATATTTTATGGATGAGACCAATATCGACGGTATGCAGAACGGTATTATGGTTATGCATAACGGAGACAGACGTCACGGTATTGATATCCCCGATATCATCAAGGTTGTTCCCGATTGTCTTTTCCGTGTCGGTGAGCTGATGTTTGGTGATGAATCTTTTGAAAAGCCCGGAAACAAGCGTGCTTTGGTGGCCGGTGTTCTCAAGCATATGGAGCTCATGGGTGATGTTTCCAGAATTTACAGTGAGTCTACCGTCTATCCTCACGGTGCTCTTACCCCCGAAAATCTTCGTCAGAAGATTGTTCTTGAGCGTAAGTGCGGCATCGAGAACATTAACCTCATGGGTGTTGAGCGCATGAACAGCATCCATTATTATAACATGCTCAGAGATAACTATGAGCGCTTTGAGGAAATTCAGAAAGAGTTTACTCTGGATAATCTGGATCTGGTGGAATAACAACAGACGGATAAGTATCAAATAGCTTTATTTTTCAGCGGCAGAAGGTGTGTTCTGCCGCTGAAAATATGGTGGGATTGAGAATATTTTCTTTTTTTAATTTTGGGTATTGACTTTTAAAGAATAGTATTGTATAATTCTAAGAGTTCCCGACGGCACAATGTTTCGGGGTATAGCGCAGCTTGGTAGCGCGCTTGGTTCGGGACCAAGAGGCCGGGAGTTCAAGTCTCCCTACTCCGACCAGAAAACCGACAAGTCTTTGGCTTGTCGGTTTTTATTTTGGAAAATATGAAGAGGATCTTTTTATGGAAGTTTTCAGTTTGACCGTGAACCAGATGCTGGTTATGTTTTCTCTCATTTTAGTGGGATTTTGGTTGAGGAAAAAACGAATTTTACCGGAGAATTCTCATACAACCATGTCTAAACTGGAGACATTTGCATTTGTTCCCGCACTTACGCTGTTTAACCAGATGACCAACTGTACTGTTGAAACCTTTACGGCAAATGCAAAGCTGATATTGTATGGTTTAATTATCGTTCTGCTTAGTGTTGCTGCAGCCTATCCGATATCCAAACTTTTTATAAAAAAAGCTTCCCGCTCATCGGAGCTGCTGTATCAGAGAAATATTTATCGATATGCTCTTACCTTCAGTAACTATGGTTTTATGGGGAATTTTATTATTCTTGGGGTATGGGGTGATGAGTTATTTTATAAGTATACTCTGTTCACTTTTTTTGTGGGGATTATCTGCAGCAGCTGGGGATTGTATGTGCTGGTGCCAAAGGAACATAATGCAAGCCTGTGGGCAAACCTGAAAAGAGGACTTTTAACTCCGCCGGTGATCGCACTGGTAATAGGTATGACCTTCGGCCTTTTGAACTTGAAGCGTTTTGTGCCTGAATTTTTGCTTACTGCATTTGAAAATGCAGCGGCCTGTCAGGGGCCGGTAGCGATGGTTCTCGCAGGTTTTGTAATTGGAGGATATAACTTAAAGGAGCTTTTGACAAATAAAAAAGTGTATGCAGTAACCGGGCTGAGACTGATTGTGATTCCCGCAGTTATTATGTTGATTTTGAAATTGCTGGGGACCAGCGATGAAATTATGACTTTAGCGTTGATTTGTTTTGGTACTCCGCTGGGATTAAATACGATCGTCTATCCGGCAGCCTATGGCGGTGATACAAAGACCGGTGCATCAATGACAATGATATCGCATACCCTGTGCGTAATATCAATTCCGCTGATGTATCTGTTGTTTATTGTGTTATTGTAAAACTGTTTGGCTGTTTCGAATGGATAGAACGAAAAGATCTGCATAGCAGAGAATAAATTTCAGATAACAAACTGGCTTTGTTTTTTGACAGAGTCGGTTTTGTTTTTTGATTGGATGCGCTGCTGATTGTAATGATGAATATATTTATCAGTGAGGAGTTGAGTTTAGGCAAATGTTTACGGGTTCAAAGGATAACAGATAGAGATATCTGCGCGAAAGAGGCGGGAATAAAGAAAGGGGAGAAGCAGGAGAACTTTGCCGGAATTTGAAAATATGTACCATAATTGTTATTGACATATTTAAGAGGAACAGATATAGTTATAGATATAATGATATCTGATTTTGAGGAGCGGTGATGACGCTGCTTTTAATTGTTATCTATACCGCATTTATTGGTCTTGGTGTACCGGATTCCCTGATTGGGGCTGCCTGGCCCGCTATATATCCGGAAATGAAGCTGCCGGTGGAATCTGTCAGTTTTATTACACTGATCATTTCGGGCTGTACGGTCATTTCAAGTATGTTCAGTGTGGGAATACTGAACAAGTTGGGGACAGCGAAGGTTACAGCAATCAGTATGGCGATGACAGCTCTGGCGCTGATAGGCTTTTCTCTTGCTCCGCATTTCTTCTGGATGGTGCCTTTGGCGGCAGTACTGGGGCTTGGCGCTGGTGCAATAGATTCCGGACTTAACAATTATATTGCACTGCATTATAAGGTAAGCCATATGAACTTTTTGCATGGCTTTTATGGTATAGGGGTTTCGGTAAGTCCTTATTTTATGTCTCTCGCCATTGACAAGACAAGCTGGCGCACAGGCTATATCTATGCCTTTATCATACAGACTGTAATCACAATGGTTTTGGTGTTTTCCTTTCCGTATATAGGGGTTATGATAATACCTCCGCTGATAAGTCTCTCTACAAGCGTGTTTGGTATAGAAAGTTACCCTTTTATGCTTATGGGAATGTTTGTAATTATGGCTGTGTCTACCTTGGTGTTTTTAAAACAGCTTAAAAAGCAAAAGCGCTTCAATAAAGAAATATAGTTTACACAAAGAAAGATCTTGGGTATATTTATTACAAATAGGTGTGTTCATGGCTTGTATCGGGGTTGAAATGGAAACGGAGGAAAGACAGTGGTTTATCTTTTCGATTTTGATGGAACATTGGTGGATTCTATGCCGAATTTTGCAAGGGTGATGACGGGAATACTGGATGCAAACGGGATTGCTTACGGCAGGGATATCATAAAGATTATTACACCGCTTGGAAATGAGGGGATTGCGGATTATTATATTGGTTTGGGTGTGAAGCGGACAAAACAGGAATTGCTGGAACAGATGGATCGGGAGGCAGTGGAGGCTTATACTTATACGATACCGGCAAAAAATAATGTGATTTCTGTACTGAAACAGCTGAAAGAGCGGGGAGATAGTCTGAATGTGCTGACGGCAAGCCCGCACCCGCTGCTGGATCCCTGCCTGAAACGGCTTGGTATATTCGAGTGGTTTGACCATGTGTGGGCATGCGAGGATTTTGGTACCAACAAGGCTGATCCCGAAATATACCGCATGGCTGCGGCAAGAATGGGCGTTAAGACGGAAGAGGTTCTCTTTTTGGATGATAACTATAATGCAGATAAAACGGCTAAAACGGCAGGTATGCGCGTCTGCGGCGTATATGATGCGAGCTCTGCAGAATATGAGGAAGAGATAAAAAGGATCAGTGATTACTATATACATGATTTTTCTGAGCTGCCTGCAATCTGAAAAGCAAAAAATAAAAACTGCGGTGGGGAAGGACCTAACCGCAGTTTTTGCTTGGTTACCATTTGTTCCACTGATCATATACAGCAAGGATATTTTCCAGCGGTTCCAGTTCGCCCCATTCGCACTGGGCAATGATGCCTGTACGTCCGCGGATCAGCAGTGCTTTTGCAACGCGGTCAACGGCGTCGCGGACATCCTGCTCGGTGCCGAAAGGCATGATGTGCTGACGGTCGATCTCGCCCCAGAAGGCGATCTTGCCGGCATAGTCCTGTCCCAACCGTTCAATGTCCATGCAGAACAACTGGGAATTGATGGCATCTACGCCGATTTCGATAAGGTCAGGATAGATGGCGGTAATGTGTCCGTCAGAGTGGAAGAATACCTTCTTGCCGGCAGCATGGAGAATATCACAATACTCTTTATAAAGAGGTTTGTAAAAGCTGCGCCATTTTTCGGGATTAATGAGAAGAGCAATCTGAGTGCCCCAGTCATCCATGAAGGAGACGCCGTCTACGTCGGTGTTTGCCCACATATTCATCTCTTTTACAGAAAATTCATGGAACATATCCCGCAGTTCATAGATCTCGGGTTCATCCATTGCCAGATCCATAAAAAGGTTTTCGGTGCCGCGGATCTGCTGCATTCTTTCAAAAGGATTGGTCATGGTGCCTTGCAGGACAAATTTATCGGTCTTTTTACAGCCTGCATTGACACGGCTGAAATCCGCTTTATCGAGAAGTGACATGGGGAATTTATAGTTCTTCATACTATTATAATCTTCAAATTGAGGTTTTTTTACTTCACCCACAAGGCCATCCTGACCAACAGTCCAGACATTGCCGAAGGGATCGGTGTATTTTCCCTTTTTTCCTACGATCCCCTCAGCATAAGAGGGACCATAAGTGACATCGGCGCCGATGAAATCTGCGGGGTATTTTTCTTCAATCAAGGCAGCATCGTGCTTCCTGTACATGCCAACATAGGGAAGGTGCCATTGCTGACGGGGAAAACGATCCAGTTCCTTATGTTCCAGTGCGGCAAAAACGCGTTCTCTTGAGGTCATTTCCTCTTTCATTTTAATTCCTCCCTTTATTGTATAGCGATGTTACTATTATAACTTGATTTTTAGCAGCTTGTCATATAATATTATATGTAATACGAAATTAAAGGTTTGAGGTGGGCGGAGTTGACAGCAGAGAAAGAATACAGAAATATTGTGGACGAAGATATCTGGAACAGTAAACGGCAGATTCTTACGGAGTATCGGCTGAACATACCCGGCTTTCAGATGGTAGGCAGAACGATGTCGGAAAGTCATACGAAAATTCTGGAGACTCATATACATAAAAATTGTATGGAGATTGTGTATGTGGTGAGCGGAAGTCAGAAATATACTATTGACGGCAAAGAGTATGTGGTAAACGGAAATCAACTTTTTATTGCGCCGCCGGATGTTCCGCATTCCTCCGGAGATATGCCGCATGGGCGCTATGATATATATATGATGAAGATATACGGGGACTATCGGGAGAGTTTTCTGCATATGACAGAGCCGTATGCAAAGCTGCTGCATACAGCGGTGCTGACATTGAAGGGGCCTGTAATAAGCCCGGCAGAAAACCTGAAGCATAAGTTTGACAGGATGTTCTATGAACTGACCCAGAGTGATCTGCTTCAAAATATGCATGGCAGAGTCCTTTTGCAGGAGCTGCTTCTGGAAATTTGTGCCAGTGCCGTAAGCGAATATCCCACAGCCTCATCGACAATTTCTGTTGCCATGAATTTTATTGCAAAAAACATCACGGAAGAAATCACATTGGAAGAACTTGCGGCATACTGCGGACTGTCTCTCTCCCGATTTAAACAGCGGTTCCGGGAGGAAACGGGCATCGCGCCGCGGGAGTATATCAATATTAAAAAGATTGAGGAGGCCAAAAGACTTTTGAGAGAAGGGGAAGGAATTACCGACACGGCTTTTGGTTTAGGGTTCTCCTCCAGTACCTATTTTTCGGTGGTGTTCAAAAAAGTTGTGGGGATGAGTCCGAAGGATTATCGAAAGAATAATAGTAATTGAAACAGGAATATCGATGATGAGAACAGAAAAAGTATCTTTTGTTCAATGAATAGTATCCTGCTGTAAAGAAAAACGAAGAAAAGCATGATAAAATAAAGAGCAGATATATATCAACCGAACAGGGGGATGCATCATGTATGAGTTTAAAAGAAGTATACCGGTAAACAGTGATTATCAGGTTATTGTTGTAGGCGGCGGACCGGCAGGATGTGCCGCTGCAGCTGCAGCAGCAAGAGAAGGGGCCAAAACGCTGCTGATCGAAGGAACAGCTGCTCTTGGCGGTATGGGAACCAATGGTCTGGTGCCCTTCTGGTGCGGATTTTCCAATGGCGGGGATTTGTGCAGCACCGGTATTGGAAAAACGGTATTGGAAGCACTGCAGGAGAAGATGCCGCTTGAAGAAAAGGGAAAGAAGGGCGGATCCATTGATGCAGAGGCGCTGAAACGGGTATATGATGACCTGGTGACAGGATATGGAGCAGAGGTGCTGTTCCACACGGTTCTTTCGGCGGTGGATACAGATGACGAGGGAAGAGTTGGGGCGGTTATTGTCAGCAATAAAGGCGGCATGAAAGCGTATACGGCAGATGTATTTGTGGACTGCACCGGTGATGCGGATTTGACAGCCTGGGCCGGCGGAGAGTTTGAACTGGGTGATGAACTGGGCGAGATGCAGTGCGCCACCATGTGCTTTACCCTTACCAATGTCAATATGGAAGAATATGCTAAGATTAAAACGCATCGTGTCATATATCCCAACGGAGGAAAGTATCCTTTGATTCCGGATGATCACTGCGTAACCGCTATAGTTGGCCCCGGTGCGGTCGGATTCAATGCGGGTTCGCTGTTTGGCGTGGACGGAACTGATCCGGAGGATCTTTCCCGCACGCTGATCAAGGGGAGAAAGCTGGTTGGGCAGATTGTTGACTGTATTAAGGAAGAATTACCGGAGGCATATGCGGAGGCTCATCTGGATAAAACACAGGCACTGCTGGGAATCCGGGAAGGGCGCCGCATCAAAGGGGATTACAAGCTCTGTCAGGAGGACTATCACAGCCGTAGGGTATTCCCGGATGAGATCGCGCGCAACTGCTATAATTTTGACTGTCACGAAACGCCGACAGAGATTGCAAAAATACAGCGTGGTGAGGCGCTTCCCTTTAAACCCGAAGAGTTTCTGTATGCACCGGGTGAATCTCATGGTATTCCCTATCGCAGTCTGGTGCCAGAGAAGCTGAAAAATGTCATAGTGGCAGGGCGGTGTATCTGTGCAGAGCGCCGTATGCAGGGAACCACAAGGATAATGGCTGCCTGTCTTGCTACAGGGGAAGCAGCTGGTATGGCGGCAGCGCATGCACTGGCAATGGATAAGGTGGACATGCATAAGGTGGATACCGACAAACTTCGCGCAAGACTGAAAGAGGTTGGAGCCTACATCAAATAAAATATATAAGCGGCTTTTGTTTTGAACAAAGGCCGCAATTATTTTGAGAAAAAAATAAAATAGGATTGCGGTCATGTTTGGGAATGTGGTATACTCAAGGCAAGAGGTGATTGTGATGAAGGTGTTTGAAAATGCAAAGGTAATTCTGAATGATTCCGTGTGTGATGTGTGTGTCGCAACGGAGGGGAAAAAAATTATTGATATAGCAGAGCGAATGGATATTCCCGGTGCGGAAAAGGTGGACTGCAAAGGGCGATATCTTGCCCCAGGTTTTGTGGATATACATGTTCACGGCGGTGGCGGGCACGAAACCATGGAGTGCGATCCTATGGCGATCAAAGCGATGTGTGAGGCGCATCTTAAACATGGAAGTACCTCTATGCTGCCTACCCTTTCTGCGGCACCGATCGCCACGACGCTTCGCGCCATTGATGCGGCAAGAGCTGCAGCAGAACAGGGACTGACGCCAAATGCAAGAGGAATCTATCTGGAAGGTCCATTTATGTCTCCTGCACAGGCGGGAGCGCAGTTGCCGGAAAACCTGCTGATTCCCGCAGAGGAGGATTATGAGCAGCTGCTTGACCGTTGGGAAGGTTTAAGGATGATCGGTGTCGCACCTGAACTGCGGGGAGCTATGGAGTTGGGGGATGCTTGTGCCAAAAGGGGAATCGTTGTCTCTGTTGCGCATTCCGATGCAACCATGGCTGTCGTCGAGGAGGCGTTGGAGCACGGTTTTTCGGATATTACGCATATATATTCCGGTTGTTCGCTAATGACACGCAAAGGCGGGTTCCGGATTCCCGGCGTGGTAGAAGCGGGGTTGATTTTGGATGAGCCTACTGTGCAGGTGATTTGTGATTTGTGCCATCTTCCTGCCGAACTATTGAGATTGATCTATAAATGCTGCGGTGCAGACCGGATCAGCCTGATTACCGATGCGCTGCTGTTTGCCGGTACCGATCTCAAGGAGGGTGAGAGCTACTTCCAGACCAATGGACAGGAATGCATTTATGAAGATGGTGTGCTGAAAATGGCAGATCGAAGCGGATTCTGCGGTTCTGTGGCAACCACGGATGTTTTGGTGCGTAATATGCATTCTGTGGGTTTGCCATGGCATGAGGTGATTAAAATGGCCTCCACGACGCCGGCAAGTGTGGTTGGATTAAAAGATAAGGGAAGTATTGCGGTTGATAAAGATGCCGACCTGGTGCTGTTTGATGAAGATGTAAACGTTCAGGCTGTGTGGCTTGAAGGTGAACAGGCCGCCATATAACGGGGGCCTGTTATATGGCGAAAATGACAACGAAAAATCCCGCGAAGCTGCAATGGCTTCGCGGGATTTTTGAAATTCTTATGATAGAGAACAATTAAAGAACTTCCAAATTGTAAGGGGTCATCTGGTAAACAAAGTAGTTCAGCCAGTTGGAGAAAAGCAGATTGGCATGAGAACGCC
The DNA here is from genome assembly GCA_015067185.1 of Oscillospiraceae bacterium. Classification (GTDB taxonomy): domain Bacteria; phylum Bacillota; class Clostridia; order Oscillospirales; family Ruminococcaceae; genus SIG526. Next base: position 3,644 of record SVMZ01000038.1, on the reverse strand, counting down.
ATCTGTGTGGGGGAACAGCTTCCGGGTTATCATTGGGGAAATACTTATAGGGGACCTGAATGGGAAGCCCCTTGTTGAGATCGCGGAAATATTCGCCCGCGAGGGTGTTGGCGTCGTACTCAACATGACCGGTAAGGAAAAATTCGCGTCCGTTGCGGTTGGCGATGATGGCTGGACCGGCGATATCGGACACAGTCAGCAACTCCAGCTGGGGATTGGACTCAATGTCAGCGCGTTCAATGCCGGTATGGCGGGAATGGGGGCAGGGATAGAGATCGTCGTAGCCACGGATCAGGGGATGCTTCGGGGTGAGCACCTTATGATCAAATACACCGAACATCTTCTGGTCGAGGGGATGCTTCTGGATGCCAAAGTGATGGTAAAGACCTGCCTGTGCTCCCCAACATATATATAGTGTGGAATAGACGTTGGTACGGGACCAATCCATAATTTCACAAAGCTCATCCCAGTAATCTACTTCTTCGAACTCGAGATTCTCTACCGGTGCACCGGTAATAATGAGTCCGTCAAACTTCTGGGAACGTATGTCTTCGAAGGAGCGATAATATTTGAGAAGATGATCCTGAGAAGTATTTTTAGAAACATGGCTGACAGTTTGGACAAGCTCTACGTCTACCTGGAGAGGGGTATTGCCCAACAGGCGAAGAAGCTGGGTTTCGGTTTCTACCTTTTTGGGCATGAGGTTGAGAATGGCTATTTTAAGAGGACGTATATCCTGATGTATAGCACGGCTTTCGGTCATGACGAATATATTCTCGGATTCGAGTATCTTCACCGCAGGGAGCGATGAATCCTGAATGTTTATGGGCAATGGACACACCTCCGTTTTTGTTTATCAGTGGATAACACTTATTTTACATGTTTTTGCGCGGAATTGCAATAGCATGAGAATAAAAAAATAAATTTATCTGCAACATTTTGCTTTTTAAAGGTGTATCTATGGTGAAAGGAGGGATAAACAATGGGGAATTCTTTGTTGCGTACGGACAGAGAGTTTTTTGAATTGTACGAAAGGCATGTGGATATGGTATTCCGTATCTGCTTCGCATTTATGAAAAATCAGGCAGAGGCGGAGGATGCTGTACAGGATGTGTTTGTAAAGCTGCTGACGTCGGGAAAACGGTTCGATGGAGAGGCGCATGAGAAGGCGTGGTTGATTGTGACAACTGCAAACCATTGCAAAAACCGTATCCGGCGGCTGCGTAAGGAGCGGGAGATTGTGGGAGAAGGAATGGAAGAGGAGCCTGGCGGGTTTGATGTGGATGAGATGCTGCAGGTGATTCTTGATCTTCCCGAAAAATACAAGCTGCCACTCTATTTATATTATTATGAAGGCTACAGCTGTGCGGAGGCGGCGAAAATACTGCGCATAAGTGGGACAGCTTTTCGGACGCGGCTGAAAAGAGGCAGAGAGATTCTGAAGAAAGATATTGCATTGGAGGATTGATGTATGAACAAGTTTAAAAAAACAATGGAAAAGGTTCGTATCGATGAAGGTAGCAAAAAACGAATATATAATAGTGTTTTGTCAAAGGCGGAATACGCGGGGAGGAAGACAGCAAAGAGCCGAACAGGCATGCGTTCAGTGACAGCAATTCTTCTTGGGGCGGTGTTAATGGTAGGCAGCGTGGTGACTGTTATGGCCATCGGATACAACACGGGGATATTTGGCAGAATATTGGGCAGCGAAGCGGAGCAGTATTCGCAAAATATCAATGAAGTAGGGAAGGAGGCATTGCTGGGAAAGGATATTGTATGTCTGGAGAGTACTATATTCACGGATAATGAGGTTTTTGCCATTTTGTCGGTTGGAAATCAAGCGGAAAACTTTTCTGCCGATGGCAGCATAAAAGACAGCCAGGGGGAAGAGGTATATGATCTGGCGGGAAGTCTGGAGCGAATTCCATCTGCAGAAGAGGATGGAGATACGGTATACTATATATATCGTGCCATAATCGCGCCGCAGGGAAGTGAGACAGAGGTGTACGTGGGGGATAAGGAAACGTATGAGAATATGCGCCTTGCAGTCGGGGATAGCTTCCAGAGAATGCATACACTGCGCGATTTAGAAAAAGGAACCTTTGAACTTTTGCTTTCTCGGGAGGATGAGAGCGTCAAAGTAAGTGTGTCTGTCGAAAATGTCTCGTCGGATTTTATAGTTCTCAAGCCAATTCCTGAAAATTCTCCCTATTATAACGAAGGAAATGACTATTATCATACGATTGAAATTACTCCCTATTATATTAGAATGAATGGGGTAAGTAAACTTTCACAAGAGGATATTGTGGCAAACGAAAAAGAGGAGGCTACCGTTTACTATCATCCTGATCTGTGGTATCTGCCTGTGACGCGGATTATCCTGCATATGCGTGGTGCCGAAGAGATAGAATTTATAAGTGGACAGCGATATCAGATGGCAATACAGGGAATTACCGAATTGGGGATTGGAGCAAGTATGGGGGGAGACTGCAGCACGGGAGAATTTTATGCAGACATCAGCTTTCATCTGTGGGAGCTTGATGTGACGGATGTGACAGGAGTAACGGTAAACGGTGTTTTCTATCCGACACAATATAATAAGTTGGCGGAATAAAATAGGGATGTCGGGAGTTTGTTATATGGTGTTGAGCGAGCCTTGGAAGGTGGATTCTGAGGCTCGCTGTTAATATGTATGGGGAAAGAGTGTTGAAGAGAAGTTAAAACAATGTTGAATCATGTGGAATTGAAAAATATTAAAAAAAGTTTGAAAAAAGGCTTGACATTTGCGGATCGATATGTTATTATATTCAGGCACTCAAGAGAGAGCGTCGAGGAAAGAAAAAACTTCGGGAGAAGATAAAAAAAGTACTTGACAAAGGCTTAAGAGTGTGATATAATAGATGGGCTGCCTCAGAAGAGGGAGCGGCTGAGCGAAGGAAAGCGAAAAAGATTTTGAAAAAAATCGAAGAAAGTGCTTGACAAAGCGAAGCGAAAGTGCTATAATAGAAAAGCTTCTCAAAAGGAAGCACGCCGAGCGAAAAGCGGGTACGAAAAAAGATTGAAAAAAATCGAAAAAAGTACTTGACAAAGCGAAGCGAAAGTGCTATAATAAATAAGCTGTCACGGGACAGCGAAAAGCACAAAAAGAAACAGCGTGGCACCTTGAAAATTGAACAACATGGAAAAGATTTAAAAAACGACCCTTGATATTTTTTATGAGTAATAACGTTAGCGTTAAAAGCTAAGGTTAAAAGCTTAATTAATTGATTTCAAGCTGAAAAGCTTAAAATACCATTTAATTAAGAGTTTGATCCTGGCTCAGGACGAACGCTGGCGGCGCGCTTAACACATGCAAGTCGAACGGAGTTGATTTTTAACACCCGAGCTCATGAAGTGATTTGTGAGTTGGGGGTTGAAGATCAACTTAGTGGCGGACGGGTGAGTAACACGTGAGCAACCTGCCTTTCAGAGGGGGATAACGATTGGAAACGATCGCTAATACCGCATGATGTATGACTGTCGCATGGCAGACATACCAAAGATTTTATCGCTGAAAGATGGGCTCGCGGCCGATTAGGCAGTTGGTGAGGTAACGGCTCACCAAACCTACGATCGGTAGCCGGACTGAGAGGTTGAACGGCCAC
>SVMZ01000054.1 GCA_015067185.1 Oscillospiraceae bacterium | reverse complement strand
AGCAATGCCTTTTCAGAAGTATCCGCCGTATAGGCATAGGCACTTTTTACACCGCTGAACACACGGATTCCCGCGCCGTGTTTACGGGAACTGACAGCATCTTTCACCGTTCCGTCTGTCATTTCTATCTGATTGCTCTCCGTATCCTCTATATACAGTTCCGAAAAATCGGCACCATCACACAGGGCCTTCTCCAAAACGGCTGCTGCTGTTTGTTTGGATATCAAAATCAACACATCCTCTCGACTCTGTTGGCTTGTTTATATTTTTATACTCTTTAAATATTCCGCAAACTCATTCCCCACCTCGGGGTGTTTGAGACCTACCTGAACAATTGCTTTGAGAATGCCCAGCTTATTCCCCATGTCGTAACGTTCACCGGAAAACTCTACACCAACCATGCCATCCCGCTTTGCAAGGATCTTCATGGCATCGGTCAATTGAATTTCTCCGCCTGCTCCCGGGGGAAGGTCAGTCAGGATATCAAAAATATCGGAAGGGAGCACCACTCTGCCAAGAATGGCATAGTTGGAAAAAACTTCTTCCGGTTTCGGTTTTTCCACCATATCGCTCACTTTGAAGATGCGGTCTGCCAAAGGCTCCACCGCGAGAGAACAATATTTGTAAAGCTGCTCTGTCGCCACCGGTTTAATTCCTGCCACACCCAGACCGTATTTTTCATAGGCAGCACAGAGCTCCCCACAGGCAGGGGTATCGCTCAGTATGACATCATCTCCGTAGAGCACTGCAAAGGGCTCTCCTGCAGCAAAGGATTTTGCACAAAGCACCGCATGGCCGAGACCCTTTGTCTCCTTCTGTCTTACATATTGAATGTTGGCCAGCTCGGAAATAGCAACCATCTCATGATAAACCTGCATTTTTCCTGCGCGGAGAAGGCGCTCTTCCAACTCCGGAGACCGGTCAAAATGGTCTTCCACCGTTGTTTTTCCCCTGCTGGTTATAATAAGAATATCCTCAATTCCGGAACGCACCGCCTCTTCCACAATATACTGTATGGCCGGCTTATCCACAATGGGGAGCATTTCCTTCGGCATCGCTTTGGATGCCGGCAAAACTCTTGTTCCCAGTCCTGCTGCCGGAATAACTGCTTTTTTTATCTTCATTGTTTTCACACTTCTTCCAGATCGTGTATATTATTCATTCTGTTCTAACGCTATTATAGCAAAACATCCTCTAAAAAGCAAGTGCACAAAAAAACACCTTTTACTGCATACTCCTTCCCTATTAGTATTTCCTTTTTGCAAAGCAAAAACACGCCGAGTCCACTGCCCGACGTGTTTTTTGCTTTACAAATAGTAATGCAAAATAAATATAATACTATTAGTGTTTTTATTCTTTTTCCAATGCCATCTCAATAGCTTTGGCAAGCTGATCCGGGCAGGAGGTTCCTTTTCCGCCGCAGTCGATCCCTTTAATCCGCTCAACGGCTTCACGGGCATCCATCCCACGGATCAGAGCAGCAACACCCTGTGTGTTCCCTCTGCACCCTCCGATGAAAACAACCTCTTTTACAATTCCGTTTTCCAGTTCAAGCTCAATTGCTCTTGAGCAAACACCAGATGTCATATACTGGTATCTCATGTTCTTTTTCCTTTCTGTATCTTCTGTTTTTCTTATTTTTCTTCCACTTTTCCCATCATGCGGATGTAGGTATCCAGATCATAGGGCGGCTTTCCTGTGAGATAATGGTTTTTATAGGTTGCTCCGCCGCACTTCCACTCGATGAGATATACCGTATGCTTACTCATGGAGTTCGGCACACTTTCTGCCACACAAGCCGAATTAGCCGGTATTTTCACTTCCCCTGCAAGTACAATTCGGTCATCCGACAGATCCGTCACCTGATATTCCGCCATCTTTTCCTCACGGGTATCATTCACAGCCATCAGCGGCATTGTCCAGCCGTTAGGCTCATCAAACATCATACCGACAGCATATTGGGAACGCTTGATATAGTCAAAGGCTCGCTTCTTATATCCGTAATAATCCACAACCGCATCCGAGAACTGCGGCCAGCCGTCGATCAGATTCCACCAGATGATACCGGTTCTGCGCCATTTAGCGGTTCTGAAATGCTCAATAAAAAATTTGAAAGCCTCTGCCTGAGAAATCTGGCTGGCCACGGCAAACTGTTCCAGATTATCGGGAATATACCCAAACATCTCCCGCACCTGCTTGGCCATCAATTCAATGCGATAAGCATAACTGGAATTCATGGTTCCGTCCATTGTTGCTGCATGGACAAGCCATTCGTCATTGTCATTCCACGGCCAGAGCTTCTCTTCCGAAATAAACTTCTTCATAGATTCCGGGGAGTTACAGCCGTGGTAACCGGTCTCGCTGGCAAAATGTGCCGTTGTGTTGGCATAGAAGGGAGCTTTGAAATAATCACGCGGACCCCAGATGTGCTGTTCGCTGGTGTGACTGTCGCTGCAGCCATATTTATCGTATGCTGCCTGATCAATATACGGCGAACTGGGAAGATAGGGTCTTGTCGGATCGTTTCTCTCCACCGCATTCTTCAAAACCACTCTTGTCAGAATGTTGGCATTGGGATCTCTGTTCAAGCCGCCCCAACCATAGGCGCAGTCGCACTCATTATCGCCCGCCCACAGAATGATAGACGGATGGTTACGCAGCCTCTTGATAATAATATCCGCTTCATCGGAGAGAATTTTCTGGAACCGCTCATCCTGAGGATAGATACCGCAGCCCATGGCAAAATCCTGCCAGACAACAATACCATTCTCATCGCAGTAATCATAGAAAATATCATCTTCATATACATTTCCGCCCCAGCAGCGCACAGCGTTGCAGCCAAGCTCGGTGAGCATGGGCAGAATGGCAGGCAGACGCTCTTTATCCCGGGAGTGAAATGCATCCACCGGCACCCAGTTGCTGCCTTTTACAAACAGTCTCTCGTCATTGACATAGAAACAGAACTCACAGTCTTTATCCCCGGCAAAGCTGGTGCGCTCCAGTCTTACCTTTCTGATTCCCAGCTTCAGCTGTTTCTCATCCAGAAGAATACCGTCTCTGTAAAGACCAACCTTAACGGCATAGAGATTGTGATCTCCCATATCACCGGGCCACCAGAATTTGGCATTGGAAACGGAAGCTGCTACCCTTCCCGCCGTATGCCATACCCTGTCTGTGGTTACGGAAAAACTGCTGTCGCCGCAGCTGCCCTCAAATTTGACGGCATAATTTTTCAGACTGCCTTTGGATACGGTTATGTTGTAAAAAAGCTCAACCTTTGCTTTATCATGGGCTTTATCTATCTCTATTGTATAGACAAAAGCCTCATCAATTCTGTCTTTCGCCTTTGCTGCCAGCGAAACACTGCGCCAAATTCCCGTTGTCACCGTTCTCGGCATGATATCCCAACCAAAACAGGAACCGGCTTTTCTGATTTGAAGCGAATCATAATTATAAGGCTGTGCCTGAGAACCGGCATCAATGGGATATTTTCTTGCTTCAATGCAGACAGGCAGAAAATGCACCACTATGGTGTTTCCCTCTGCTTTCAGACCCTTTGCTTCAAATTCATAGGGGATAAACATATTATCTGTCTCACCGATCAACTCTCCGTTGAGATATATTTTGGATATGGTATCCACTGCCTCAAAGTGCAGCACAATTTTATCGGTATTTTCTTCTGCTATCACTTCGGCGGCATCAAAGGTACGGAAAT